>JBJTCK010000103.1:0-21437 GCA_046091825.1 Actinomycetota bacterium | reverse complement strand
GTGGGGCATCGCCACGGTCCTGTTCGTGCCCTCGCTCTACATGATGTTCGCGAACCTGTCCGGACTCCTGCCCGCGAACCTGTGAACGCCCCTACGCTTCGGGCAATGAACACCCCCGAGCACGACCCCGTCCGGGCCAGGCGCGCCCAGGTGGCGAAGTGGACGCTCCTCGCCAACAGGGTCGGCTACCTCTTCATCGCCCTCGCCATGGCCGCGTTCGTGATGGCCTTCGTGCTCGGGTTCAAGGGGCCGCTCGTCACCCTCGTCACTGTCAGTCTCATCGCCGGCAGCGTGCTGCTCGCACCCTCCATCGTGCTCGGCTACGCCGTGAAGGCCGCGGAGCGCGAGGACCGGGAGAACGGTCTCTAGGTGTCGAACGAGTCCCCCGCCCGCAAGGAACAGATTCTCGCGGTGGCACTCAACGCGTTCGCGCAGGGCGGGTACCACAACACCTCCATGAATGACATCGCCGACGCGATGGGGGTCACGAAGCCGGTGCTCTACCAGCACTTCGACAGCAAGCGCGCCCTCTACATCGAGCTGCTCCAGTTCGTCGGCCGTGACCTCGTCTCGAAGGTAGTCTCCGAGGCCGCCGGGGCGGGTGACGACGGCCGCGAGAAGACGATGCGCGGCATGGTCGCCTACTTCACGTGGGTGTCCCACAACCGGAACGCGTTCTCGCTCGTGTTCGAGAGCAGCGGCCGCGTCGACGAGGAGTTCGCCGACATCGTGAAGCAGTTCGAGGACGGCGCCGCGGCGGCGATCGCACCGCTCATCACGGCCCACGTCAGCGCACAGGACCAGCGCACGTTCGCGCTCGGCCTGGTGGGGATGGCAGAGGCCGTGAGCCGGCACCTCATCGCAGAACACGTGGACTTCGACCCCGAGAAGGTCGGCCGCACCATCGGCGGGCTGGCCTGGGCAGGGCTGCGCTCCATCGGCGACTGATTGATTCCGCCTGACTAATCCCGCCCGATTAGTCCCGCCCGATTAGTCCCGCAACGTCAGACCGCGGTACCCGTCGACAAACCCGCCCCGGCGAAGGATGTCCGTGATGGGGTCATCGTTCGACGGCACGTCACCGTCGATCTTGCGCACCTCGAGGGAACGGCGGCGGCCGTCCTTCACGAGCGACACCAGTGCGTCGACCCACGCGGTGCGCTCCCGGGTGTGCGGGAACGTGACCAGATGGTGGGCCCGCGGGTCGAACCACGCGAGCGGCTCGCCGTCGGCGAGCACCACCACTGCACCGGCACCGCGCACCGGCCTGCCCTGAGTGAGCGGCCACGGCACCGACGCGCCGTAAGGCTGTGCGGGGTCGGTTGCGGCGAGCACCACGGGCGCGGGCACGGACTCCGGGTGCAGTTCCGCGTCCACGCCGTCACGCGAGTCGCGCAGCCTGTCGACGGCGCCCGGGAGGGCGAACTGGGCGGCACCGAGACCGTTGATGAAATATCCGCGGCGCACCTGGCCGCGCTCCTCCATGGTCTTCAGCACCCCGTAGACCGAGGCGAAACCTCCCACGGGTCCCTCCGCGAGCACCGCCTCGCGGGTGACGACCCCGTGGCGCTCCAGCATCTGCAGGGCGAGCGCGTGCGACGACTCCGTGGGACGGGGCGCGGGCTGCAGCAGCGGCGCGACGAGGCTCCAGCGCCCGGCACCCTTGGGCGGGCCGATGCGCGTGAGACGTCCGGGGCGCGGGCGCCCTGCGCGGGATGCGGGTCTCCCTGACGACGATGCCGATGACGATCTGCCGCCGCCGGACAGCATCGCGCGGAGCGGCGCGAGCGTGTCGTTCGTGACCTCGCCGGCCCACACGAGGTCCCACAGCGCGGCGAGCACCTCGGCATCGGTGGCCTGCGGGGCGGCGGCGCGCAGCTGGGAGAAAAAGAGCGCCCCACGCCGCTCGAGCGAGAGCCGGAGCGCTGTGTGCACGTCTCCCTCCGGTGGCTCCGGGAACTCGATCGCGGGCGCGAGTAGCGCGAGCTGGTCGGCGAAGAACAGCCGGATGCGGCCGTCGGAGGAGCCGAGCGCACCGGCGCCGACCCACACGACCTCGCCCGTGGCGCACATGGCATCGAGGTCGCTCTGCCTGTACCCGCGCACGCGGAGCGGGAGCACGTCCGACTCCAGTGACGACGCCACGATGGCCGCGCCCTGCAGGACGTTGACGGCGCCGACGAGTGCGTCCGTGCCCTTCTGCGGTGCCGTGATGCCGTGCCAGGCGGGGAGGAACCTGGCGAGCGCCGCCTGGTCCACCGGTTCCACCTCGCGGCGCAGCGCGGCGAGCGAGCGGCGTCGCAGCTGGCGCAGCACGTCCACGTCGCACCACTCACGCTCCGTGCCCTCCGGGCGGAACTCGCCCCTCACCACCCTGCCGTCCGACTCGAGCGCGGCGAGCGCGCCGGTGATGCGCTCCGGCGTGGCGCCGAACCGTGCGGCCGCGTGCGCGGTGAGGAACGGGCCGTGGGTGCGCGCGTAGCGGGCCACCAGGTGCCCGAGCGGTGCGGGCCGCGGGTCGGTGAACGCCGTGGGCAGGCCGAGGGGCAGGTTGCACCCGAGCGCATCGCGGTACAGCGCTGCGTCCTCCGCGGCGATCACGACCTCTTCGTCCCTGACCCGGCCGACGAACGCCCGCCTGTCACGGACGAGGTCGTCGACCCACGCAGTCGGATCGGTGTCGCAACGCAGCGAGACCTCGGCGCGGGTGAGGTCGCCGACCTTCCTGAGCACGTCGTGCAGCTCGTCGGCACTGCGAGCGCGCCGACCGTCCGTCATGCACTGCAGCTCGAGCTCGATCGAGGCGAGGACCTCCGGGTCGAGCAGCTCGCGCAGTTCCTCGGCGCCGAGCAGCGAGTTCAGCAGGTCGCGGTCGAGCGAGAGCGCGGCGGCGCGGCGCTCCGCGAGCGGCGCGTCGCCCTCGTACATGTAGGCCGCGATCCAGTTGAACATGAGGTTCTGCGCGAACGGCGAGGCCCTCGGCGTGTCCACGTGGACCAGCCGGATCCCGCGCGAGCGGACCTGGGCCAGCACCTCGCACAGTGCCGGCACGTCGAACACGTCCTGCAGGCACTCGCGGCTGGTCTCGAGAAGCATCGGGAACGTGGGGTACTTCGCCGCCACAGCGAGGAGGTTGGCCGCGCGCTGGCGCTGCTGCCACAGCGGCGTGCGCTCCCCGGGCCTGCGGCGCGGCAGCAGGAGCGCGCGTGCGGCGCACTCCCTGAAGCGGGCCGCGAACATGGACGTCTGCGGCAGTGCGCCCACGACCGTGTCGTGCACGGTGTCGGGGTCCATCACAAAGTCGTTCGGGTCGATCGAGTCGGCCGCCTCCGGCAGGCGCAGCACGATCCCGTCGTCCCCCCACATGGTCTCCACGTGCAGACCGTGCTGCTCGAGGAACCTCGTCTGTATCGCCATCGCCCACGGCGCATGGACGGGCGTGCCGTACGGCGTGTGGATGCACACGCGCCAGTCGCCGATCTCGTCGCGGAACCTCTCCACCACGATCGTGCGGTCGTCGGGCACCACGCCGGTGGACTCCGCCTGCTCCGACAGGTAGGCAACCAGGTTGGCGGCAGCGAGCTCGTCCAGCATGTGGTCGTCACGCAGCACCTGCACCGCCGACTCGCCGTCTCTTGCGCGCATCTCGCGCACGAACGCACCGAGCGCCCGGCCGAGCTCCACGGGACGGCCGAGCATGTCGCCGCGCCAGAACGGCATCTTCCCCGGCTGCCCGGGCGCGGGCGTGACGATGACCCGCTCGAAGGTGATGTCCTCGATGCGCCACGTGCTGGCACCGAGCAGGAACGTCTCCCCCGGGCGCGACTCGTACACCATCTCCTCGTCCAGCTCCCCCACGCGCGTGCCGTCGGGCAGGAAGACCCCGAAGAGTCCCCTGTCGGGGATGGTGCCGCCGTTCGTGACGGCCAGGCGCTGGGCGCCGTCGCGTGCGCGCACCGTGCCTGCGATGCGGTCCCAGACGATGCGCGGGCGCAGCTCGCTGAACTCCTCGCTGGGGTAACGGCCGGACAGGAGGTCGAGCACGTTGTGCAGCACGTCGTCTCCCAGGTCGGCGAAGGCGGCGGTGCGCCTGACCATCGCGGCGAGGGAGGCGACAGGGACGTCGCCGGACACCGCCGCGTGCGCCACGACCTGCTGGGCGAGCACGTCCAGCGGGTTGCGCAGGTACCGCGTGGCCTCGATCCGCCCGTCCAGCATGTGCCGCGTGACGACGGCACTCTCGAGCAGGTCGTGGCGGTGCTTCGGGTAGATCGTGCCGTTGCTCGGCTCGCCCACCGTGTGACCGGCACGCCCGATGCGCTGCAGGCCGCGGCTGACGGCGCCCGGCGACTCCACCTGGATAACGAGGTCCACGGCACCCATGTCGATGCCGAGCTCGAGCGACGACGTGGCCACGATCGCGCGCAGGTCGCCGCGCTTCAGCTGGTCCTCGATCAGCACGCGCTGCTCGCGCGCCAAGGAGCCGTGGTGGGCTTTCACCAGTTCCTCGCGAACCACGCCCGTCTCCGGGTCCACGCCGATGCCGCGCTCCTGGGCGAGCTCGTTCAGGTTGGCCGCCAACCTCTCCGCGGCGCGGCGCGCGTTGCAGAAGATGATGGTGCTGCGGTGCACGAGGATCTGGTCGAGGACCTTCGGGTAGATGCTCGGCCAGATGCTGGTGCGCCGCGGTGCGAGCGCGGCGGTGGCAGGCCCACTGTGCAGTTCCCCCGGGGGTGACTCGCGGCCGAGGTCCGCCATGTCCTCCACCGGCACGACCACGTCGATGTTCAGCGTCTTGCGCACGCCGGTGTCCACGATGGTGACGGGCCGGGGCTGCATGCCTCCTGTCTCCCCCGCGGGCATCTGGCCGCCGAGGAAACGTGCCACCTCCTCGAGCGGGCGCTGCGTGGCGGAGAGGCCGATGCGCTGCGGCGGTCGCGCGGTGATCTCCTCCAGTCGCTCGAGGGTGAGCATCAGGTGCGCACCGCGCTTCGTGGGGGCGAGCGCGTGGATCTCGTCGATGATCACGGTGTCCACGTTGACGAGCGTGTCGCGCACGGCGGACGTGAGCATGAGGTACAGCGACTCGGGCGTGGTGATGAGCAGGTCCGGCGGCCTGCGCGCGAGTGCCTGGCGGTCCTTCGCGGAGGTGTCACCGGTGCGCATCGCCACGACCGGCTCGTTGAACGGCACACCCAGGCGCTCGGCCGCGAGCGCGATGCCGGCGAGCGGGGCGCGGAGGTTCTTCTCCACGTCGAACGCCAGTGCACGGAGGGGTGAGACATACAGCACACGGGTGCGCTGCTTCGGTGGCGGGGCCTCCGTGGTGATGAGACGGTCGAGCGACGAGAGGAACGCGGTCAACGTCTTGCCGGACCCCGTGGGGGCACAGATCAACGTGTGCGAACCGCCGATGATCGCGGGCCAGCCCTGCACCTGCGGCGCAGTGGGCACCGGGAAAGAGGTGCTGAACCACTCGCGCACGGCAGGCGAGAACGCGTGAAGGACTTTGTGATCAGCCATGCTGCGCCGTGTCGTCAGCCATGTCCGCGAGGGTACTCACTTCCTGGGTCGCCCCTAGAATGAGCCCATGCCGAACCCTGGCGAGCACCATCCCGCCTTCGAGGAGTACTGCGAGTGCATCTTCGAGCTGCGCGAGGACGACGTGGACGTCATCCAGGCGCGCATCGCGGAGCGCCTGCGGGTGTCACGACCCTCGGTGTCCGAGATGATCCGTCGCATGGCTGATGAAGGGCTCGTGGCCATCGAGGGCAACCGCATCTCACTCACCCAGCGCGGCGAGGGCCTTGCCACGCAGGTCGTCCGCCGCCACAGGCTGGCCGAGCGTTTCCTCACCGACATCCTCGGGCTGTCGTGGGCACTCGCCCACCGCGAGGCGGGCCGGTGGGAGCACGTCATGTCCGACGAGGTGGAGGAGGCGATGGGGCGCGTGCTCGGCAACCCCACCACGTGCCCGCACGGCAATCCCATCCCCGGCAGTGACTACGAGGCCCCGGAGGCGGTGCGCCTCAACAAGATCGGCGAGGGCTCCACGTTCACGGTCACGCGCATCCCCGAGGAGCTGGAGTTCACACCGGGCATGCTCGACTACCTCGAGAAGTGGCGGCTGGTGCCCGGCTACTCCGGCACCGTCACCGGCATCTCCCGCGATGGCAGCATGACGGTGAACGTGGAGGGCAACGACGTGGAGGTCGACCCCTTCGCCACCTCGCGGATATTCGTGACGACCTGACGCCCATGCGCACACGACTCCCCTCCCGCGCTGTCTCCGTCGTCCTGTGCGCAGCCGTGCTCTCCTCGTGCAGCACCACCATCCTCGACACCATCAACACCACGACCACCTCGTCCGTGGTCACCACCACCACCATCCCCGGCGGCGACATCCCGGCTCTCCTCGCCCAGTTGCTGGCGAACACAGAGGGCCTGGGCTCGGCGATCGTGGCCAAGGACAAGGCGGTCACGTCCACGAGACTGCGCGACGTGGAGTCAGTCTGGATCGCGCTGCGGCCGCAGCTGCTGGAGCTGCCGAACGACCTCGCCACCGACATCGAGCGCATCGTGGACCTGGTGCGGTCCGCGGTGAACAAGAAGCGGCCGGCGGACGCCGACAAGGCCCAGCGCTTCCTGTCGTTGATCATCGACGCAAACAGCTGACCCGCGTCAGACCGAGCTCGCGCTGCGCGGAGAATCAGGCCCGGCGGCGCCTGCGGAGTGCAGGAGGCATGAACAGGGCCGCTCCCACTGCGAGGAGGATCGGTACCACGATCAACCACGTCGCGAGGTTCGATTCCTTGGCGAACGTGCGCACGGCCACGCCGAGCGTGAAGGTCACCTCGTCCTCACCTGCCGACCTCGTGGTGATCGCGACCCTGTGGGCCCCGGTCGGGACATCATCGGGGATCACGACCACGGTGTCGAGAGTCCCATCCTCCGGCACTGTCTCGCTGCCGATCTTGATGGGAGTGGAGAACATCCACATCTCCACTTCGGTGCCCGGTTCGAAACCCGCGACCTTGATCGCCACGCGTGACCCAGGCTCAAGGACGACGTTCCCTTCAGCGTCGAGTGCAAGGGTGTTGCCGTCGGCATCGACCGACGAGACCACCGCACTGAGTTCACCCACCGTGATGACGACCTTGTTTTCGCTGCGGGAGATGACGGGCCGCTGTTTCCGGCCGCCCACGGTGACGGCTGCCTCGCCGGTCCCGACCACCTCGACAGTTGGAGCCGCCACAACGGTGGTTGTCGATCGCGGCACCGTGGTCGTGGTGGTCGACGTGGTCGGGGCCACAGGCGCTCTGCCTGGAGTGCGGGCGGACGGAGCCGCCGTGGTGGACGTCATCGCGGATGCGGGCGTCGTCGCCACGGTCACTGGTTCAACCGTCTGCGGCGCAGAGGGGGCGACGGCCGATGCGGCCACGGTGGTCGAGGTCGTGGGGTTGTTGATGATGATCTGCAAGGCAGGCAGTGCGGTTGTTGTCGCGGCAGGCACCGTGGTGGTGGTCGAGGTCGTAGTCGTCGTGGTGGTCGTAGTCGTCGTCGTGGTCGTTGCGACAGCCACCTCGTAGCGCACGATGACCACGCCGTTGCCGCCGCGTGCACCCTGGCCATAGCAGCAGTTCTGCACGCCGCCACCACCACCGCCACCACCGAGACCGTCCGTCCCGGCTGCAGGTCCCGTACCGTTCGTTCCACCGTCCCCGCCGCCGCCCGAGCCGCCGAGACCGCGCGTGCCGTTCTGGTAGAACCCGCCCGCGCCTCCTCCTGCATATGTGACCGAGGTGCCGGTGATGCTGGAGACCTTCCCGGCACCGCCGG
The DNA here is from genome assembly GCA_046091825.1 of Actinomycetota bacterium. Classification (GTDB taxonomy): domain Bacteria; phylum Actinomycetota; class Acidimicrobiia; order Acidimicrobiales; family Ilumatobacteraceae; genus UBA2093. The sequence goes on along the minus strand of JBJTCK010000103.1, from coordinate 13,598 downwards.
CACCGCCGACTGAGCCCGAGCCGTTCGATGATCCAGCACCTCCTGCGCTCCCGGCGCCACCGCCACCGCCACCGGCGTAGTAGCCCCCGCTCGTGGGGGTGTTGCCGCCGGCATTGCCGAATGTGGTCGCATCACCATCGGTCGCGTAAGTGCCAGCACCTCCCACGCGCGGCCAGGACAGGCCCACACCCCCGCCGCCTCCGGACGCACCGGCAACACCGTCGGTCGCGCACGCGCCGCCACCGTTCTGCCCGCCGCCTCCGCCGCCGCCGAGTGCAGTCAGGCTCCCCGACGAGAACCCGATCGACGATGACGTGCCGTTGTACCCGACACACGGCGTGCCCTGGGAAGTGTCTCCGGCACCACCGGTGCCCGCGACCACCGGAACGACCTCGCCGGGTGTGACAACCGTGTTGGCCACCTCGCGGAACCCACCGGCACCGCCACCACCACCGATGTCGAATCCACCGCCACCGCCACCGCCGATGAGGAGCACGTGCACGGAGGTGACCCCAGCCGGCACTGTCCAGTCGCAAGCGGTGGTGTTCGTGAACCTCAGCACGACATCGGTCCCGGCACTTGACTGCGCGGGAGTGCACGCAGCAGCGAGCGCGACGCCCCCGGGGACGAGCGAGACGAAGAATCCGGCCAGCAGGGCGGTGACTACACCCAGCGACGAGAGTCTGCGACTGTTCACTGTGCACAACGATACACGGTGTGGCGATCTTGCGCGTCGTGAAGTACCGCCGGTCAGGCCATCGCGGGCGGCAGGTCCGCGCCGTGCACCACGGTGAGTGCGCGCGTGGAGCGTGTTAGCGCAACATAGAGAAGACGTAGTCCCTGCGGGTCTAGCTCCACGATGCGGGCTGGCTCCACCACGACCACTTGGTCGATCTCCAGGCCCTTCACGAGGGTCGCCGGCACGATCGTGACGTCGTTGTCCAGGCCCGAGGACTGAGCGCGGCCGTAGGCGGTGCCGCGCGCGTCGAACTCGGCAGCGACCGCATCCACCATTCCGTCCGGGCACACGACAGCGACCCTGCCCGCGCCGGGTGCGGTGGACTGTGCGACGGCGCGGTCGACCGCCGCGCGCACCACCTCTGCGGGGTCGACCCGCATGATGACCGGCGCATCACCGCCCTCGCGCACGCTGCGCGGCGAGCGGAGACCCGGGGTGGCGGCGTGCATGACCTTGTCAGCCAGTTCCATGATCGCCGCGGGGATGCGGTACCCCACGGAGAGCCCCGTGACGCGCGGGTCCTTGCGCGTGGGCAGGTGGTCGAGCACGTCGGCCCACTTGTCCGGTGCGTGCGGCCCGGTGGCCTGGGCGATGTCACCCACGATGGTCATGGAACCGTTCAGCGAGCGGCGCGTGACCATGCGCAGCTGCATCGGGGTGAGGTCCTGCACCTCGTCCACCACGATGTGCCCGTACGTGCGGATCTCGTCCGTCTCGTCGATCTTCCCCGCCCTGTTCAGCCTCGGCCCCAGCGCGAACCGCGCTTCGTCGAGCAGCGCGGCGTCGGCATTCGTCCAGCGCACGTCGTCCACGCTCTCGCTGCGCGGCCGGTGGAGGGCCTGGTAGTCGTCCTCCCGGAGGATGCCCTGGGCAGCAAGCGTCAGCAGGGCGCGGCTGCCGAACAGGTCGTGCAGCAGCTGGGCGGGCGTGAGCACAGGCCAGATCCGCTCGATGGCGGCACGGTAGTCAGGGTGGGAGCGCAGCACCTCGCGCACCTCGTCGGGCTCGATCTCACCGCCCTTCCAGGTGGAGGCGATGGCCGCCCAGACCTCGTTCTCCACGAAACGGCGCGCCTGGTTGTGGCGGTGGTAACGCCGGCGCGCGTTCTTCACGATGTACTTCGTCTCCTCTGCGTCGAGGCGCACGTAGCCCGTGCGGAACGGGAAGACCACGTCCTCCTTCAGCGGGCGCTGCCTGTCGGACACCGCCTTGTCGATGACCTTCGCCATCTTCTTCAGGCCCTTCACGCGCACCGCATCGGGCGTGTCCGTGCCGCCGAACCTGCAGTTCGGCACGAGGTCGGCGAGCACCACCTGTTCCACTCCGGCCTCGCCGAGCGACGGCAGCACGCGCTCGATGTAACGGAGGAACACGCGATTCGGCCCGATGACGAGCACGCCCTGGTCCTCCAGCGGGAAACGGAACGTGTACAGCAGGTACGCGGCGCGGTGCAGTGCCACCACCGTCTTGCCGGTGCCGGGGCCTCCCTGCACCACGAGCACACCGGCATGCGGCGAACGGATGATCTCGTCCTGCTCGGACTGGATGGTGGCCACGATGTCGCCGAGCTGGCCGGTGCGGCCGCGCTCCAGGGCGGTGAGGAGGGTGCTGTAGCCGCGGATGCCGGCGCGGGGGCTTGCATCAACCAGCTCATCGTCGCTGCCGACTCCCAGGTGGCCCTCACCGAAGAGCTCGTCCTCGAGGCCGAGCAGCTCGCGCCCGTTCACGATGAAGTGGCGCCGGCGCGCCAGACCCATGGGCTCGCGGCCGGTGGCACGGTAGAAGGGCTCGGCAACGGGAGCACGCCAGTCGACAACGACGGGTTCGCGATTCTTGTCGGACAGTGCCAGGCGGCCGATGTGGAATGTCTCGAACATGTCGACCGCGTCCGTGACCCTGTCGATCCTGCCGAACACGAGCGCGGAGTCACCGAGCTCCAGCTTCTCCAGCCGGTGCACCAGCTGCTCGTCCACGGCGTTGCGCTCGAAGCGCGCCTGGAACGTGCCGCCGGGGCCCGTGGTGGTGAGGTCGCGCATCTTCAGTGCGTCCTCGCGGCTCTCCTCGAGGCACCGGTAGGCGAACTCGATGAACGCCTTCTCCTCGTCGAACTCTGGGTGCTGCTGGGTCATGTCGGTCGTGTTCCGCCTTGCCTCACCGGATTGCCGTTGCCAGGTATGCCTGCGCCCGAAATTGGGGTCTTGCCATGCTAACGGCGGGCGTGTCATCCCCGTCGGCGGCCCCGCATTCCTCGGGACTTCTTGCCCGGTGCCCCCGGGACAGCCAGGGCGCCACACATGGCACCGCGACGGCCCGTATCTCACCCCGTCACCAGCCCTGACAGCACCCCTGACAGCACAGATCGGCCCCGGTCCGTCACCATCCCCGCCCGGCCCGCACCCCCACCGAGAGTAACCCAAGATGAACGACCAGGAACCGTCCCCCCGTCATGCCGGACGGAACGCGCGGAGAGTTGCGGTCTGCACCGCACTTGCGGCCGTCACCATGTTCGGCCTCCTGCCCGGCTCCCCCACTCGTGCCGCAGAAGGCGGCGGGTCCGCGAATGACGACTCCATCGAGGCCGAGGTGCGCGACGGCACGCCCCCCGCGGAGAGCACCGCGGGGGTCTGCACCTGGCAGCTGGCCACCGGCGTCGACCCGGTGACCGGTCTCCTGACCGAGCAGACGATCACCCGGGTACGTGACGGCCAGCGCGAGACGCTCTTCCAGCGCACGTGCACGGGCCAGGGTCACGAGCACTGGTACCAGTGGATCCGCGACTCCACCACGGCACGGCTCCGCACGCGCGCGGAGGCGACCGCGACGGAGAGGCTCGTGCGGCTCCTCTTCCGCACTGCCCCGCCACAGGACCGCGTGGTGGTGAACGTGGGCACCTGGTTCTGGGTGCCGCGCGCGGTGTGGAAGCCGGTCTCGGCGACCGCGTACGTGGCGACACCTGCAGGCATCGTCTCGGTGACCGTCACCGCCACGCCGTCACGGCTGCGCTTCGACCCCGGCAACGGTGATGACGCGGTGTGGTGCAGCGGCCCGGGCGAGGCATGGACACCGCGCCACGGCGACACCGCCGTGAGCGACTGCATGTACACATACCGACGCGCGTCCACCTCGCTTCTCTCCCGCAGGTTCGGCAGCACGGACGGCAGGTTCCGTGCGCGCACTGCCGTGGAATGGAAGGTGAGGGTCACCTCCAACTTCGGTCTCGCCTTCCCGCTGCCGAGCGTGCGCACCGGACTGGCCACACCCGTCACCGTGCACGAACTGCAGGCACTGCTGCGCGGGTGAGCTCTCGCGGCCGGGGCCAGTCCACCGGGCGATTTCCCCGCCGGCGCGCCGCGACCGTAACCTTGCAGGGTCTCCTGCACACGCAGAACCCCCGACAGCACCAGGCAAGGCCCACATGAGCGACGACAAAGACAGATTCCTCCTCGACCGCAGGTATGCAGCGGCCCTCGCCGAGATGGATGATGCGACGCTCGCGTCACTTGCCTCCGCCCTCGAGGGCGAGCTGCGTGACGCGTTCGCCAGGCTTGTCGGCCTGCCCGACGGCGCGTTCGAGGATCCAGCTCTCGGCGCGCTGGTGCGCGAGGGTTGCCTGCGCCGCAAGGTTGCCCACGACACCGGCATCATCCTCGCCGAGCCCTGCACCCAGTACTCCATCGAGAAACTGGGTGATGCCTCCGAGGACCCCACGCTCGAGCAGCTGAACGAGCTGCTCCCCGAGGTCATCGAGAAGTTCGGCCTGGTCGCCGTGCAGCTGATGGTCATCCAGTACTCGCGGTCGCTCAAGGGTTTCCGCCAGCTCGTGGCTGCTGACGAACGCTTCGCCGCGAAGGGAGAGCCCGTGGGCGGGGTGCTGCTCACGAAGGACGAGGCAGAACAGGCCGCCAAGCGCGAGGCGCGCAAGGCCCGTAGGGCATCGAAGAAGAAGTCGCAGACCGCGGCGGGGACTCTCCCGCTTCCGCGCTCAACCGAAGAAGACGCTGGCGACGTTGTCGTAGATCGACAGGTCCACGAAGCGCGTCTTGCCGATCACCCCGGTGAGGGGTGTGCGCACGATCTCGTCGTTGCGCACCGCGACCATCTGGCCGGTCACGCCGTCATGGAGTGCCTGTGTGGCCGCGACACCCAGCCGCGTGCAGAGCACCCTGTCGAACGCGCTCGGTGTGCCGCCGCGCTGCACGTGACCGATCTGCACGACGCGCGTGTCGAACCCCGTGCGCTCGGCGAGTGCGTCCGCCACCACTGCGGAGATGCCGCCCAGGCGCGGCCGCCCGAACGGGTCCAGCGAGTACTGCGGCGCGGGCATCGTCCCCTGGACCGGCACCGCACCCTCGGCCACCACCACGATTGACGCGTACCGGCCGCGCGAGTGCCTGCGCGTGACGACTTCTGCCACAGCGTCGATGTCGAACGGGCGCTCCGGGATGAGGATCGCGGTCGCACCGCCCGCGATGCCCGCGTACGTGGCGATCCACCCGGTGTCGCGGCCCATCACCTCGACAACGATCACGCGGTCGTGGCTCTCGGCAGTGGTGTGCAGGCGGTCGATCGCGTCTGTGGCCGTCTGCACCGCTGTGTGGAACCCGAAGCACACGTCGGTGCCCTCCACGTCGTTGTCGATTGTCTTCGGCACGCCGACCACCGGCAGGCCGATTTCTTCGTGCAGCCTCGCCGCCACGGAGAGCGAGCCGTTGCCGCCAATCACCACGAAGCCGTCGAGGCCGAGTTCGTCGCACACGTCGCGCACCCGCTGCGGGCCGTCGGGGTGGTCGTACGGGCTGCCGCGGCGCGTGCCGATGATGGTGCCGCCCTTCGGCAGCATGCCGCGCATGGTGCCCACCGTCAGCTCGATGAACCTCTTCTCGCGCACGCCGTCCCACGCGTCGAGGAAACCGACGAACTCGTCACCGTGGTCGACGGAGCCCTTGCGCACGACAGCGCGGATGACCGCGTTCAGGCCGGGGCAGTCGCCCCCGCCGGTGAGGATGCCGATGCGCATGGCACTGACGCTACAAACGCCGCCGCCCCGAACAGGGCCGCTAGGCGGCCGGCTGAGAGGGAGGAACGGGCCTCACCTCCTGGTGGTGCGCCTTCTCCGCCTCCAGTTCCCCGAGGAACCGCTCCAGCGTGCCGCGGGCGAGTGCGGCGGCGATCTCGAAGCGGAACTGCACTTCCTGGCGCACGTCGGGGCCGTACCCGATGGCCTCGGGCTTGCCGCCCTTCGACATGAAGATCGTGGTGAGACCCAGTTCGGAGTGCTCCATGGCCATCATCCTGGAAAATTTCCACTCGTCCGTGCGCACGCTCCCGCGGAACATCACGCGCTTGTTCGTGATCATCGTGGTGCCCTCGTCGGTGATGGTCATGGACTCCTTGCCCGGCACGAAGGTGCCGCGGTTGCCGCCCACGTGCCCGCGGACGCGGCCGAACACAGGGAACGACACTCCCCCGTACCCGCCGCGGTACTGGCCTGGTGCGCGCACCACCTGCAGGAGCGCGCTGCCCGAGATGTTCGCAACGCCGAACTCGTCGTTCTCCAGCATGAACCCGTAGTCGCTGCGGTCCGTGAACTGGGCGTCGATGTTGCCCGCCACGCAGTCGCGCACGACCTCGAGCATGCGGTCGATCGCCGCGTCGGCGTCCTCCCAGTCGGCGAGATTCGCGCGGTGCTCGACCATCTCCTGCCCGAACTTCTTCTGCGCGCGTCTCTTCTTCAGTGCACCGAACATGTGCCCACCCTATTCACGGGGCGTGCCGACATCCACGGGCCGTGCGCCGGCAGTGCCGTTCACCGTCCACAATCACAACGGGGTCAGAGGAAGCGCACGGGATCGCCCGCACACACCGTGCCGGGCCGCGTGATGCGCGCGTAGACACCGAGGTTCTGGTCAAGGTCGCGCACGATGTGGCGCAGTACCTGCCTGTCGGCGGGGATGCCGCCCGCGACCTCGCGCGTGGTCATCACGCAGCGCGGGCACGGCTTCAGGAACTCGACCACCGGGCCTGTCGTTTCGTCGCCGATGACCGCAGTGCGCCCGGTCCACGAGAACTCGGGGTGCCCCGGCTCCTCGCCGGTGTCGACCACCAGGCTGGGCCGGAACCTGCGGATGTCGGTGTTGCTGCCCTGAAGCGCCTCGCCGAGCGAACGCATCGCCGAGGTCGTCATCACGAGCAGGGGCCAGCAGTCGTAGTGCGTGCCGGGTGGCGACTCGAACTCCACCACCTCGGGCGGGAACGCGGAGAAGTCCGGGAGCGGTTCGTCAGCCTCGCGTCCGAAGATGTCGCGCAGCTCCTGCACGGGGTCTCCCCCGCTGCCCGGACCGCGGCGGAAGTGTTCCGGGTCGTTGTCGGCAGGGAGGTGCTGCAGCGTCACGCGGTGCGAGAGCGCGGCCGAGAGACGCTCGTCCACGTCGGCATCGTCGCTGCGCACACGGCCACCGTCGGGCAGCGTGATCTCGACGTGACCGGGGCCGCCAGCAACAGCGCCGCCGGCGAACACGGCGGAGAACTTCATCAGGTCGCCGATGCGCTTCGCCCCGCGGATGCCGCCGATCTCGAGTGACCGCACGGCCCAGTGCCTGTCCCCTTCGATGCCGAGCACGGAGAGTGCAGCCGAGTCGACCGTGCCGCCGACCATCGACTTCACGGGGTAGCGCCAGATCTCGTGCAGGCGCATGACGGGTGTCCTCAGCTGTAGAAGGGGTTCGCGCCGGTGGAGTGGTCGGTGACGTCGCGCACCTTCGTGATGCCGGGAACCTGCTCCACGAGTGTGGTCTGCACGCCCTCGAGCATCGTCATCTTGCTCATGGAGCAGCCGTGGCAACCGCCGCCCATGGTGAGGTAGGCGATGCCGTCCTCGTCGTGGCCCACGTACGTCACGAAGCCGCCGTGCGCCGCGAGGGACGGGTTGATCTCCGTGCCGATCACTGCCTCCACCTGGGCGGACAGCTCGTCGTCGTTCACCAGGCCCTCGATCGCGATCATCGGGGGCTTGTTGGGGTTGCGGATGATGAGCCCCTGGCGCTCGCTGTAGTCGAGCACCGCCCCGTTCACGTGCTCGAACGACTGCAGCGGGATGATCACCTTGATCTTCTTCTCGCCCTCGCCGAGGGTGCGCACCTCGTCCGTGAACGCGGCCTGGGTGACGATCTCGAAGCTGAGGTCGTACTTGAACTCCTCGCCGGGGGCCGCCAGCACCTCGAGGCGCAGGCCCAGGCGCTCCTTCTCGGGCTCCTCGTCGCGCAGGGTGATGAGCTGGGACAGAGCCTCGTCGGTGATCTCGATGATCGTGTCGGAACTCTGGGGGGCGAGGGGGCTCATGCGCCGAAGGCTACCGAGGAGGGGTGCCCCGGGCAAGGGAACCACCCGGGAACAAAGGGTCCCGGCGATGTGTTGCATATGGTCCCCACAGACCCCATGTCGCACCCGTTAACGACCCGCCGCGTATTACGTCAGTACGGGTCGAGGGAGCACCGCAGGGGTGTCTCCCCGCACAAGAGAAAGGAAACCATGCCACACGCCAGTGGCATAATGAGTTGTAATGACATTAAATAACAACACCCCACGAAACATCATCATCGACCAGACCTGCGAGGGCTTCGGTGCCTACGGCTCTCCGCACAGGCTCCTCTTCGCCGGCGACATCCACGGCAACTCCGACCATCTCCTGTGGGTGTTCCGAAGAGCCGTGACCCTCGGCGCCACCGACATCGTGGCCTGCGGGGACTTCGGGTACTGGCCCCACTACACGTTCGGACAGGAGTTCCTGGAACTCGCCGAGGTGCTGACCCACGACACCGGCATCGTGCTGTGGTGGATCGACGGCAACCACGAGAACCATGACCTGCTCGACCAGCTCGCGGCGATGCACGGCACCCACGCGCCCATCCCGGTCGCCGGGCCCGACGTGCGCTGGATCCCCCGCGGCTGCACCGTCGACTTCGGCGGCGTCACGCTGATGGGCTTCGGCGGTGCGTACTCCTGGGACTGGGAACACCGCGAGCCCGGCGTGTCGTACTGGCCGCAGGAGCTCGTGACCCGCGAGCAGGTGGACGCCCTCACGGCACAGAAGGTGGACATCCTCGTCACGCACGAGGCCCCGCAGGGCATGCGCCTCGGCTACAAGGACTCAATCGCGGAGTCGGTGGCCCAGCGTGACCTCGTGCAGGAGATCCAGGACAAGGTGCAGCCCTCGCTCCACCTGTGCGGCCACCACCACGTGCAGGCCTCGTGGACGAACGGCGGCACCGAGGTGCGCGTCCTCGGACGCGACGGCATGAACGACCTGTCGGTCATGCTCGTCGACCTCGCCGAGCGGTTCGGTTCGGTCCCGGCAGCGGAGGTCGCCTGAGACCATGACGGACATTCTCCAGTTCCATGCCGGTTCCTGCACCCATGTGGGGCAGCTGCGCCAGGTCAACCAGGACGCCCACGGCACCGCCCCCGGCGTGTTCGTGGTGGCTGACGGCCTCGGCGGCCATGCGGCCGGAGAGGTGGCCAGCGCCATCGCGGTCGCGGCGATCCTCGAGGGTGCCGCTGCCGGCATCACGGACCCCGCCTCGTTCGGCGAGCTGGTGCAGGAAGCCAACCGCCGCGTCTACGAGGCCGCCGTGGCGGACCCCTCGCTGCGCGGCATGGGCACCACCGTCACCGCCCTCGCGGTGCTGCCGAGCGGCAGGGTGGCCGTGGCCAACGTCGGCGACAGCCGCACCAGCCTCTACCGCTCCGGTGACTTCATCCGCGTCTCGAAGGACCACAGCCGCGTGCAGGAGATGATCGACAACGGTCTAATCGACCCCGACGACGGCTGGCGCCACCCGGAGGGCAACGTGCTCACCCGTGCGGTCGGCCTGGAGCCAGAGACAGAGATCGACGTCTTCGTGATATCGGTGCAGCCCGGCGACAGGTTCATCCTGTGCAGCGACGGCCTGATCGACGAGGTCAGTGAGGAGGACACCGCCGAGGCGCTGTGGCGCCACCGTGACCCGCAGGTGTGCGCCGAGCGTCTGGTCGACATGGCAAACGCCGCCGGCGGCCACGACAACATCACGGTGATGGTGGTCGACGCAACGGCGGGCCCGCAGGCCTGACCGTGCGGTGCGGGGTCAGCGGCGGATGCTGCTCGCCCCGCCGTCCACCTCGATGCGCTGGCCGGTGACGTAACCGGACCACGGCGACAGCAGGAAGAGCACGGCCCCCGCGATGTCCTCCGGCTGGCACACGCGCCCGAAGGGTGATGCCGCGTCCATGGCGCGCAGGTCCTGCATCTCGTCCTTCGACTTGCCCTGGATCGCGCGCGCCAGGCGCACGCCCATGTCGGTCTCCACCAGGCCCGGCGCCACGATGTTCACGTGGATGCCGTGCGGCAGCTCCTCCTTCGCCAGCGTGAGCGCGAGCGCCTCCATCGCGGCCTTGCCCATGTTGTACGGCGCGCCGTTCGCGGCCATCCCCTTGGTTGCCACCGACGAGATGAACACCACGTGCCCGCTGCCGCGTGCGCGCATCGCCGGGATGAACGCCCGGCACAACTGGTGCGGCCCGAGCGCGTGCGTCTCCACAAGGTTCCACAGTTCCTTCTCGTCGGTGTCCACGATGCTGCGCCCGCGGGAGGCGTTGCCGCCGTTCACCACCGCGATGTCGAGGCCGCCGTGTGCCGCCTCGATCTCTGCCATCATCCGGCGGCAGTCCTCGGGCTGGTCGGTGGACGCCTGGAACACCGCTGCCTTCCCGCCGGCGGCGATGATCGCAGCGGCGGTCTCGTCGGCTGCTTCCTTGTCGCGCCGGTAGTTGATGAGCACCGTGGCGCCCTCGCGCCCGAGTGCCTCGCTGATGCCGCGGCCGATGCCGCGCCCCCCGCCCGTGACCAGTGCCGTCTTGCCGTCGAGAATCCCCATGACTGCCCCCTTGCCGTCGTGTGCCGAGGTCCCGAAACTACGCCACGGGCGCACGGCTGTGAGAACCTGAAGGCGTGCACGAGGGCAGCAGGAAGGCGATCATCGCGGCCTTCTTCGCCAATCTCGGGATAGCAGTGTCGAAGTTCGTCGGCTTCCTCCTCACCGGGTCAGCCGGGCTCGCCGCAGAATCCGTCCATTCCCTCGCCGACACGGCGAACCAGGGCCTGCTCATGCTGGGCGGCAGCAGGGCGTCGCGCGAACGCGACGAGGACCACCCCTTCGGTCACGACCGCGAGCGCTTCTTCTGGGCGTTCGTCGTGGCACTCATCCTGTTCAGCATGGGCGGCCTCTTTGCCATGTACGAGGGCATCCAGAAACTGCGCCACCCGCACGAGACGGAGAGTCTCGGCATCGCCCTCGGCATCCTCGGGGTCGCGATCGTGCTCGAGGGCTTCTCGTTGCGCACCGCACTGCGCGAGACGGCGCACGTGAAGCCCCCCGGCCAGAGCCACTGGATGTTCATCCGCACCGCCAAGCAGCCGGAACTGCCCACCGTCCTGCTGGAGGACATCGCCGCGCAGACGGGCCTCGTCATTGCGTTCGCCGGCGTGCTCGCGGGCCACCTCACGCACAACCCCCGCTGGGACGCGGCCGGCTCCGTCGCCATCGGCGTGCTCCTCATCGCTGTCGCCGTCATCCTGGGCGTGGAAATGAAGAGTCTCCTCCTCGGCGAGACCGCCAGTCCCGAGAATCGGGAGGCGCTGAAGACTGCGCTCGCAGGGGCAGAACACGTGCGCGACGTCATCTACATGCACACCGAGCACATCGGGCCCGACACCATCCTCGTCGCCGCGAAGGTCATCTTCGACCCCGACCTCCACGCGGACCAGGTCAGCCGCGCCATCGATGCGGCCGAGAAGACCATGCGTGACGCCGTGCCTGCGGCCAGGTTCATCTTCATCGAGCCGGACCTGGCACGCGACCCGGGGTCCCGTCCGGGCACCGTCTGACGGCACCGTCCGGCGGCACCGTCCGGCGGCACCGCGGGGTAACCTGACCCCACAACCACACGGGGAGCTCGCACGAACGGCGGGCTGAGAGGGTGAACGCGCTCACCGACCCGAGAACCTGATCCGGGTAATGCCGGCGGAGGGAAGCAATGGGCACGGAACACGCAGTCATCTACACCGGCGGGGACTCGCCGCATGCGGACGCCCACCAGGGCATCACTGCGCACTTGTCCTCCGGGGCACTCGTCATCGCGGCCGATTCCGGGTGGGAGCACGCCGTGGCCCACGGCACCGTGCCGCAGGTGCTGGTGGGCGACATGGACTCGATCAGTCCGGCCCACCTCCGCGACGCACGGGCCGCCGGCACGGAGATCGTGGAGCACCCGCGCGACAAGGACTCCACCGACACCGAGCTCGCGCTCGCGGAGGCTGTCGCCCGTGGTGTCCGCAGCATCACCGTGGTGTCGGGCGGGGGCGACAGGCCCGACCACGTGTTCGCCCTGCTCCACTCGCTCGCGGATGCATCGCTCTCCCCTGTCGCCATCAGTGGCTGGGTCGGCCGCGCCTTTCTCATGGTGCTGCGGACGGGTGACAGCGCGGACGTGCCTGCGGCCAGGGGTGACACCGTGTCGCTCCTGCCCGTCGGCGGTGACGCCACGGTGACCGCCACCGGCCTGCAGTGGCCGCTGCAGGAGTCCGTTCTGCGCGCCACCCAGTCGAGAGGCATCAGCAACGTTGCCACGGGCGCACCTCACGTCACCGTGCACCGTGGCTCGCTCATCGCGTTCATCACCCCGCCGGACGAAGGAGACAGACACCCATGAGAAGGCACCCGATCCTGCTAGCCGCACTCGCTGCGTTGACCGCAGTCGCCGCGTGCGGCGGGTCTGCCGGCAACGGCACCGACAGCACCAGCCCGGCCGGTGACGCCACCACCATGCCTGCCGACGCGGACCCCGGCGAGGTCACACTGCTCGCCTACGACGCCTTCACCCCCGCCGAAGGCATCTTCGACGCGTTCGAGAAGCAAACGGGTGCACGGGTCAAGGTGGTGACCGGGGGCGACTCGGGCTCTCTCATCTCGAAGGCGATCCTCACCGCCGGCAACCCGGAGGGCGACGTGCTGTGGGGCGTGGACAACACCACGCTCTCGCGCGCCGAGGCCGCGGACCTCCTCGACAGCTACGAGCCCGTGGACGAGGGCGACGTGTGCGTCAACTACGACAAGCAGTGGTACTCCTCGCGCGGCATCACCCCTCCCGCGTCGCTCGACGACCTCGTGAGGCCCGAGTACCGCGGGCAGCTGGTGGTGCAGGACCCGGTGAACTCATCACCCGGGCTCGCGTTCCTCATGGCGACCGTGGCGAAGTACGGCGACAGCTGGCAGCAATGGTGGACGAGGCTGAAGCAGAACAAGGTGCGCATCGCCGCCGACTGGACCGCCGCCTACACCGTGGACTTCAGCGGCAGCAGCGGCAAGGGCAAGTACCCGCTGGTCGTGAGCTACGGCAGCAGCCCTCCCGCCGAGGTCCTCTACGCAGCGACGCCCATCGACGAGCCGCCGACCGACGTCATCGAATCCACCTGCTTCCGCCAGACCGAATACGTGGGCGTGCTGCGCGGCACGGAGAACCCCCGGACAGCCCGTGCCCTCGTGGACTACCTGCTGGCAGTCCCCTTCCAGGAGTCCATGCCGCTCTCGCTCTTCGTGTTCCCCGTGAACCCGCAGGCGAAGCTGCCCGACCTGTTCACAAGGTTCGCCGTGCGTGCCGCGTCACCGCTCACGCTTGACCCTGCCGTCATCGCGGCGAACCGTGACGCGTGGCTGGATGACGGGAGAGCCATCGCGCTATGAGCACCGCCACCGTGCCCGTGCGGGCGGCCCGGGCCGCACCGCTCGTGTTCCTGGCGGTGTTCTTCGCCTGGCCGGTGGCATCC
>JBJTCK010000102.1:0-24025 GCA_046091825.1 Actinomycetota bacterium | reverse complement strand
GGCATCAGCACGTCGCGGATGTACCTCGACCCCGCACGTCCAGGTGTGGAGGACATCAGCGACCAGAGCGTCGCGGGTTTGCGCTCGTCGTGCACCTATGCAGGTGCCGCCACGATCGAGGAGTTCCGCGAGCGGGCAGTGGTCGGCATTCAGAGCTCCGCCGGCTACGACGAGGGGCGTCCGCTCGGCACCAACTGGTGACCAATGCGGGTCATCGCCATCGACGGACCGGCCGGTGCGGGCAAGTCCACGGTCGCGCGAATGGTCGCGGCTGCGACCGGCCTGCCGTTCCTAGACACGGGGGCCATGTACCGGTGCGTCGCTCTCGCGGTGCTGCGAGACGGTATCGACCCGACTGACGCACTCGCCGCCGAGTCGGCGGCGAAGGCTGCTGAGATCCGGGTTGAAGGAGCGACCGTCCGGCTTGACGGGGAGGACGTGACGGACAGCATCAGGACGCCCCACGTCAACTCCGTCGTGAGCGTCATCGCTGTCCATTCTGGTGTCAGGACCGTGATGCGCAAGGAGCAGAGGGCCTGGGCCGCGAGAGCCGGCGGGGGTGTGGTGGAAGGACGCGACATCGGGACGGTCGTCTTTCCTGACGCTGTCCTGAAGGTCTTCCTCACTGCCTCACCGGCCACGCGCGCGGCACGGAGGGTGGCCGAGTCGGGAGGCGATCCTGCGGAGGTCGCGCGCTCCATCGAGGAACGCGACGTCATCGACTCCAACAGGGAGGACAGCCCGCTTCGCCCCGCAGAGGGAAGCATCACTGTCGACTCGAGCGAGATGTCGGTGGCGCAGGTGGTCGACACGATCGTGGGGCACTACGCAGCGGTCTCGGGCGGGGCAGCCTGATGGCCGGCGTGGAGAGCCACTTTGCGGGACGGTCGCTCGCGAGCAGGTTGTTCTATTCGTCGGTCAGGGGACTGGTCGTGTTCCTGTGCATCGTGGTGACCCGCGTCCGGGTGCACGGCAAGGAGAACATCCCCCGCACCGGCGCGTTCGTGCTCGCCCCCATCCACCGCTCCAACATCGACACGCCCCTCGCCGCGGCAGTCACGCGCAGGCGCATGCGGTTCATGGGCAAGGACTCACTCTGGAGAGCGCGCCCGGTCGGCTGGGTGCTCTCTGCGCTCGGTGGCTTCCCCGTGTCCCGCGGCACGGCCGACAGGGAGGCATTGAAGCGGTGCATCGTCGTCCTCGAAGGGGGAGAGCCCCTTGTCCTCTTCCCTGAGGGGACGCGACAGAGCGGCCCCACGGTGCACCCCTTGTTCGACGGGGCCGCGTACGTGGCAGTGAAGGCGGGCGTGCCCATCATCCCCGTGGGGATCGGAGGGTCCGAGGGCGTCATGCCGAAAGGCTCGAAGATGATCCGCCCGAGGAAGTGCGTGATGGTCGTGGGCAGGTCCATCACGGCGGTCCTCGACGCCGAGGGGCGCGTCCCCAGGTCGGCAGTCAGGGACGTCACGGACAGGCTGTCGGCATCGCTTCAGGAGCTCTTCGACGAGGCACAGCGCCTCGCCGGCTCACGCTGACGCGAACGCCTCCATCAGTGCAACCAGACGGGGAGCGTCATGGGCACCGCACATCTCCCGGGCACTGTGCATGGAGAGTTGCGGCGCGCCGACATCGATGCACTCAATCCCCAGCCTCGTGGCGGTGATCGGGCCGATCGTGCTTCCGCAGGGCATGTTGTTCCTGGAGACGAACGTCTGCAGAGGGACCCCGGCCCGCTCTGCGACCCCACGGATGAGGGCGGCCCCACGGGACGTCGTGGCGTAGCGCTGGTTGCCGTTCAGCTTCAGTGCAGGGCCACGGTTGATGACCGGGGCGTGTCGTGGTTCGTGGCGCTCGGGGTAGTTCGGGTGCACCGCATGTGCGTTGTCGGCCGAGAGACAGAAACTTGACGCCATCGCCTCGTGACGGTCCGTGGAGTTCATCCCGGCAGCCTCGCAGATCGCAGTGAGGACGGACTCGAGCAACGGGCCCGCGGCGCCTGTCGTGCTCTCGGACCCGACCTCCTCGTGGTCGTTCATGACGACGACGACGTTGTGGAGGGGCCCCTCGACCGCTGCGAGTGCGCGCACTGCGGCCCAGCACGACAACTGGTTGTCTATGCGGCCGCTTGCAACGAGGGAGGAGTCGACGCCGAGCACCGCTGCGGGGGCCGCGTCGAAAAGGTGCGCGTCGAATGCCGCGATGTCGGGGATCCCTGACACCCCGGCGAGCCAGTCGCGGAAATCGACGCCCGTGGTGGCCCACACGGGCATCATGTGCTGCTGCCGGTCGAGGTGGAGCCCACGGTCCCCGATCTCCCGGTCTAGGTGGATGGCCAGCTGCGGGACGCGCGCGAGCCCACGCCGCTCGCTGAACAGCCGTTGCCCCCCTGTGGACGAGATGACCCGTCCTGCGACACCGAGGTCGCGGTCCAGCCAGGAGTTCAGGAGGACACCGCCGTAGATCTCCACGCCAAGCTGCTCCCAGCCGTGCGCCCCGAACGAGGGGTTCGGGTGGACGCGGAGGTTCGGGCTGTCCGTGTGCGTGCCGATGACGCGGAACGTGCGTGCACCGGGCGCGAGGACCCACGCAGCGACGGACCCCTCCCTCACGAGCACGCCGCGTGCGGGAAGATCGCCACCCAGACCCGGGACCTCGCCGAAGCCTGCCGCGACGAGTTCGTCCGCTGTACGTCTTGCCGAATGGAACGGCGTGGGGCAGGCGTCAAGCCACTGCAGGAGGCCGGCGGTGTCGTGCTCAGCCATGGAACAGCCCCACGGGAAGACCGGTGCCCCTCAGGTGCCCGCTCTCGTTCACGGAGAGGATGCTGCGGTGTCCCCTGCTGGAGGCAGCCACGCGGTGGATGGAGGTGTAATTGGGGTAGAAGAACTGGCTCCCGGGCAGCCCGAGGACGTGCGCGAGATACTCGTTGATCACTCCACCGTGGCACGTGACGACCACGCGTCCGCCCGGATTGTCGCGGATGATGCCCTCGACGGAGGCGATCACCCTGTCGTGGAATTCCTCTGGCTTCTCGTCGGAGTTCCACCCGCCGTCCATCATCTCCCGCCAGCGCGGGTCATTGGCCGCCTTCAGTTCTTCGACGGGGATGTACTCGTTGGAGTTCTGGTCCCACTCCGCGACACCTTCCACGACAGTGACGCCGAGGCCCTTCCGCCGGGCGAGCGGTTCGGCAGTCTGGCGCGCGCGCTTCAACGGGCTCGTGTAGATGCCGTCAAGATGCTCGAGCGCCATCCACTCAGCAAAGTGCTCCGCCTGCCTCAAGCCGTCATCGGACAGTTCGGGGTCGGCAGGGCCGTCGGTGTTCTCTCGGCGGACGGGCAGTGCATGACGCACGAGTATCAATTCCACGGTGATTAGATAACCATGTGGGCACCCCCTCGACACTCATCCACGCCGAGGAGACGGGTCCCTCCGGCGCCCCGCTCGTCGTTCTCGTGCATGGATCGCTCGACCGGTCGGCCGGAATGGCCCGGGTCGCCCGTCTCCTGCAGTCCCGGTTCAGGGTGCTGCGGTACGACCGCCGGGGGTACGGCAGGTCGGTGGCACACCCCGGCCCGTTCGGCGTTGCTGACCACGTGGACGATCTGGAGGCCCTGCTGGACGGCCGCACTGCCGCGGTGGTGGGGCACAGCTACGGAGGGAACGTGGCCCTTGCCGCCTCCGTGAGGCTGGGATCCGCAGTGACCGGGGTGGGCGTCTACGAGACCCCGTTGTCGTGGATGCCATGGTGGCCGGGAACGACAGCGGGGGCTGCGGCGGCGGCAGCGTCGCCACAGGAGGCTGCCGAGGCATTCATGAGACGTCTCATAGGTGACGACGCGTGGAACTCCCTCCCGGAACGGACACGCGCCGCCCGGCGGCTCGAGGGGACGGCCCTGCGTGCGGAACTGACGGCACTGCGGGGGTCAGCGCCGTGGTCGGCGGCAGACGTCAAGGCTCCGGTTCTTGCAGCCCACGGGTCGCGGGGCTCGAGCCACCACGCGCGGGGCATGCAGTGGCTGGCCGCCGAATTGCCCAATGCCCGGCTCCGGGTCGTCGATGGTGCCGGGCACGGAGCCCCGAACTCGCATCCAGCCGGCTTCGTCGACCAGGTGGTGATGCCGCTTCTCTAGGGCTGCGGCACCTGGTCAGAGAGGGTGGGGATCTCCACAGACTGACCGAAGAAGGTGCACGACACGGCCTGGGTCCCGGCAGTCGCCCTGACCTTCTCCGCACAGTCGACGATGTTGGCCCGCTGGGAGTACGAGCCGAAGCCGAGTGCCAGCAGCAGCACCACCGACAGAACGCGCATGACCATGTTCTTCACGAGCCAGAGAGCCGCCACGGCAATCACCACGGAACCCACGGACATGCCGCTCGCAATGTTCTTGGCCGCGTCAATGTCGAGTGTGATGCCGAGAAGTGCCATGACGGCAATCTATGCGCCCGGCAACCCGTAGCCTTGACACCATGCCGGGCTCGCCCTTCACTGTTGCCGTCCTCATCGGCGGCGACTCGTCCCGCATGGGGGAGGACAAGGCCCGCTACCCGGTGGACGGGGTCCCGATGGCCGCGCGGGTTGCCTCCGCCGCCAGGGAGGCCGGCGCGAGCGAGGTGCTCCTCGTCGGCGGGCCGCAATCGCGCGCCAAGGGCATCGACGGGACGTGGAAGAAGGACGCTTACCCGGGTGAGGGCCCCCTCGGCGGGGTCATCACCTCGCTGAAGGCCTCCGCGAACGACACGGTGGTGGTCCTGTCGTGTGACATGCCGTTCATCACGGCCGCAGTCATCTCCAGTCTCGTCGACGGCCTCGCGGACGCCCAGGCGACCGTCGGGCGCACCGACCGGCTCAACTGGCTCTGCGCAGCGTGGTCCCGGGAGGAATGCCTGGCCCCGCTGCAGGGCGTCTGGAAGCGCAACGAGCGTGCCGTCCACCGGGCGGCAGTCCTCCTCGACGTTCTCGAGGTCCCCGTGCCCGCGGTGGCGGTCAGGAACGTGAACACGCCCGCTGATCTCGAGCCCGTTGTCGAGGAGAAATAGCGTGCGTCGGGGCACCGGCCAGCCCGGCCAGGCCAGTCCGGCCACGGCACACGAGTGGATCGACTCGGACGGTGCACTGAGGGACTTTGTCACCGCAGCCGTCGGGTGCGGCGAGTACTCGATCGACACCGAGTTCCACCGGGAGAAGACGTACTACCCGCGTCTCGCCCTCGTCCAGGTCAGGACCAGGGGAGTCACAGCGCTCATCGACCCGCTATCGGTGGACATGTCCCTCATGCGTCCCCTCTTCGAGGGCGACGACCTGGCGGTCCTCCACGCGGCCCAGCAGGACCTCGACGTCCTGACACAGTCGAGTGGGTTCGTGCCGTCACGCATCTACGACACGCAGCTCGCGGCCGGTTTCGTGGGCTTCTCCAGCCCCTCGCTCGTCAACCTCGCCTCGTCGCTGCTCCGGGTCAATGTCCCGAAGGGGGACCGTCTCACCGACTGGCTGCGCCGCCCCCTCACCACGGACCAGAGGAACTACGCCGCATCCGATGTCGAGCATCTCGCGGCGATGAAGGAGATCATCGACCGCAACCTTGCCGCCCGGGGGAGGACATCGTGGGCGGAGGAAGCATGCGAGGAACTGCGCACCCGGCAGGTCGGCCCGGGCGACCCCTGGGACGCGTGGCTGCGCGTGAAGGACGTGAGGACCGTCAAGGGCCGGTCGCGCTGGGTGGCCCGGCACGTCGCACGGTGGCGGGAGGAGCGCGCGATGGATCTCGACATCCCGCCGCGCCACGTCCTCTCGGACATCGCGCTGCTCGGCATCGCACAGCGGGTTCCCCGTTCACTCGACGAACTGTCGTCGTGCCGGGGTGTCGACGGCCGTCTCGCGCGGGGCTCGACGGGGGAGGACCTGCTCGACGCGATTGATGACGCACTGGACGACGCCGACAACAAGGGCGACCTGGCGTTCCCGTCCCACGACGGCGAGGACCTCGACAAGTCGATGAGGCCCGCGGTCACTCTCGTCGGCGTGTGGGTCGCAGAGCTCGCGCGCCAGAGCGACCTCGACCCCGCACTCCTCGGGACCCGCCGGGACATCGTGGAACTCCTCTCGGGGACGAAGGGTGCCCGGCTGTCCACTGGTTGGAGGGCAGACATCCTGGGCCACGACATCGAATTGCTCGTCAAGGGGCGCCGCGCGCTCACATTCTCCGCCGACGGGCTGGTCTCGGGGCTCCGGATGGTGCCTGTCGACGGGCCGGAATGAGTCAAATTGCCCGAATCCGTCTCACGGGGACTGTAAAGTACTGGGGTTGTATTGAGAGGCCCCCGGGCCACTGAGTGTTGGAGCCCGACCGTGAAAAAGGGTCGCCACCGCCGCTTCGAGGAAGCGCGAAAACTGAAGCAAGCCGGCCCCTCAGCGTCTGACCTCGGTCTCAACGAGTCCTCCCGTTCCAACAAGTCGGAGGACGACGAGTACGCGGAAATCGCCGAACGTTACGGCTGGGTGGACGAGGACGACGAGGACGAAGAGTCCGACGAAGACTGACCCCAGCGGTCACCCCGAAAAACCATGAAGAACCCCCTCCGCAATGTTGCCCTCGTCGCGCACGTCGACCACGGCAAGACCACCCTCGTTGACGCCCTCCTGAAGTCGACCGGCACCTTCGCGTCGCACCAGAACATCGTCGACCGAGTCATGGACTCCGACGACCAGGAGAGGGAGAGGGGCATCACCATCCTCGCCAAGGCCGCGCGCGTGAGGTGGAAGGACGTGCTCGTCAATCTCGTGGACACCCCGGGTCACGCCGACTTCGGCGGCGAGGTGGAGAGAGCCCTCGCGCTCGTGGATGGAATCGTTCTCCTCGTGGACGCTGCCGAGGGCCCCCTGCCGCAGACCCGCTACGTGCTGTCGAAGGCGCTCGGGCGCGGGCTGCCGACCGTTCTCGTGATCAACAAGGTCGACCGGCAGGATGCCCGGCCCGCAGAGGTCCTGGAGGAAGTGGAGCAGCTGTTCCTCGACCTGGCGATGAGTGACGACCAACTGTCTTTCCCCGTGATCTCGGCCGTCGCCCGCGAGGGCCGGGCGATGAAGGGAGTCGGCATGCCGGCAGCCGACGCGGACCTCTCTGCTCTGCTCGACACCATCCTCGAGACCGTCCCGGCCCCCTCAATGGACGAAACGGCGCCGCTGACCGCGCTCGTCACGAATCTCGATGCGTCCGACTACGTCGGCCGGCTCGCCATCGGAAGGGTTCACAGCGGGGTCATGCGCAAGGGTGACAACGTTGCGCTGTGGGGCAAAGAGACCGACGGCTACCCGCTGCGCCGTCGCATCGCACAGCTGAGCGTCTTCGACGGTATCGGGCGCACCGAGGTGGACGAGGTGCGCGCGGGCGACCTGTTCGTGCTCGCGGGCATCCCGGAAGTCGAGGTCGGCGACACGATCGCCGCGGCCGAGGTCACCGCCGCGCTCCCGCGCCTTGAGGTCGACGAGCCGGTCATCCGCATGAGTTTCGGCGTCAACACCTCGCCCTACGCCGGCCGCGAGGGCAAGTACGTGACCAGCCGCCACATCCGCGAGCGGCTCCACAAGGAGATCCTCGGCAACGTCTCCATCAAGATCGCGGACACTGACTCCGCCGACATCATGAGCGTGGCCGGGCGCGGTGAGCTCCAGCTTGCCGTGCTCATCGAGAACATGAGACGAGAGGGCTTTGAGCTGCAGGTGAGCAGGCCCGAGGTCATCACCCGGGAGATCAACGGCAAGAGGAACGAGCCTCTCGAGTCAGGCAGTTGCGACGTGCCGGACGAGCACGTGGGGACAGTCACCCAGGCCCTGGCACCGCGCAAGGGGCGGATCCTGGACCTGCGTCCGGGCGACCCGGGTCGCACGATCGTCTCCTTCGAGGCGCCGTCACGCGGGTTGATCGGATTCCGTTCGATGCTCATGACAGCCACGAGGGGGACTGCGCTTCTCCATCAGCACCATGCCGGCTGGACACCGTGGGCGGGCGAGCTTCCGCACCGGACCGGCGGCGCGATGATCGCAGACCGTATCGGGTCGACCACTGCCTATGCGCTCGACAACCTGCAGTTGCGCGGCACCCTCTTCCTCAGCCCGGGCGAGGAGGTCTACGAGGGGATGGTCATCGGCGAGGGGGCGCGCGGCGAGGAGATGGTGGTGAACGCGGTGCGTCCCAAGGAGAAGACGAACATCCGCACGCACAGCCATGACGACGGCGTGAAACTCGCGGCCCCGGTGGTCCACACCCTGGAGACCGCGATCGAGTGGATAGGCGACGACGAGCTCGTGGAGGTCACACCCACGAAGATCCGCATCCGCAAGCGCATGCTCGGTCTTGAGGACCGTCGCAGGGCCTTCAAGAAGCAGAACTCCTAACCCTTCTTCTTGCCCGTTCCTTTGGCGCCCGCACTGCCGTTCGTGGCACGGCTCTTCGGCGACGGCGACCTGCTGTCATGCCTGCCCCGGACAGCGGGGTGCGGCAACGGTGTCGCCCGGGGGCGGTCAAGGTACGTGGCGAGCATCCCGTAGGCCTCGGCACCCATCAGTTCGGCCAGTTCGTCCTTGAAGTAGCGGAAGGCGGGCTCGCCGCCCACGAATGCGTCGGGGGATTCCGTGCACCACCACGCAAAGTCGTCCCCACCGGCTCCCCAGTCGCGTCGCTTCCACTCGCGCAGGGTCGAGATCACGTGACCGGAATCCTCGGTGTGCTCCTCCAGGCGAAGGGGAACCTGCCAGCAGACGTCCGGCTTCCAGTCCATGTGGCGTTCCCCGGCCTCTACGGCCGCAATGTGGAAAGCGCAGCCGGTGCCACCCTCGAAACCAGGCGGGTTGTGGAAGATGCACGCGCCGTCCACGACACGGGTCTTCAGCTCCCGGTCATCGTCCTTCTCCGTCCAGCCCTTCTTCGCGGCGGCAGCGTGGTTCTTCCAGTGACGGGGCTCGAGCCGCGCGACGGCCCTCTCCACCGATCGGCGGTCGTCCTTGTCCAGGAAGTGCGCCCCGAAGCTGCAGCAGCCCTGCGCAAGCCCCGGCGTCGGCTCGTCGTGGATTCCCTTGCAGCCCTCGCCGTAGATGCACTTGTACGCCGACGTGAAGAACGTGGCGTCGATCATCCACGTGCGGTGCTCCCGCGGGTCCTCGAAGCTGATCCATTCGTGGGCGAGGTCGTCGTGGGGCATGCGACAACGCTAGGTGATGGCGCGGCCCCGCGGGGCATCCCCTGCGCCTGCCGAATGTACGGTTGTGTCCGTGAGCAACGCAGGCATCGACGACATCATCGCCAGACTCGAGGAAATCGGGGAGTCCCTCGGGGAGCAGACGATGATGCTGTTGAGGGAGGCGATAGAGCGCGGCGAGACGTCGCGTCCCGTTGCCGAGAAGGTCATCTCACAGGCCAGACGTGCCGTCGACAAAGCAGTCCACCTGCTGTCAGGTCTGTCCGCTCAGTAGCGGTTAACTGCCTCGATCAACGGCAGGAGCGGCGCGTACCCCTTGCCGGTGTAGTCGAGTACGAGTCTCGCCAGGCCGACATTGTCGTCATCCCTGAGCTCGGCCTCGGTCGCTCCACCCGAACGGAAGACCCCACCGTGCAGGTGCGCGAACCCCTTGGACAGCACCTCAACGTCACTCTCGGGGACAGGCCGGTTCAGCCTGAGCACGAGCAGGCCCTCGACAAGCCTGATGGAGTGGTAGTTCGCGTAGAAGCCGTCGATGATCGAGGCAACCTCCTCGACACTGCTCGTGATGCGGTAGATGCCCGTGTCCTCCCGGGAGATGACCTCGTGTGCGAGCAGGGTCGGCATGAGTGACGCCATGATCGGCTTCCAGAAGGGCTTGTCGGGCGGGTCCAGGAACACGATGGGGGCGGGCACCGACCGGCCGGTCTGCACGAGAGTGAGCAACTCGAACGTCTCGTCGAGCGTGCCGAACCCGCCCGGAAGACAGATGAAACCGTGCGACTCCTTCATCAACATGAGCTTGCGCGTGAAGAAGTACCGCATGGTCACGTGCTTGTCGTCACCTTCGATCACCGAGTTCGACGAGGCCTCGAAGGGGAGACGGATGGAGACCCCGATCGACCTCTCGCGGCCTGCACCGACCATGCCTGCCTCCATCAGCCCCGGCCCTGCACCCGTGACAACCATGAAGCCCCTCTGCGCCACCAGGCGGGCGACCTCGACCGTCAGTCCGTAGATCTGGCTGCCGGCCGAGATACGCGCCGAGCCGAACACCGTGACCTTCCGGGTCTCCCGGTAGGGAGCGAACATGGCGAAGGCTTCCTGCATCTCGTCCAGTGCCGCTGACGCAATCTTGACGTCGAGTGACGAGGCAGAGCCCCCGACCAGTTCCGTCGCGGCCTCCACGAGCCTGAGGAGCTGGCGCATGTCCGCCGGCGGGCGGGACGAGCCGCCGAGTGCCCGGTCGAGTCCTGCGGCCGCGGCCGACAGGTCGTCACTCAGGCCCACGGAGCGCACCCCTGGCGGGTCATGGAGCCCCGATGGCCGAGGCCTTTGCCTCGAGCGCAGCAATGAGCTCGTCGAAACTTGCGATGAACGACGCGACACCCTCGCGTTCGAGCTGGGCTGCCACCTGCGGTGTCTCGACACCGACGTCTGCGAGGGCGGCCCACTGCGCACGTGCGGTGTCGACCGAGACGTCGATGGTGCGCCCAGGTGTGCCGTGGTCATCAAAGGCCTCGAGGGTGGCGTCGGGGAGAGTGTTCACCGTGTTAGGGCCGATAAGGGAGTCCACGTACAGCGTGTCCGGGTACGCGAGGTTCTTGGTTGATGTTGACGCCCACAGCGGGCGCTGCACCTGCGCGCCGCGCGCCGCGAGGGCATCCCAGCGGGGCCCAGAGAACGTGCGACGGAAGAGGTCATACGCCAGACGGGCCTGGTTCACTGCCGCTGTGCCCCTCAGTGCGAGCGCGGGCGCCGTGCCGATCGCCTCCAGTCGCTTGTCGACCTCGTTGTCGACCCTGCTGATGAAGAAGCTCGCCACGCTCGCGATCCCGGAGACCGGGTAGCCGGCAGCTGCACGGTCCTCGAGCCCGCCGATGTACGACTCCATCACCGCCTCGTAGCGGTCGAGACTGAAGATGAGGGTGACGTTCACGTTGCGGCCCTCCGAGATCATCGTGCGGATCGCACCGAGACCCTCCTGGGTGGCCGGGATCTTGATCATCACGTTCGGGCGCGCGATGCGCTCGTGCAGTGCACGTGCCGCCGACAGCGTGGATTCCCCGTCGTTCGCGAGGCGCGGGTCCACCTCCACGCTCACGAAGCCGTCGGTGCCATCCGAGTCGGCATGGAGCCCGGCGAAGTGGTCGAGCGCTGAGTGGATGTCTGCGACCACCAGTTCCCAGTACGCCTCGACGTGCGTGAGGCCCTTCCTCATCTCGGAGACGAACTGGGCGTCGTAGTCCGTGCTCCCCTGGATCGCCTTCTGGAAGATCGTGGGATTGGACGTGAGGCCGCGCACCCCGCGGTCAATCATCGCGTCGAGGTGGCCGGACGCGAAGAATGATCTCTGCAGGTTGTCGAGCCACGGGCTCTGGCCGTGGACGGCAGAGAGTTCCCGCAGTCGACCGCTCATCTCACAACGCCCCGAACGGCGGAGACGACAGCTTCCTTGTTGATTCCGAGCCTGTCCATCACCACGGCACCGGGCGCACTGGCGCCGAACCTGTCGATGCCCACCGAGGAATCGGCGTACTTCGACCAGCCGAAGGTGGACCCGGCCTCCACGCTGACGACAGGGACGCCGCGGGGGAGAACCTGGTCCCTCCACGGGGCGTCCTGCTCGTCGAAGACCTCCCACGACGGCATCGAGACCACGTTGACGGCCGTGCCCGCATCGGCAAGCTCGCGCGCGGCATCCAGTGCGAGCCCGACCTCGCTCCCTGTCGCGATAATGACCGCAGCGGGAGACTGCACGGACATGAGCGCCTTGGCACCGCGCGCCACGGCACTGCCGTCCGTCGACGCAGTCACCGTCTGCCGCGACAGGATCAGCGCCGTGGGGCCGTCGTGGGCCACCGCCTGCCGCCATGCTTCCGTGGTCTCGTTCGGGTCAGCGGGCCGGACCACGCGGAGGCCCGGGATCGCACGCAGCGAGGCGAGGTGTTCCACCGGCTGGTGAGTGGGGCCGTCCTCGCCGACACCGACCGAGTCGTGGCTGAAGACGAAGATGCACCGCGCCCTCGACAGTGCGGCCAGTCTGATGCTGGGGCGCATGTAGTCGGCGAACACGAAGAAGGTCCCTCCGACAGGGATCACCCCACCGTGCAGGGCCATCCCCACGAGTGCCGCACCCATCGCGTGCTCACGGATGCCGAAGTACACCTGCCGGCCTCCCGGGCTCGCCGCGGTGAAGGGGTTCTTGCCGTCGAGCTTGGCGCCGGTGTTGCTCGTCAGGTCTGCGGCCCCGCTCACGAGCGACGGCAGGCTGTCACGGCACGCCCCCAGCACCTTCTGGAATGCCTGCCGGGTGGCCAGGCCTGCATCGTCACCGAACACGGGCAGGGAGGCATCCCAGCCGTCCGGCGCGGGGGAGAGCACTGACTGGCCCACGGCCGTTGCCTTCATCCCGGCCGCTGCGCGCCACGCGGCGTGCGACTCGGCGCCGCGCGCGGCACAGTGCCCGCGGTACGCATCTACGAGGCTCACGGGTGTCCAGAAAGGCTCGTCGGGTATCCCCATAACGGCCTTTGTGGCGGAGACGTGCGCGGCAGTGAACGGGTTGCCGTGTGCCTCGTGGCTGTCCGTGAGTTCAGGGGACGGGGTGCCGATGTGGGTCCGCAGCACCACCAGGGTCGGCCGGCCCCGGTGAGCCCTGGCCTCGAGCAGAGCCTTCTCGATCGCGTCGAGGTCGTCACCGGGATCACCGGCATCAATGACGTTCCAGCCGTACGAGCGGAACCTCATCTGGACGTCGTCGGAGCATGCGAGGTCCACCCCGCCGTCGATCGTGATCTTGTTGTCGTCGAACACGCACACGAGCCTGTCGAGACCGAGATGGCCGGCGAGCGACGCAGCCTCGTGGCTGATGCCCTCCATCATGCACCCGTCTCCTGCAACCACCCACGTGTGGTGGGACACCGCATCCTCGCCGTGCACTGCCCTCAGGTGTGCCTCGGCAATCGCCATGCCAACCGCATTGGCGAACCCCTGCCCGAGCGGACCCGTTGTCACCTCGACTCCGGCGGTGTGCCCGGCCTCAGGGTGGCCCGGAGTGGCGGAACCCCACTGCCTGAAGTCACGGATGTCGCCGATCTCGAGCCCCATCCCGGCGAGGAACAGCATCGAGTACTGGAGAATCGAGGCATGGCCCCCCGAGAGGATGAACCTGTCCCGATCGGGCCACGCCGGGTCGGCAGGGTCGTATCTCATCACGCGCGAGTAGAGGACGTGCGCGAGCGGGGCGAGCGCCATCGCCGTCCCCTGGTGACCGCTCTTTGCCGCGAGCGGAGCATCCATGGCGAACCCCCTTATGAGAGAGAGTGCCTGTGCGTCCTGTTCAGCGGTGAGTCGAGTTGCCACGTGACGACTGTAATCCGCGCCACACCTCCGAGACGTCCAGGTCCGGGGCGAGTGACACAGCTGAGAAAGCCTGCCCGACCTTGATGCACCCGATGTCACCGCGCCCGATGAGCCGCGCAGGGGCCGTCGTCGCGGAACGGAGGGCTGTGGAAATGTCGACTCCGCAGTGGCGGACCACATTGCGCACGCAACCGAGGAGTGAGGTGCTGCTCCCGGCAAGGGTCCCGTCAGGGAGTCGCGGTGCGCCGTCCCTCACCGTCACACCGCGGGCCGACGCCCACGATCCGTTCCATGCAACCGAGTCCGACACGAGCACTACGTCGTTCGGCTTGGCCAGGAAGGCAAGCCGGACAGCCGATGCCGACACGTGTGCCAGGTCCGCGATGAGCCCCACACGGACACGGGGATCTGTCAGTGCCGAGAGTGCGAGGCCGTCGTCGCGGTGGTGCACGCCTGACATCGCGTTGTACAGGTGCGTGACCATCGTGGCACCGGCGGAGACGGCAGCATCGAACTGGGCCGCATCCGGCCGCGAGTGACCGATGGAGACCACGGCGCCCGCGCCCAGGAGCTGGCCTGCCGCACGCGCGAACCCGTCCTGCTCTGCACCCATCGTGACCATCCGCACGGAGCGGGGCAGGGAACCAATCCAGTCATGCGACACCGGCACGACATGCTCGCGCGGGTGTGCCCCGGTGGCGCTGCCGAGGAACGGCCCCTCCACGTGGATGCCCACTGCGCCGGTCGTCCCGCCGCGCACGACCTGGTCCAGTCGCTCGAGACTGTCGGAGAGGCGCGGCAGGCTGTCCGTTGTGACCGTCCCGAGCCAGTGAGTCGTGCCCTCCAGCGCGAGAAGTCCACCAAGGCGTTCCATCGACGCCGGGTCTGCGCCGGCGACGTCGACTGTGTCCCAGCCGTTCATCTGCACGTCGACGAGTCCCGGGACCAGCAGGTGATGATCGGTGCCGGAGCCTCCGAATGGTGCGATGTCGGTGACGGTCCCTTCCTCCACCGTGACCACAGTCGGACCGTGCATCGTGTCCCCGTCGAAGAAGGACGAGGCGGAGACCCTGAGGATCCCGGCTGCGGGAGAAGTCATCCCGCGACGGTAGCCGTCCCTCAGGAGACGCCGGTGCGGGCGCCCGGCGACAGGCGGATGTCGGAGAAGCGCAACCTCGCGAGGCGCATGGTGGCGAGTGTCTTGATGACCCACCAGCCCGGGTCGATCTCGCTCCGCCTGTGGGACAGACGCGGGGAGGAGGGTGCCGCGTGGTGGTTGTTGTGCAGTCCCTCGCCCATGGTGCAGAACGCGAGCCATTGGAGGTTCGTCGCGCCGTTGGAGTACGGGCGGCGCCCGAAATGGTGCCCCATCGCGTTCACGGCCGCATTGCCCGCGAGGTAGGCATTTGCGTGCAGGAACGCGGCGAGGAGCCCGGCCCAGGGACCGAGCAGGACGACCAGGATGCCGATACCGAGCAGCAGGCCCGTGTTCTTGTGGTTGAAGAAGATCCTGTCGAGCCTGTCATCGGGCAGGTCCCTGGCGTACTTGTCGAGGATCGCAGGGTCCCGGAGTGCCTCCCGGTAGAGGGCCACGTTCTTCATCTGGACGGTGCGCCACCCGAGCAGCACGGGCGAGTGCGGGTCGCCGGTCTCGTCCGTGTAGGCGTGGTGCTTGCGGTGCACCGCCACCCACTGGCGCGGCTTGATCCCCGTCGTGAGCCAGATGACGGCACGGAACGCCGTCTCGGCGACCGAGCCGAGGGTGAGCGCCCTGTGGCTCAGGCCGCGGTGGAGATACACCGTGGTCGCCGTGTTGGCCAGCGTGGTCACGACCGCAGCGGCCCCCATAGACACGAGCAGGAATTCGAGAACGTCTTGCACAGCCGTCACTGTAGGCCACTACCTACTGGTAGGTAGGCATTTTGTCTCGGTAATTTTGTGTCTGTGACCGAGACAGGGGAGAGGCCCCAGCGCCCCACGCGGGACCTGATCATCGAAGAGGCAATCGCGTGCTTCGCCGAGCGTGGCTACGACGGGACGTCACTGAATGACATCGCAGCAGGCGTGGGGATCCGCCGGCCCAGTCTCCTGCACCACTTCCCCTCCAAGGAGGCGCTCTACGGGAGTGTCTTCGAGCAGATCCTGTCCGACTGGCTCGAGCGTGTGGGGCAGGCCGTCGCGATGGTCGGCACCGGATGGGAGAAGGTCGAACTTGTCCTGCGGGCCGGTTTCGCTCTGTTCGAGGACAACCCTGACTACGTCCGCATGATGCGGCGCGAGGCCCTGGACGGCGGGGTGAGACTCGGTATCGACCTCGCCTCCGTCCTCAAGCCTCTCTTCGCCGCCGCTGCGGGGTACCTGGACAAGATGATGGACGAGGGCGTGCTGAGGAGGCACGACTCGCGGCACCTCCTCATCACTGGCTACGGCGCGATCCTCACGTACTTCTCGGATGCACCGTTCATCACGGACCTTCTGGGGACCGTGGCACTCACCGAGGCGAACATCTCGGAGCACCGTGAGGCCGTCATACAACTCTTCCGCGCGGCACTCGCCTGATCCGGCCGGCACGGTGGTGCTGCCCGGCGCTCATCGCGTCCCGGCGGCAGGCGGTGACTACCGTGGGGGGCGTGAACCCCCGCAGTGCCACCCTGTCCGAAGCAGCCTCGAAAGAGATCCTCTCGGGATTCGGGGTGCCGTTCGCCCGGGAACAGGTCGTCCACACCGCAGACGAGGCGGCCGATGCTGCCTCGGCGATCGGTTTCCCCGTGGTCGTGAAGCTCGGTGGCGATGCCATCGCGCACAAGACCGAGCGCGGCCTGGTCAGGCTCCGCCTCGGTGACGCCGGGCAGGTCAGGTCAGCAGCGGCCGAGCTGCTGGCAAAAGCGACACCCGCTGACGGCCCCGTCCACCTCCTCGTCGCGGAGATGGTGACAGGGTCGAGGGAACTGATTGCCGGCTTGCTCGTCGACCCGCAGTTCGGCCCCACGGTGATGCTCGGCATCGGCGGGATCCTTGCCGAGGCGATTGCGGACGTCACGTTCAGGCCTGCGCCGGTGTCCGAGCAACAGGCACTCGACATGGTCGACTCGCTGCGCATGCAGGGGATGCTCGGCGGGTTCAGGGGCGAGGAAGCAGTCGACCGGGCATCAGTCGCACGGTGCCTCGCCGGCCTGTCCTCCCTCGCGGTGTCACGACCCGACATCGTCTCGGTGGACATCAACCCGTTGATCGTGACGGCCGACGGCCGGATCGTGGCTGTCGACGCGCTGGTGGAGACAGGCGAGCGGGCCGAACTCCCGCGCTCGTCACGGAGATTCTCCGGCGAGCAGTTCGCCGCGTTGTTCGAGCCGCGCGGAGTTCTCGTGACCGGTGCATCAACCCACCCCGGGAAGTTCGGCTTCGTCAGTCTCCACAACATCCTCGCCAGCGGGTACGAGGGGGCGGTCTTCGGCACGAACCTCAGCGGCGAGGAGGTTCTCGGTGTCCGGACGGTTGCGGATATCGACTCTCTCCCCGACGGCGTGATCGATCTCGTGTTCGTGTGCACGCCCGCATCGGCAAAGCCCGAGCTGCTCCGCGCGTGCGCGCGGAAGGGCATCAAGGCAGCGTTCCTTACGTCGGCCGGCTACGGGGGGGCAGGGGAGGAGGGCCGTGCCCTGGAGGCTGACCTCGTGTCTCTTGCGGACGAACTGGGCATCTTGATGGCTGGTCCGAACGGGCAAGGCGTGGTGTCGACACCGGCGAGCCTGTGCGCACAGATCGTGGCCCCGTACCCGCCCCGCGGGGGCATCGGAGTGGCCAGCCAGAGCGGCAATTTCGTGTCGAGCTTCATGAACTACGCGCGCCAGACCGGTGTCGGCATCAGCAGGGCCGTGTCGGCCGGCAATGCCGCGGCCCTCGGGGTGGCCGACCTGGTGGAGTGGTACGGCATCGACCCGGAGACCAAGGTGTCTCTCGCATACGTGGAGGGCATCTCGAATGGGCGGGACCTGATGGACCGCCTGGGTGCCGTCGCGCGCACCAAGCCGGTCGTCGTGGTGAAGGGCGGCGCCACTGAGAACGGGGCCCGTGCGGCCGCCAGCCACACCGGTGCGCTCGCGGCGAATGATTCGGTGTTCGACGGCGAGTGCCGGGCACACGGAATCGCCCGTGCCGCCACGGTGGAGGAGGCCTACGAGGCGGCGGCGACTTTCGCCACGCAGCCCCTCCCGAAGGGTCCGAACGTGGTGATCCTCACCACGGCAGGCGGATGGGGTGTGGTGACTTCGGACGCGATCGCGCGCGAAGGGAGCCTCCGCCTCATGGCGCTGCCCGACGATCTCCGCATCGCGATCGACGGAAAGCTCCCGCCCCGCTGGAGCCGGAACAACCCGGTCGACTGTGCGGGCGGCGAGACCCGCGACACGATCCCGGAAGTGCTCGAGCTCATTGCCTCCCACCCGGAAGTCGACGCCGTGGTCTACCTGGGCCTCGGCATCCAGGCGAACCAGGCGAGACTGATGAGGGAAGGCCGCTTCTACCCCGGCCACGGACTCGAGCGCATCGTCGACTACCACGAGCGCCAGGACGCCCGGTTTGCCGAGGCGGCGGCATCCCTGAGCACTGCCACGGGCAAGCCCATACTCGTCGCCACCGAGCTCGCCACTGCCGACCCGGCGAACCCCGGCGTCAGGGCAGTCGTTGCCGGCGGGAGACTGTGCTATCCCTCGGGCAACCGCGCCGTCGCGGCTCTCGGTCACCTCTACAGGTATGCAAGGTTCTCGGGCGTCGCTGCGCGCTGAGAGGACGCCCCGGCGCGCGGCCAACCCGCTGCGTGTCGTCACGTCTGTCGGCACTGTCGGGGCCGTGCTCCTCGTCGGGGCCTTCTTCTGGCTGACCGCACTGGGCGGACGGACGCGCCCCCTCTCGGTCGCGGTGCAGCCTGAGGCGCCGCGACAGCCCGTGCTGTCCGCACGTCGCACCCCGGACGTGCTCTCGTTCGTCACACGCTCGAGCAGGCTCGGCGCAGGACTCGCAGCGGTGCGCTCGGGCCTGCCGAAGGGGTCATGCCTGCGTGTCGACTGGCTCGGGTCGACAATCGTGTCCGAGTCGGGTTCGGCACCGCTCGTGCCGGGCAGCACGATGAAGATCGTGGTGGGTGCGGCGGCACTGGAGGTCCTCGGTGCCGACACCGTCTTCACCACGAGGGTGATGGCAACGAAGAACGCGGACGGCACCTTTGCCGACCTGTACCTCGTCGGTGCGGGCGACCCGCTCCTCGTTCGCCGGGAGTACGTCGCCTCGGAGAAGTACGCGACACTCCACCCGACGTCCCTCGAGACTCTCGCAGACTTGATTGTCGCCGCGGGGGTGACCTCGCTCAGCGGCCGGATCGTGGGGGTTGACACGATTCTCGATTCCGAGAGGTTCGTCCCGGACTGGCCGGACTCGTTCCACGGCGTGGAGGCCGGCCCTCTCGGGGCTCTGATGGCGAACGACGGTGCTGTCATCGGCCAGCCGGTCAAGCCGGACGACCCGGCCCTCGCCGCGGCCGCCGAATTGGCCGCCCTCATGTCCGCACGCGGGGTGAGCGCGCCCGGGGGGACAGCTCATGACGTCCTGCCGTCCGGTGCCGTCGAGGTGACCTCGATCGACTCCGCGCCTGTCTCGTCCGTCGTGCAGGAGATGCTGGTGAACAGCGACAACAACACAGCCGAGATACTCCTGAAGCAGATCGGGCTCAAGACGAGCGGTGTCGGCTCCACACAGGCGGGCATCGACGCAGTCAACAAGAAGCTCGCGGAGTGGGGAGTCAACGGCCAGACCGTGCGCGACGGCAGCGGACTCTCCTCGCTGAACAGATTGACGTGCGACGGGCTCGTGTCGCTCCTCGACAGGTTCGACAGCGTTCTTCCGCCGCTACTCGCAGTGGCGTCCGAGAGCGGGACGCTGCGCGAGATGTTCCTCGACACCGCCGCCGAGGGCAGACTCCTTGCCAAGACCGGGACATTGAGTGGCGTCAAGGCCCTGGCGGGATACCTTCCCGTGGACGGTGACGGTTCAGTGCGTTTTGCTTTCGTGATGAACAGGAGCGGCATCGACAACCGTTCCGCATACAGGCCCCTGTGGAACCGGCTGGCCGAGGGCCTGTCCGGAGCGAGGGGGACGCCGCGCCCCTCCGACCTTGCCCCGTGATTCCGGTCTTCCCCCTCGGTCACGCATACCTGCCCGGTGAGCAAGTCGGCCTGAACGTCTTCGAGCCGCGTTACCTGGAGATGTTCGCGGACATGACTGCGTCCGGGCTTGACGAGTTCGTCACCGTCCTCATCGAGCGCGGCCGGGAGGTTGGCGGCGGTGACCGGCGTTTCACGAACGGCGTCCGCGTCCTTGTCACCGGTCGAAGGCCCACCGAATCCGGGATGGCTGTTGCCGGGGTCGCAACGGGGCCGGTGCGCATCCTCGAGTGGGGCGAGGACGACCCGTACCCGCGCGCGGTGACAGTCCCCTCGGGCACGGTGACCGCCGGGCCGGCAGTGCTGCAGGACGCGGCGAGCGCCCTCACAGTCCTTGCCCAGACACTGCGCAGCATGCTTGCCCGGCACGGCGTGGATGCGGAAGGGGACAGGCATCCCGGGATGCAGGGCCTCTCCCTCGTCGCGGGCGGGCACTGGATCTCCTCGCCGGTTCCCGCCCAGGACGTCGAACGGGCATTCTGGATGGTCGCCAGGTGCATCCCGTGCGGGCCTCTCGACAGGCATGCGATGCTCGCCGCAGACGGCATCAGGGAACGGGTGTCCCTGCTGCGCCGCATTACGGAGCACACTGACGAGATCCTGTCGTTCCGCACGGCGGATGGGGAGTAGAGCATCCCTGCGCGTGCCCATAGGCTGTCGTTATGGAGCGGCCTGGAACATCCCGGATGTCCCCGGTGGACCGCGTCAGTGACGTCGTCGAGTCGGTCAAGGCGTACGCAGTCCAGGAGACCGTCGGCCCCGCCCGCGGGGCCGCACGGTGGCTCGCGTACGGCACGCTCGCGTCGATCTTCATGGGCACGGGCGTGGTGTTCCTCGGCATGGCGGCGCTCCGGTTGTCCCAGGACGCCGGGGGGACAGTGCTGGACGGTGCGTGGTCATTCGTCCACTACCTCGTCTCGGGTCTGGTCCTCTCTGCGTCTGTCGCCGTAGCCCTCTCGCGCATCTCCAAGAATTCGCTCTCAAAGGACTGACATGGCTGACGAACGCATCACACGTGACGACCTGGAGAAGAAGTTCCGCGCGTTGCAGGCGGACATCCAGGGCCGCGCAGAGGACAAGAAGCAGTCCATCGTGGCGGCGGGCGGTGCGGTGGCTGCCGTCGTCGTGATTGTTGCGTACCTGCTCGGGCGCCGTTCGGGACGCAAGCGCGCGGGTCGCGTCGAGTTCCGGCGCTTCTGATGCGCACCCTCCTGCGGATCCTCGCGGTCAGGGCCCTCCGGGGACTCGGCACGCGCAGCAGGCTGGTGTCGCGTGTGCTGGTCGTTGCTGGCGTCGTGCGATGGTGGAACTCCCGCCCGTCACGGAGGCGTTGGGTTCACCTCGGTCCTGACGACACGCTCGTGGTCGGCATCGAGCGGGGAAGGGGAGACAGGCCGTGAGCGGCGTGTTCCGGGCGGGCGAGAAGGCCCTGTTCATCGACTCGAAGAAGCGGCGGTACCTCGTCACGCTCCACGACGAGGGCGAGTTCCACAGCCACGCGGGGTTCGTGCCGCACACGTCCGTGATCGGGGGGAAGCCAGGTGTCTCGGTGGATTCCACCAAGGGTGCCCGCTACATCGTGCTGCGGCCGACCCTCGAGGACTACGTGGTGGAGATGCCCCGCGGCGCACAGGTGATCTACCCGAAGGATCTCGCCCCGATCTGCATGCTCGGGGACATCCACCCCGGCGTGAGGGTGTACGAGACTGGGATCGGCTCGGGGGCACTCTCCATGACCATGCTGCGGTGGGGCGCCGAGATCACCGGTGTGGAGCTGCGCGAGGACTTCATGAACCGCGCGCGCGCGAACGTGACGTCCTTCCTCGGCGAGGCGGCGATGGACCGCTACCACCTGTCGCTCGGGGACAGTTACTCCGAGACTCCCGCCGGCGAGTTCGACCGTGTGGTCCTCGACCTGCCCGAGCCGTGGCAGGTGGTGCCCCACGCGGAGACGGTTCTCACCACCGGGGGACTACTGGTCGCCTACACACCGTCGATCACACAGGCGGTGCAGACGAGGGAGGCACTCAGCAGGGGATGGGTCGACCAGCGCACACTCGAGGTCCTTCACCGGACCTGGCACATCGAGGGAATGTCAGTGCGGCCGGATCACCGCATGGTGGCGCACACCGCGTTCCTCACGGTGGCCAGGTTCATCGGCTGATCAGGGCTCGATGAAGATGCACTCGCCGGGGCATTCCTCGGCGGACTCGACCACGGCGTCGATGCGGTTGTCGGGGAAGTTGGCGAGACCTTCCGCACCCTGCTTGTTGCCCTTGGCCTCGGCGTACACCGTGTTGCCTTCCTTCACGTAGGCAAGACCGTCATCGAGGAGGGTGAACACATCCGGGGCGATCTCTTCGCAGAGGCCGTCGCCCGTGCACAGGTCCTGGTCGATCCACACCTTCATCTGGTCTGTCCCTTCAATGTCTCCGGAAATGAGGGCACCCGCTGCGGGAGCCTGGCCCGTGGGGGCTCGAAGAAGTGTACACAGCACCCCCCGCCGTGACCCGTTCAGTCTCCCGCTCAGCCGTGCCCGCCACCAGGCAATAACCTGACCTGCGTGACCGATGACGAGCGCACCATCCTCGAGTCAGAGATCGAACAATTGCGCAAGAGACTCGCGTCGGGCCCGGACCGCTCGCGGGAACTGGAGGCCGCGCTCCACCAGGTCAAGGGCCAGCTTGCCACCGCGAGCAGTCAGAACGACCGGCTTGCAGAGGCCCTGCGCGAGGCCCGCAGCCAACTGGAGAGCCTGAGGGGCGAGGTGGACAAGCTCACCGCCCCGCCCGCGGGCTACGGGGTCCTCCTCGACGTGAACGACGACGACACCGTCGATGTCCTCGTGTCAGGGCGCAAGATGCGTGTCCACGTGGCGGACGGCACCGACCCGGTCGACCTCGTCCGCGGTCACGAGGTGGTCCTCAACGAGTCGATGAACGTGGTCATGGTGCGGGGCCCCGAGCGGTCGGGGGACGTCGCAACCGTGGTGGAGGTGCTCGAGGACGGCACGAGAGCCATGGTGAACACGCGCAATGACGACCGTCGCATCGCGACCCTGGCGGACTCGCTGCGCGGCACGGTGATCCGCAGCGGGGACCTGTACATGTTCGACCCGAAGAGCGGGGTGCTCCTCGAGCGCCTGACCCAGCCGGAGGTGGAGGACCTGCTGCTGGAGGAGGTTCCCGACGTCACGTACGAGGACATCGGCGGGCTGGACGACCAGATCGAGCAGATCGCCGACGCCGTCGAGCTTCCATTCCTCCACCCGGACCTCTTCGCCGAGTACCGGTTGCCGGCACCCAAGGGGATCCTCCTCTACGGCCCCCCGGGGTGCGGCAAGACGATGATCGCCAAGGCTGTCGCGAACAGCCTGGCCAAAAAGGTCGCCCAGAGGACAGGCGCTGACAAGGCCCGCAGCTACTTCATCAACATCAAGGGCCCGGAGCTGCTCAACAAGTACGTGGGCGAGACCGAGCGGCAGATCCGCCAGGTCTTCCAGCGCGCACGCGAGAAGAGCGAGGAGGGCTGGCCCGTCATCGTGTTCTTCGACGAGATGGACTCGATGTTCCGCGCGAGGGGAACGGGAGTCTCCTCCGACATGGAGTCGACCATCGTGCCCCAGTTGCTCGCAGAACTCGACGGTGTCGAGGGTCTCTCGAACGTCATGGTCATCGGGGCCACGAACCGCGAGGACCTGATCGACCCGGCGATCCTCCGGCCCGGGCGCCTGGACGTGAAGATCAAGGTGGACCGCCCGAACGAGGGTGCGGCGCGCCAGATTCTCGCGCGCTACCTGGTGGCCGACCTGCCGTACCGCCTGTCCGAGGGGGCAGCGGACGTCGACGAGCTCATCGACCGCACCGTGGAGGAGATGTACCGGACTGACGCCACCACGGAGTTCCTCGAGGTCACCTACCAGAACGGCGACCGCGAGACGCTGTATTTCAAGGACTTCGCTAGCGGCGCGATGATCGACAACATCGTGCGGCGCGCCAAGAAGACCGCTATCAAGCGCCATCTCGCGGGGGAGGACGGGGGCATCGGCCTCGACGACCTCGTGGGGTCGATCCGCCAGGAGTTCCACGAGAACGAGGACCTCCCGAACACCACGAACCCCGACGACTGGGCGAAGATCTCCGGGAAGAAGGGCGAGCGGATCGTCTACGTGCGCACGCTCGTCTCCTCGAACCGGAAGGCGGCGGAGGCAGCGCAGGGTGGTCGGGCGATCGAACGGGTCGCTACCGGCC
>JBJTCK010000101.1:0-6379 GCA_046091825.1 Actinomycetota bacterium | reverse complement strand
CGTGCCGAAGGTGTCATTGATGAACTTGACGGTGTCGTTCACGTAGGTGCTCGAGTTCCTCAGCAGGTCCGCCACCTGCTGGCCCACGAGCGTGCCGACGACCCCGAAGAACGTGAGCGTGACCACGATGACCGCGAGGAGAATGGTGAGCGTGGCCCTGCCGCGCTTCCAGCCGCGCGCCTCGAGCCGGTTGACCCCCGGCTCCATCGCCAGGGCGACGAACAGGGCGATGAGCATCAGGATGAGGAAGCTGCTCAGACGGTGGATGACGTGCCGGAACGCGATCGCCCCGAGCGCACCGGCCCAGAACAGCACCACCGCGCGCGGCACCCAGCCCGGCACGCGGCGGTCCACCCGGGCATCGTCCCCGCCCGCACGGCCCTGTGTGTCATCTGTCCCGGCCCCTGCCATTCCCGAAGCGTAGTGGTGGGAACCTGGCGCCGGTTCGTACGCTGACCGGGTGACGACGCTCCCCCCCGCAGTCGACGAGCGCGTGCAGCAGGTCCGCCGCGCCATCGCTGATGCCCTGCGCGACAGGGTCATCGGGCCGGATGCCGAGTCGAAGCAGGCAGCCGTCATGCTCGCCCCCGGGGAACGCTGGTTCGCCCCGGACAGGCCGGTCCACACCGTGCACACGGACGCATCCATGTTCATCGGCGGCATGCGCGCGCTGCTCCTCCAGTCGCTCCATCCACTCGCGATGGCCGGCGTCGCGGAGCACTCCGACTACCGCCATGACCCGTGGGGCCGCCTGCAGCGCACGGCGGACTTCCTCGCCACGACCACGTTCGGCCCTGCCGACGCGGCCCAGCACGCCGTCGACAGGGTGAACGCGGTGCACGGCCACGTGAGGGGCACTGCTCCCGACGGCCGTCCGTACTCCGCGCGCGACCCGCACCTCCTGCGCTGGGTGCACGTGGCCGAGACCGACAGTTTCCTCCGTGCGCACGACACGTACGGTGCAGTGCGCCTCACGCCGGCGCAGCGGGACGGATACGTGGAGGACATGGCCGTCATCGCGCGCAAGCTCGGGGTCAAGGCCCCGCCGCTGTCGGTGCGCGGGCTGCGCGACCAGCTGCGGATGTTCCGCCCCGAGCTCATGAGCACGCCGCAGTCACGCGATGCCGCGCGCTACCTGCTCCTCGAACCGCCGCTCGATCCCGTCGCGCGCGTGCCCTACCTGGTGATTGCCTCCGCCGCCATTGCCACGCTGCCACCGTGGGCGCGCGCCGAGCTGCGCATCCCGTACCTTCCGCTCGCCGACCAGTTCGTCACGCGCCCACTCGGCGGCCTGGTGACGCGCGCCATCCGGTGGGCGACCGGCATCAACGACGTGACGCCAGCAGCCTCCTGAGCGGCACGGCGAGGTCGCCGTTCCCGCCCGTCTCCACATTCCCGAGACCCAGCCACTGTGCCATCAGCAGCAACTCGTCGGCGAGTGCGTCGGCCACCTCGAGCACGTCCGTCCCCGGCTCGCTGAACGCGCCCGGCACAGACAGCACGCCGCGCTGCCGGTCGGCCTTCAGGTCCACGCGGGCGACGAGTCGGTCGTCCAGTAGGAACGGCAGCACGTAGTAGCCGTACACCCGCTTCGGGGCCGGCGTGTAGCTCTCCAGCCGGTAACGGAAGCCGAACAGCCGCTCGTCGCGCGGCCGGCACCACACCATGGAGTCGAACGGCGACAGCAGTGCCCGGGCGCGCACCGTGCGCGGCCGCGCGGCGCCGGGGTGGAGATACGCCTTCTCCTTCCAGCCCTCCACGCGCACCTCCTCCAGCAGCCCGTCGCGCACCAGCCAGGCGATCGCGGCGCGCGGCGCCGGCCCGCGGAGGTTGTGGTAGTCGAGCAGGTCACCCGCGGTCGCGATGCCGTGCGACGCGGCAGCAAGCATCAGCAGCTCGCGGTGGGACTCCTCGACAGTGGGCACCGGCAACGCGAGCACGCCGGCCGGGAACGCATGGTGCAGTCCCATGTACACGCGGGCAAAGTCCCGCTCCCGGCGGCGCGCGGTGATCTGCCCCGTCCAGAACAGCCACTCCAGGATCGACTTGCCCTTGTCCCAGTCCCACCACTGGCCCTTCGGCCCCTTGCGCTGGCTGACCTCGCCGGCGACGATCCCCCCGGGCGTGGAGTTCACGCGCGCGAGGATCTCGTCGCGCAGGCGCGGGTTCTTGCGCGCGGTCTCGCGCACTCCTCCCCACACGCGCAGCCCCGTGCGTGCCTGCTCC
Source organism: Actinomycetota bacterium (assembly GCA_046091825.1). Classification (GTDB taxonomy): domain Bacteria; phylum Actinomycetota; class Acidimicrobiia; order Acidimicrobiales; family Ilumatobacteraceae; genus UBA2093. The sequence continues at coordinate 4,153 of JBJTCK010000101.1, read as the reverse complement.
ATGCTCACGCGGCTGAGCGGGAAGTGACGCACCGGGAGATGACTGGCGGCGTGGCACCAGTACTCGTAGATGTCCCCCCTCGCCGTGGCATCGGGGATGAGCGACCGCGGGTGGTCACCGAGGCGCGAGAAGAGCGGCAGCTCCTGGCTGCGCACGAGCACGTTGACCGAGTCGATCTGGACCGCGCCGACGGTGTCGAACACGCGGCGCAGGTGGCGGGCGTCGACCCGGCCCGACGGGCGCGGTGCGGCCAGTCCCTGGGCCGCCACTGCGATGCGGCGGGCTGAGGCGAGCGAGACCTCGGCGGGCACTGTCGTCAGTCGGCGACGGTGATGGTGACCGAGTTGATCACCACGTCGGTGACCGGCCTGTCGCCGCGGCCCGTGGGGACCTTCTGCATCGCGTCCACGACGTCGAGACCCTTCACGACCTGGCCGAAGTGGTTGTACTGCGGCGGCAGGGTCACCCCGTTCGGGCCGCTGATGAGGAAGAACTGCGAGCCGTTCGTGTTGGGGCCGGCGTTCGCCATGGCGAGCGAACCGATCTGGTACCTGTTCTTCACCGGCTCGTCCTCGAAGCGGTAGCCGGGCCCGCCCGTGCCCGTGCCGCCCGGGTCGCCGCCCTGGCACACGAACCCGTTGATGATGCGGTGGAAGATGATCCCATCGTAGTAGTGGTACCCGGCGAGGAACACGAAGTTGTTCACGGTCACCGGCGCGTTGATGGCGTCGAGCGCGATGACGATCGTCCCCATCGACGTCTCCATCGTGGCGGTGTACCGCTTCTGCGGGTCGATGCCGAACTCAGGCTTGTCGGGGAACTTCTGGGTCTTCTGTGCGGAACCGTCGAGGGCGGGGAAGGGATAAGGCATGCGCGAACGCTACAAGGAGTCCTCCGCCGGTGGCCTACGATGGCTCCGTGAGCGACGACGCAGGCATGTCACCCGGCGCGACAGGAGCAGACGCTTCCCGGATCGACCTGGACCGGATCGAAGCCGACCTCGCCGGGGTCGAGACCGCCCTCGCCCGCCTGGATGACGGCACCTACTGGACCTGCGAGGTCACCGGCGCGGAGATACCGGCCGGGCGACTGGCTGCCGACCCCACCACGCGCCGCGCCTGACGGATCGGGGTGTGACCGCGGTCTCGTCAGACAGGACCCCGGCAGTTACACTTCGGGAACTGACCGGCTGGTCACCAGTCCCCGGGCCACTGCGGCACGGGTGCGGTGCCCGGCCCTGACGGGGGACATCCAGGGACACATGGCGCAGGCATCCAAGGCACGAGCACCTTTCGCACCGTGGGACCGGCGCGAGATCGCGGGTGCCTTCAGCGTGGAAGAAACCGCACGCCGCGCCGGCCACTACAAGTGGACCGAGATGAAGCTCTTCGAGGCACTCGGAGGCTGGATCGCCACGGTGCCCGAGCTCGACGTGAAGATGCGCCTCGGCACCCACTGCTACAAGCACGCCTGGCACGCCGAACTGTGGCACAAGCGCCTGCCGGAGCTGCGCGAGATGAACCCTGACCGCCTCACGGTGCCCGCCAACGACGCCATGGTGCGCTTCGTCGACGCCATGACCGAGCCGGAGGCACCGGAGCAAACGATCGAGAAACTGGTCGGCGTCTACCGCGTGCTCATCCCCCGCTTCATCGCCGCGTACACGTACCACATGAACAACACAAGCGAGATCACGGACATGCCCACGATCCGCTCTATCAAGTTCATCCTCCAGGACGAGTTCGACGACATGCGCGACGGCGAGATGCTGCTGCAGTCGCTCATCAGCACGCCCGAGGAGGCAGACCGGGCCGCCGCCCACCAGGCGCGGCTCGAGAAGATAATGGTCGAGGCCGGTGGCATCACCGGTCCCGGGAGCATCGGTTTCCAGTGACCGGTCCGAGAAGAGGAGACACACAATGAGGAAGTTCATGCCGGCAAGCGAACTCGCCCGTGACGAGCGGTTCAGCCAGACGACCCAGCGTGACCGCATGGCGGACGGACGCACCACCGTGGCGCTCAACAACGACCAGAACCGCCGCAGCACGAACCGTCTCACCCCGGAGCGCGGCGACGCCAGCGAGGCGGCCCGCGCGCTGATGCACGGCATCTTCGTGGGCGAGATCCAGGCGCTCGAGGGTGCCGGCCGCACGTGCTGGGACTTCACGACGGGCGAGGAGGCCCCGTTCGCACTCAAGCTCGACATGGCCCGCCAGGCCTGGGACGAGGCACGCCACGTGGAGATCAGCTGCAAGCTCGGCGACTGGATGGGCGCGGAGATCGGCCAGTACGTCGAGAACACCGTGCTCTTCGAGGCCGCGTGCTCGAACGACCCGGTGCTGCGCCTTGCCGGCGTGAACCGCGCGCTCGAGGGCCTCGCCATCGACGTGTTCACCACCATGAAGGAGTTCGGCGAGATCGCCGGCGACCCGTACCTGGAGTTCTGCGAGGACTGGATGCTCGCCGACGAGGTGACCCACGTGAAGATGGGCTCCGACTGGCTGCGCAAGGTCACGGAGAACGACCCTGAGCGCCGCAAGAAGGCACTCGAGTTCCAGAACATCGTCGACAAGATGTTCAGCTACGGCGGCAGCCGCAGCGAGTCCGACGAGTCCAGCCTGGGCATCGCCCGCCGTTTCCGTGAGCTCGCCGGCTTCACCGACTCCGAGGTCGACTACGTGGCCGAGGTCAGCATGCAGGCCCTGAACGAGCGCAAGGCACAGATCGCCGAGCGCCAGGCCGCGGCCGCCTCCAAGAACTAGCCCCGGGATGGCCATCACCGTCTCGCCGGAGACGTTCGACTTCGTCTCGTTCGACGCGGCGTACATCGCCCGCATCGCACAGCACGTGGCCGGGCAACTCAATGTCACCGACATCGAGTTCGCGATCGAGATCGATGAGACGAGCGCACTGAACCGCATCAGCACCGACGCATCCGGGACTCCCGTGCGCATCCTGGTCCACAGCGGGGCGTTCGAGGACAAGCGCCGGCCGCGACAACAGAGCGAGACGGACACCACGTTCTCTATCGCGCGGTGCATGCTGCGCGCGCGCGACCGCATCCGCGGCGGGTTCGAGGGTGCCCCCGACGAGAGGGACCTCACCCTCCCGCAGGCCGCGGCCTGGGACACGTGGATCGTTGCCCGGCTCGCCCGGCTGGACATGCCCGTGAAGAAGCAGGCATGGCAGTACAACTGGCGCAACCGTCACGGGTTCAACGACTGCTCCGACGCGGCGTTCGAGCAGATGTGGCAGGCAGAGTCCATGGACTGGGCGCAGCTCTGCGCCGCCAGCGACGCGGCGCGCAGCGTCAGCGCCTGACCGTCCGGCCGTGGGTCACGACACCGCCAGGAGGACGTTCCGTGTCAACGGGGTCGACCTCTCGGTGCGGGAGGCGGGTGATCCCGGTGCGCCGCTCGTGGTGCTCGCCCACGGCTTCCCCGAGACGTCGCACAGCTGGCGCCACCAGATGGTCCCGCTCGCGGAGGCCGGCTGGCACGTGGTCGCACCGGACCAGCGTGGCTACGGCGCCAGTTCCGCCCCGCACCGGGTCGACGCGTACGGCACCGACGAACTGGGCGCGGACCTCCTCGGGCTGGCCGAGGCACTCGGGCACGAGCGCGCCGTCTATGTCGGCCATGACTGGGGCGCGCTGCTCCTGTGGGACCTGTGCCGCATGCACCCCGACCGCGTGGTCGCGGGCGTGGCAGCCAGCGTGGCGTTCGCCGACTGGCCGGCCCCGCCGCTCGACATCATGGCGCGGCGCTACGGCGACCGCTTCTTCTACATCAACTACTTCCAGCGGCCCCACGAGGCCGAGACGGAGCTGGGGCGCGACGTCGCCGACACGATGGCAAAGGTCCTGTGGGGAGCGTCCGCCGGGGCGCAGTCGGACCCCATGTTCTTCACGAGGGACGAGCTTCCGCCAATGGAGGGCACCGGGTTCCTGACCGGGCGCCCCGTGCCGCCCGCACTTCCGTGGCCGTGGCTGGGAGAGGAGGAATTCGCCGCCTACGTGGACGACTTCACCGCGTCAGGCTTCTTCGGGCCGGTGAGCTGGTACCGCAACATGAACGCCAACTACGAGCGGACGAGGCACCACGCCGTGGAGGCGATGACGATGCCCGTGCACTTCATCACGGGCGAGCTCGAC
>JBJTCK010000100.1:0-11490 GCA_046091825.1 Actinomycetota bacterium | reverse complement strand
CGCACGCGGCGCGAGTGCGCCTTGCGCACGGAGAGAGCAGAGGAGCAGGCGTCGCGCACGAGATCCATCGCGGCGACGAGTGGACCGTCAGCCGGGAAGGACGACATGTCGGGCCAGTCCGCGAGGTGCACGCTGTCCACGGAGCCGCCGTGGAGACCGCGGTGCACCTCGTCGGCGAGCATCGGGAGCAGCGGCGCGGATGCTTTCGCGAGGACGTCCAGCACGGTGTGGAGAGTGTCCACCGCGTCCTGGTCGCCCTCCCAGAACCGGTCGCGGCTGCGGCGGATGTACCAGTTCGTGAGCACGTCGAGGAAGGACCGCAGGTTCTGGCAGGCGCCGAAGAGGTCGAACGCGTCGTAGCTTGCGCCCGCCGACTCGACTGCGGCCCGGAGCTTGGCGAGCACGTACCGGTCGAGCACGTTCGTCTGGTCCGTGCGCTGGCGACCCGTGGTGCCGGCGGCATTGGCGTACAGCGAGAGGAAGTACCAGGAGTTCCACACGGGCAGCAGCACCTGGCGCACCGTGTCGCGGATGCCCGTCTCTGTCACGGAGACGTCACCGCCGCGCAGGATCGGCGACGACAGGAGGTACCAGCGCATCGCGTCGGCACCGTGGGTGTCGAACACCTTCATCGGGTCCGGGTAGTTGCGCAGGCTCTTCGACATCTTCGCCCCGTCGTCGCCGAGGACGATGCCGTGACTGACGCACGACGAGAATGCCGGACGGTCGAAGAGGGCCGTGGCGAGGACGTGCATCGTGTAGAACCAGCCGCGGGTCTGGCCGATGTACTCCACGATGAAGTCACCCGGGTAGTGGTTCTCGAACCACTCGCGGTTCTCGAACGGGTAGTGCACCTGCGCGAACGGCATGGAGCCGCTCTCGAACCAGCAGTCGAGCACCTCCGGCACCCGGCGCATCATCGACCTCCCCGTGGGGTCGTCGGGGTTCGGCCGCACGAGCGAGTCGACGAACGGCCTGTGCAGGTCGACCACATCGACGCCGAAGTCACGGGCGATCTCCTCGTAGCTCCCGTACACGTCCACCCGCGGGTGGGCCGGGTCGTCGCTCTTCCACACGGGGATGGGCGACCCCCAGAACCGGTTTCGGCTGATCGCCCAGTCGCGGGCGTTCGAGACCCACTTCCCGAAGCTCCCCTCCTTGATGTGCTCGGGAGCCCATGTGATCTGCCCGTTGAGCTCGACCATCCGGTCACGGAACGCCGTCACCTTCACGAACCAAGACGAGACCGCGCGGTACACGAGCGGCTCTGCACACCGCCAGCAGTGCGGGTAGCTGTGGTTGTAGGAGTCATGGCGCACCACGACTCCCCTCTCTTTGAGCGACCTGATGATCTCCGGGTTCGCCTCGAACACGTGGCGCCCTGTCCACGGCTCTATCTCGGCGGTGTAGCAACCGTGCTCGTCCATGGGGCAGACGGTGGGGATGCCGGCGGCGTTGCAGGCGATCTGGTCGTCCTCACCGAAGCCGGGGGCCATGTGGACCACGCCAGTGCCGTCCTCGGTGGTCACGAAGTCGGCGGCGAGGACACGGAACGCGTTCTCCGTGCCGGCGAGGAAGGGGAACATCGGCCTGTAGGCACGTCCCGCCAGTTCGGACCCCTTCAGGGTGCCGACCCGCTCCGCGCCGTCCAGTTCCTTCTCGAACGAGCCCAACCGCGCTTCTGCCAGCACGTACGTGTGGCCGTCCGCCCGGCGCATGAGTGCGTAGTCGACGTCGGGGCCGACGGCGAGCGCCAGGTTCGACGGCAGCGTCCACGGTGTGGTGGTCCACGCGAGGACCCTCTCCCCCGACTCCAGCTCGAACCACACGGTGAGCGCGGGGTCCTGACGGTCGCGGTACACGTCGTCCATGCGTGTCTCGGTGTTGGAGAGCGGCGTCTCGCATCTCCAGCAGTAGGCGAGCACGCGGAAGCCCTCGTACACCAGGCCCTTGTCGTGCAGCGTCTTGAACGCCCACATCACGCTCTCCATGTACGAGGGGTCGAGAGTCTTGTAATCATTGTCGAAATCCACCCAGCGCGCCTGGCGGGTCACGTACCGGCGCCACTCGTCGGTGTACCGCAGCACGCTCGTGCGGCATGCCTCGTTGAACCTGTCGATGCCGAACGCCGTGATGCCCGGGTGCCCGGAGACGCCGAGTTCCTTCTCTGCCTCCACCTCGGCCGGCAGGCCGTGGCAGTCCCAGCCGAATCGACGCTCGACCCTGCGGCCCTTCATGGTCTGGTAGCGGGGCACGGCGTCCTTGACGAAGCCGGTCAGGAGGTGCCCGTAGTGCGGCAGCCCGTTGGCGAACGGCGGACCGTCATAGAACACGAACTCGTTGGCCCCGCCGGCGCCCGCATCCCGGGCGGCAACCGACCTCTCGAAGGTCCGGTCAGCGGCCCACCGGGCGAGGACCTGCTCCTCGATTGCCGGGAAGTTCGGTTGCGGGTCAACCTGGGGATAAGGCACGCGACAAGGCTAGGGGCTGGTGCTCGCTCAGCACCCGAGCAGGAGCGGCACCAGGATCTGCAGTGCCAGCAGCACCACGAGGGGCGTGAAGTCGAACGGCCCAGTGGCGGGCATGACACGCCGCACCGGCGCGAACACGGGCTCCGTGACCCTGTAGAGGAAGCTCACCACCGGGGCGAAGGGGCTGCCCTGGGAGATCGGGAAGAACGACGAGATGGCGCGCAGGATGATGACGATCGAGTAGAGATACGCGAGCTGGCAGAGGACGTACATGCGGGCCTCAGTAGCGGTCGTTGTCCGCGCCGTGCTGCTTCAGCAGGAAGACGCCGGTCCCGACCTTCTCCACCGTGCCGCCGAGGCCGTAGCAGAGTCCGCTCGCGAAGTCGATGATGCGACGCGACATCCCGGGCTCGCAGTCCTCGAGATTGATGATCACGGGGTAGCCCTCGCGGAAGGAGTCGGCGATCTCCTTCACGCCGTTGAAGTTGCGCGGACGCACCGTCACCGTCTCGGCAGTGCCGCCGACCGGGCGCACCGTGGGCGTGGAGCGCGGCGCGCCGATCGGACGCACCTGCAGGCCGGAGTCATCGGGGCGGCGGGTCGCGCCGGTGTCGTCGATGCGCGGGCGCGGGGCGGGGCGCTGCACCTCGGCGGAATACTCCTGCTCGACGGGGGGCACACCGCGCGCGGGTCGCGGGCGCTCGTACTCCATCGACATGTCGTAGTCGTCGTACGCGTCCTCGCCGCTGAGTCCGAGGTAGTCCATGGCGCGACGGAAAAACGACATGGCTGGAAGGCTAATCCAGTGCCCCGCCGGGATGTGGGACACCTGTGTCACCGGCCGCGCGGACGCTCCCCGAAGATCGCAGTCCCGACGCGCACCATCGTGGACCCGCAGGCCACTGCCACCTCGAAATCCCCCGACATTCCCATGGAGCAGACACCGAGACCCTGGGCATCACAGAGCGTCCTCAGCCGCCTGAACGAGGTCTCGGTCTGCGCCGGGTCCCCGTCCGTGGGGCCGATCGTCATGAGGCCGAGCACCCGCAGACCGCCGGCCTCTGCCCGCCCGCGCAGGGAGTCGATGTCGCCCTCCCCGCACCCGGACTTCGTCGCCTCCCCGGTGGTGTTGACCTGCAGGAGGATGTCGGCACACCCGCCGCCTGCGGCCCGGCGGGCGATCTCGTCGATGACGGACGTCCTGTCCACCGTCTGCCACAGCGAGACGAGCCTGGCGATCCTGCGCACCTTGTTGGTCTGGACGGCACCGATCAGGTGGACGGGGCCCGGGGAAACCCGCTCCGCGAACTTCGCCGCCATCTCCTGCACGTAGTTCTCCCCCACTGCGTCGCACCCCGCGGCGAAGGCCTGCTCGACGGCGTCGTACCCGTGGGTCTTCGTGACCGCGACAAGGCTGACGCCGTCACCGCCCGCCGCACGGATGCGTGACCGGACGGCCGCGACGTTCTCTGCGACGCGGCCGGGGACCCCGGCACCGCCGGACATGCCCGCTACTTCAGGAACGAGGGGACGTCGAAGTCGTCGTCGTCATCATCGTCGAACGGGTCGCGCTCGAGCACCGGCGGCGCGGCGGCCGGCCTGGAGTCCGCGGGGCGCGCGGTGCGCGCAGTGCCGAACGCGTTGTTCGTGGGGCCGCCGTCCCACCGGTCGAAACCGGCGGCGATGACGGTGACCTGGATCTCGTCGCCGAGCTCGTCGTTGATGACGGTGCCGAAGATGATGTTCGCGTCCTGGTGGGCCACACCGTGCACGATCTCGGCGGCGGCATTGACCTCGTACAGGCCCATGCTGGACGGACCCGTGATGTTCAGCAGCACCCCGCGGGCCCCGTCGATGGCGGCCTCCAGCATCGGGCTGGAGATGGCGGCCTTCGCGGCGGTGACCGCCCGGTTGTCGCCCGAGGCCTGGCCCGTGCCCATGAGGGCGGAGCCCGCGTTGGACAGGATCATCTTCACGTCGGCGAAGTCCGTGTTGATGAGACCAGGGGTGGTGATGAGGTTGGTGATGCCGGCGACACCCGCGAGGAGGACCTCGTCGGCGATCTTGAAGGCGTTGACGAGCGACGTCTTCTCGTTCGTGACGGTGAGCAACCGGTCGTTCGGGATGACGATCAGCGTGTCCACCTTCTCGCGGAGACGCTGGATGCCGTTGTCGGCCTGCACCGCGCGGCGGCGGCCCTCGAACTGGAACGGGCGGGTGACGACACCGATGGTGAGCGCCCCCACGGACTTGGCGATCTCGGCGATGACCGGGGCCGCGCCGGTGCCGGTGCCGCCGCCCTCACCCGCGGTGATGAACACCATGTCGGCACCCTGGACCAGTTCCTCGATCTCGTCGCGGTGCGCCTCTGCGGCGGCGCGGCCGACCTCGGGGTCTGAGCCGGCGCCGAGACCCCTCGTCAGCTCGCGGCCGATGTCGAGCTTGACGTCCGCGTCGCTCATGAGGAGCGCCTGGGCGTCAGTGTTCACTGCGACGAACTCCACACCACGCAGGCCGGCATCGATCATCCGGTTGATGGCGTTGACACCGCCGCCACCGACACCGATGACTTTGATGACGGCAAGATAATTCTGTGGTGCTCCGGCCATGGGCCATACCTCCGCTCGGAGTCGTGCGACTGAGTTGGTCAATGTTTCCACATCAGGGGCGGTTCTTGGGGTAATTCCCCCCCGGGGAGACCTCTCCCGGGGCCTCAACGACCGAGAACGGTGGGGTCACCCGCCGAGACGTCGATCACCGCGATGGTCTTCGGGTCCTGGCGGCGCAGCAGCACCACCACCGCAACCAGCTTGTTCTGCAGGTCGACCGGGGTCCCGAACCGCACGAGCGTGTCGCCCTTCAGGACCATGGACAGCTCGCCGGCCGGGCTGAGGTCGAGAGCGGTGACTTTCGGCCGGATCTCGTCGGGCAGCGCGAGCACGAGCTGCGCCGCGGCCCTGTACGCGTCATCTGCCGTGCTGCCCGCCTCGACGGGTGCGCCCGTACCCTTCACCTGCAGGTACTTCGTGGGGAACCCGTCGAGCACATCAATGACCGACCCGCGGGCGTCCACGATGCGGGCCTTGTTGTCCGTCCCGACGTACCAGACGACCGGGGTGCGCTCGCTCACCTCCACGACGACCTTCGACGGGAAGTGGGTGGTGATCCGCACGTCCGCGACCCACGGGTCGCGCAGGAGCACGGCCCTCGCGCGCGCGGTGTCCGCCGTGAAGATCGAGGTTCCCTTGAGGATCCTGCGCACCTCGGAGACTGAACTGCTGGACGTGTAGACGTTGCCCTCCACTGTGAACGTGCGGATGGCGAACAATGGGGAGGCGAGGACGACGCTGACGACCACCGCCAGTGCCACGATGAGCCCGGCAATCTTCACCCAGCGGACGCGGCGCAGCCGGTCACGCCGGGCCCACACCCTCCGCCGCTCCTCGAACCGCGGGTCGACGTCCGTTCGCGGGTCGACGACGTCGGGTTCGTCGTCGATCACGATGAGCGGGTCACCGAGTGACGCAGGTGCAGGCACGACGAACGGGACCACCGTGGCAACGGGTGAGTCGTCGCCCGCAGAGTCATCTACCGGCAAGTCATCGTCTGGTGAGTCGTCACCGGGCACAGGGTCGAGCGCGTCACCCGCGGGGCCCACGTCGTCGATGACGATGACCGCATCCGTCAGTCCGGCGTCTGTACCCCCGTCCGCTACGTCCCCGTCCGCTGCGTCCCCGAACAACCGCCCGAGTTCGTCCAAGACCTCCGCGGACACCTCCGCGACGTCCTCGGGCACGGGTACGTCCGGACCAGGCAGGCCGGGCTCGCCACCCCGCGTGTCATCACGGCTCATGCCGTCTCCCCGAGCATTCGCGCAAGCCCCTTCCGCGCCGCCACGACGGCCGGGTCATCGTGGGACTCCCCCGCGAAGCGGGCCGTGACGGCAGGGCCGAAACCGATCATCCGCACCTCGCTGCGCAGCACGGTGCCGGTGCGGTCGCGCACGGTGTCCTGCACTGTCTCCATGAGCGCGACGACATCGGCGGCAGTCGCGCCCGCGCCGGCCTGGATGAAGTTCGCGTGCTTCTCCGAGACCGCGGCCCCGCCGACGGCAACTCCCCGCATGCCGGCCGCGTCGATCAGCGCACCTGCGCTCCACTCGCCGGGTGACGGGTTGACGAAGACAGAGCCCGCGTTGCGGCCTCCCGGTTGGTGCTCCCTGCGCCAGGCCACGATCGCGGCGATGTCAGCCTCGCCGTCGTGGTCGCCGGGCGGCGAGACAGCGAACGTCGCGCGAGTCACGAGATGGGCCGGGCCGATCGCGGACCCACGGAAATGCAGCCCGAGGCCCGCCGCAGGGACCTCTGCGCTGGCCCCGGTCACGAGGCTCACGATTTCGACGGACACGAGCGAATCGACCATCTCGGCTCCGTGTCCACCCGCGTTCATGCGCACTGCTCCCCCGACCGTCCCCGGCACCCCGACCGCCCACTCGAGACCGTGCGCTCCTGCGGCCACAGACCTGCGCGCGAGCACCGGGAGTGGCATCCACGCCCCGACCGAGACCGTCCCGTCCACGACCCGCACCTCGAACGCTGCGGGGTCCCTGGGGGGCCTCGTGCGCACGACGACCCCGTCGAACCCGTCATCCGCGACGAGGGTGTTGCTCCCGTTGCCGAGAACGAACACGTCGGTGCCGGGGTGCGAGCTCAGCACTGTCCCCACCGCGCGGGCATCCCCCGCGTCCACCACCTCGACCGTCAGGGCTGCCGGCCCGCCGACCCCGTATGTGGTCAGCGCACCGAAGGGAGCCTCCACCTCGACTGCCTGGCCCGCGGCGCGGAGTCCCGCCGCGATCGCCTCTGCATCGGTCCGGCGGGCCACAGCACTCATGCCGCACCCTGCAGTTCGTCGGGGAACAGGGCGATGTCACCGCACCCCATGCTGACGCAGATGTCGCCCGGGCCGAGCACGCGCAGAACCTGCTCGATGAGCTCGTCGCGGGACTGGGCCCACACCACACCGTCGCGGGACGTGCGCACGGCGTCCGCCACCAGGAGCCCCGTGACTCCCTCGATCCGTTCGGTCCCTGATGCATAGACGTCGGTAACGAAGACCTCGTCCGCGACGGAGAAACACCCCGCGTAGTCCCCCGCCATGGTGGCGATGCGGTGGAACCTGTTCGGCTGGAACACTGCCACCAACCGGCCCGTCAGCCCCGGGTGAGTCCGCGCCGCTCTCAGCGTCGCGTCGATCTCGGCAGGAAGGTGCGCGTAGTCGTCGATGAGCAGTGCGCCCCGTACGGTGCCGCGGACGGCGAACCGGCGGTCGACTCCGGCGAAGGAGGAGACCGCGGATGCGGACGCGGCGAACGGGACCCCGAGGACGGAGGCCATCGCCATCGCCCCGGCGCAGTTCAGCGCGTTGTGGCGGCCGAGGAGCGGCAGGTGCACGTCGGCGCTGTCATCACGCGAGGCGACGGTGAACATGGTGCCGCCGCCGTCGGCAACAGGCTCAGAGAGGGTGACGTCGTTCCCCGCCCCGAACCCGTACGTGACGACCGCCGCAGGACCGCCTCGGCGCGCGACGGACGAAGCGCGGGGGTCGTCGCCGCACACGACCAGCGTCCCCGTGGTCCGCCGTGCCATGTCCGCGAACTCGTCCTCGATGCGGTCGACAGACCCGAACCGGTCGAGGTGGTCGACATCGACATTCGTCAGCAGCATCGACTCAAGCACCAGCGACTGTCCCGTGCCGTCGCTCTCGTCCGCCTCCACCACGAGGGTGCCGTCCGTCCCGAGGTCCGCCCCGGTCCCGAGCCCGAGCACCTCCGCCCCGATGACGAACGAGGGGTCGCGCCCGGCACCGCGCAGCATCTCGGTGAGAAGGGACGACGTCGTGGTCTTGCCGTGCGTGCCCGCGACACCCACCGACCGGTGCAGTGCCGTGATCGCCGAGAGTGCCTCGGCCCTGTGCACGACGGGTGTGCCGGCGGCGCGGGCGGCGGCAAGCTCGATGTTCGTCTGCGGCACCGCGGTGGAGTACACGACCCAGTCGGCACCCCCCACGTTCTGCTCTGCATGGCCGATGCGCACGTCGACCCCGTAGCGGCGGACCGTGGCGGTGCCGGCTGACTCGTGGAGGTCGGATCCGGACACCGCGTGCCCCAGGCGGGCGAGCAGGATCGCCACCGCGCTCATCCCGGGGCCGCCCACACCGACGATGTGAAAGCGGCGCGGGACGGACAGGTCCACTGCGGCGCTGGGGGGTGGTGCCGTGGTCATGAGCCACCCATTGTTCCACCCCGCACTCAGGCGAGTGATGCGTCCGTGATGAGGTCCACGAGTCCCGTGCCGCGGTGGACAGCGCCTGCGTGGCGCGCCCTCGTGGCCAGGGCGTGCCTCGCCCCGGGGTCCAGGCAGAGGCGCACGACCTCCGCAGACACCTCATGGGGAAGGCCGCCAGGCAGGTCTGTCCCCTCGTGCACCGTCGTCGCGGCGCCCTGCGCCGAGAGCCAGCCGGCATTGCGCGTCTGGTGGTCGTCGGCGGCGCCGGGCCACGGCACGAACACCGCCGCGACGCCGATCGCGGCGACCTCTGCCACCGTGCTCGCCCCGGCACGGCTCACGAGCACGTCCGTCGCCGCGAGGAGTGACGGCATGTCGTCCTCATAGGCGACGGTGTCGACCGTGACATTGCCGCCGGACCCGGTCGACCCAGTGCTTGTTGAGCCGTGGGCGCCTGTTGACCCGTGGGTGTCGGCATAGCGGCGCCCGGTCACGTGAATGATGCGGGCGCGCACGCCCGCTGCGTCCATTGCATCGGCGAGCGCGGGCACGCACGAGTTCAGGGCGGCCGACCCGAGGGACCCGCCGACGACCGTGACGAGCATGCAGCCGTCGTCGATCCCCCGTTCCGCGCGGGTCTCCGCACGGCGGGCCACTGGGTCCATCGTGCGCACCGACCTGCGCACGGGTGCGCCGGTGACGACGGCGCGGGGCAGTCCCGAGCCCTCGAACGCGACGGCACATGCGACAGCCCTGCGCGACTGCCTGCGGGTCGCCAGGCCCGGGACCATGTCGTAGCTCACGCACACGAGAGGGACCCCGGCGGCCACAGCGGCGCGCGACAGAGGCTCGCTGGCGTACCCGCCCACGGACACGACGACCCGCGGTGACCACCGGCGCAGGAGACGCCCTGCCATCAGGCGCGAGACCGCGAGGCGGAAGGGGAACGCGATGTTCGAGAGGACTGCCCGTGGCGAGAGCGAGCGCTGCAGGCCCGTCACCGGGAGGAATGCGCACTGCACGCCGGTCTGGGGGACCATCGATGACTCGACCCCCCTGCGGCTCCCCGCGTAGGCGATCTCCCCGGGGAGGTGGCCCGCATCCACGAGGGCCTCCATCACGGCGAGTGCCGGCACCACGTGACCGCTGGTGCCGCCGCCGGTGACGACCGCGAAGACCACGTCGCGCCTACTTGACGTGCCGGGCGACGTTGAGGAGCAGCCCGGACGCGACGAGGGTGGCCATCAGCGACGAACCGCCGTACGACATGAACGGCAGGGTGAGACCCGTCATCGGCATGACCCCCGTGATGCCCCCGATGTTGATGATCGCCTGGAACGCGAACCACGCGGAGATCCCGCCCGCGAGGAGCGCCCCGTGCATGTCCCGCGCCCCGAGCGCGGTCTGCACCCCGAAGTACACGAGCGCGGCGAAGCCGGCGATGATGAGGACGGACCCGACGATGCCGAGCTCCTCCGCGATGACGGCGAAGATGAAGTCGCTGTAGGCGAGCGGCACGTAGCCCCACTTGCTCGTTCCGGACCCGATGCCGGTGCCGCCGAGACCGCCGTTCGCGATGCTGAGGAGCGACTGGTACACCTGGTACCCGTCGAACTTTTTCGTGGCGTCCAGGTTGGTGAACGCGAAGAGGCGCCTGCTCGCGTTGTCGGCCTGGGTCAGCACGACCAGCCCTGCCGCGACGACCACAGCCACGGTCGCCCCGAACTGCGTCATCGGGATGCCGATGATGAGCATCATGACGAGGATGATGGTCGCGAAGACGAGGGCCGTGCCGAAGTCCCGCTGGAGGACGCACAGGCCGCAGGTCACCGCCATGACGATGACCATCTTCCTCAGCACCTCCTCCTTCACCGCCACGTACCTGTGGCGGCGCGCGAGGAAGTGGGCGCAGTACATGATCGCCGCGATCTTCATGAACTCCGACGGCTGCAGGCGGAACCAGCCCCACTGCAGCCATGCCCGGGCCCCGTTGATGTCGCGGCCCACGAACGGCACGAGCACGTTGAGCAGCAGTGCCATCCCCGCGAACGGCAGCAGCCACCGCGGGCGTCTCCAGTTCTGGTACGGGATCTTGTACACGGCCCACATCGACCCGAGACCCACGAGCGCCCAGATCGACTGGCGCCTGAACAGGCGCCACGCTGACTCACCCGAGTGGAGGTTGGTGACCGCCGACGAGGAGAACACCATGACGAGCCCCAGGGCCGTGAAGAGCGAGACGATGACGAGGATGCCGTAGAAGGCCGTGGTCGGCGGCTTGAGGGCCATCTTGTGCTTCGCGTCGAGTCCGAGTCTGTGGAGCATGTCCCGGCGGCGGTCCGCGATGGAGGGCGCCCGCGGGCGCGGGTCGGTCGTGCTCATCGTGTCGCCTCCTCCCCGAAGTGCCGGCGGACGGCCGCCTGGTAGTCGTCTCCCCGTTCGTTGTAGTTCCTGTACCAGTCGTAACTGGTGCATCCCGGCGACAGGACCACATCCACGCCCGGCCCGGCCAGCTCTGCGGCGGCCGCGACCGCTTCCTCCATGGAGCCCGCGCGGCGGACGGTGCACACGCCGCGGAAGGCCGCCTCGACGAGTGCCGCGTCGTCCCCGATGGCCACGACTGCGTGCATCCGCGCGGGCTCCGAGGCCATCTCGGCGAGGTCCAGCCCCTTGTTGCGGCCGCCGGCGATCAGCACGAGCCTCTCGAACGCACGAATGGCGGTGAGCGCGGC
>JBJTCK010000099.1:0-13069 GCA_046091825.1 Actinomycetota bacterium | reverse complement strand
CCCATGCACTCGGGACTCACTCCGAACGGTGCGTCTCTCTACGTCCCCGACAACTCCTCGTCGGTGCGCGTCATCAACACCAGCACGAACGCAGTGGTCGCAACCATCACGGTGGGGTCCACGCCTCGATCCGTGGCCGTCACACCCGACGGCACCAAGGCCTACGTCGCCAACTACTCGTCGAACACGGTGTCGGTCATCAACACAGCCACGAACACCGTCACCGCCACGATCACCGTGGGGTCGGTGCCGAACCGAGTCGTGATCTCCCCGGACGGCACCAAGGCCTACGTCGCGAACTACTCCGGAAACTCGGTGTCGGTCATCAACACAGCCACGAACACCGTCACCGCCACGATCGCCATCGGCCAGTCCCCATGGTCGATCGTGATCAACCCGGCAGGAACACGGCTGTACACGGGCAACGTGAACCACGGCACGGTGAGCGTGATCAACGCGACCACCAACCTCCACATGACGAACGTGACGGTCGGGTCGAGCCCGCACGAGGTCGAGATCAGCACCTCAGGCGATCGGGTGTTCGCCGCGAACTACTCGTCGGGTTCGGTGTCGGTCATCAACACCACCACGAACACTGTCGCCAGCACCATCACCGGTTTCAGCAACCCGATGGCGTTGGCAACTTCAATCGACGACGCAACTCTGTACGTCGGCCAGTACGGCTTCAGCACCGTGCGCATGGTGAATCTATCGAACAACACCCTGGGTTCGACCATCGCAGTCGGGTCGCACCCGTGGACGATCACCCGATCTGCCGGCGGCGACAAGATGTACGTGACCAACTACAGCCCCGGGTCCATCACCGTGGTCAACGGCACCGGCTCGGCTCCATCGGCCGCGGTCACGATCGACCGCACCGCCCCCACCGCGACGTGGGGCAGCCCGGCCGCCGGCACGACCACGTTCCCGCTCACCTTCAACGAGAACGTCTCGGGCATCGCCGCGGCCGACTTCATCAACGCGGGCACCTCCACGGGGTGCGTCTTCGCGCCCTCGGCCACCACGGCGAGCGCCTCAGTGGCGATCAACATCGTCGTCACCGGATGCTCGACCGGAACTCTGATCCCACGCATCCTCGCCAACACCGTCGCCGACACTCCGGGCAACACCGGCCCCGCGGCCGACACCACCGCAGCGTCGGTGGGCGTCGACGGAGTCCCCGGCGGCCCCGTCGCGACATGGACCGTGCCAACCTCGCCCTTCGTCACCACCGCCGCGATCTCTGCGACCTTGGCATTCAACGAACCAATCATCGGATTGACCGCGAGCGACATCTCGGTCTCGGGTTCGGCGACGGGGTGCACCGTGGGTGTCACGGGCTCTTCCCCCGGCACCTCGTTCACCGTCACTGCGTCCTCGTGCACCGAGGGGACCGTGGTGCTCACCCTCGCACCGAGTTCGGTCACCGACGAGGCCCTCAACGCCGGGCCGGGCACCGCCGCCACCGCCAACACCGTGACGCGCACCATCACCGGCCTCTCGAGCCCCTACTACTCGGCGCTGTCGCGCAACGGCGACACCGTCTGGGTCTCGAACACCAGCGCCAACACCGTGATGGCCTACAACACCTCCACGGGAGCGGCCATCGCCTCGATCGCCGTCGGCGCGAGCCCGCGCGGAATCGCGCTCTCACCCGCGGGCGATCGACTGGCGGTGGCGAACATGTCGGCGAACTCGGTCTCGATCATCAACACCTCGACGAATGCCGTCGTGGGCACCGTCACCGGGGTCGGTACGTCGCCCATGGGGGTGGCGTGGTCGCCCAACGGTCGCCGCGTCTGGGTGAGCAACATCAGTTCGAACACGGTCGCCTCGATCGATGTCCCGACGCTCACGCTCGAGACATCCGGCATCGCCACGGGTGCCTATCCGAATGCGATCGTGGTCTCCCCCGACGGCACCCGGGTCTACACGGCAAATGTGAACTCGAACTCCGTGACCGTCATCAACGCCACGACCTCGGCCGTGGTGACCACGGTGAACGTGGGCGCGAACCCGTACCACCTCGACATCAACTCCTCGGGCACACGGCTCGCAGTCGCGAACTACGGGAACAGCACGGTGTCGGTGCTCAATCCGGCCACGAACGCGGTCATCTCCACGGTCACCGGATTGAGCAACCCGATGGGCATCGACTTCTCCCCCGACGGCTCGCGCGCCTACATCGCGAACCGCGGATCTCTCACCGTGCGCGCGATCGACTTCTCCGTCGCGAGTCCGGTCTTGTTGTCGACTCCCAACATCTCGCTCTCGTCGCAGTCACCGTGGGGCCTCGCCATCAGCGCAGACGGGCGCACGATGGCCGCCACCTTCGATGTGGGCGCGCGGGTGATGCTGATCGACACCGGACTCGCCCAGAGTGCCCCGTGGGTCGTGGACCGCACTGCTCCCACGCTCACGTCCATCGCATCCGACAACACCTCGCCGAACGACTTGAACGAGCAGTCCTGGACCGTGACCTTCTCCGAAGACGTGACCGGGGTGACCGCCTCTGACTTCGCTCTCTCGGGAACCTCGACGGGGTGGTCGAACATCGCCGTCTCGGGAAGCGGGCGCACGCGCACGGTGACGGCCACCAACAGCACGCCGCCGGCCGGAACCGTCATCCTCACGCTCACCCCGGACTCCGTCACGGACGTTGCCGGGTCCACCGGGCCAGCCGCCGGCGCCGCGGCCTCGGCAGTCACGTTTGCCCCCAGCGAGGGCGTCTTCCGCGTGGACGCCTACTCCACCACGGGATTCTCCGGCCTGGAGGTGGCCGGCCTCACCGGTGACGACCGCGGCGGCATGGCGTTGACAACCGGGAACGTGCTGCTGACGGGTGACTCGAACATCGCCCGCTGGGGACATGCATCGCTCTCGAACGGCACGGTCGTTGCCGCAACGGACGGCACATGGATGGACGCGACCGCCTCCGACCTCAAGACCCTCCGTGCATACGCCTTCAACATCAACTCGGCGCGCACGGGGAGCCTCACCACGCTCACCGCACTCGACTCCTCCACCGGCCTGCGCACGAACAACGTCATCACGCTCTCCACGTCCATCCCGCTCGGTGGGTCCTCCCCCGGCATCTTCTCGGGCTACGGGCGCATCGTCGTCTACGCGAGCGACAGAGTCTGGGACATCTCCCTGCCGAGCGGCACGGTGACGAACCGCGGCACCATGCCCGCCATCAGCCGCAGCATGAGCGAGAGCTGGGCGTCATGGGGTGTCGCAGAGTACTTCGGCGGACGGCTGTACCTCTCCTACGTGAAGAGTGCGACGGCAATCGAGCGCGCACGCGTCCCCGACGGCCAGGTGACGACGGTCTCGACCTTCGGTGGACTGGCCGACATGGCCTCCTTCGTGGTGAACCCGCGCAACGGCCGCTGGTACTTCCACTACGAGGGCCCCGCGTCGAGCTTCGGGTTCGGCTCCGACGAGACAATCGGGTTCGCAAACGCGACGGTCAACCTCGGCGGCACCACGCCCGACCCTGTCACGAACCTCGTCGCATCGACCAGGTCGACCACCGCCCTCCTCACCTGGACTGCCCCGGCGGCCGGACCGGCGCCGACGGACTACCTGGTGGAATACACGAAAGACAACGGGGCCACCTGGACATGGGTGAATGACGGTGTCTCCACGGCGACCAACGCCTCCGTGCCCTCCCTGACCCCAGGTGACAACGTCCGGTTCCGCGTGACGACCGTGGCGAACCTCAACGCGAGCGCTCCGGTCACCACGGAATCCTCGGTCGTCAGCCCGTTCGCATCGGCCCCGGCGATCACCTCGGTCACCACGGGGAACACCCAGCTCACCGTGAACTTCACGGCACCGACCGTGGCCGGGGCCTCGGCAATCACGAACTACCAGTGGTCCACGGACGGGGGAACCACATGGACCGCGCGCACGCCCACCAGCACCGCGTCGCCGCTCGTGATCACGGGCCTCACGAACGGCACCTCGTACGGGGTCACGCTCCGCGCCGTGAACTCGAACGGCAACGGGGACGCCGCCATCACCGTGAATGCCACCCCGTCGACAGTCGCCGGCGCACCGGCCATCACTTCGGTGACACCGTCAGCGACCCAGACCCTCTCGGTCGCCTTCACCGCGCCCTCATCAGACGGCGGCAGCACCATCACGAACTACCAGTACTCGCTGAACGGCGGCGCCTCGTGGACGACGCGGTCGCCGGTTGCGGTCACCAGCCCGCTCGTGATCACGGGCCTCACGAACGGATCGTCGTACACGGTCGTGCTGCGCGCCGTGAACGTGAACGGCGGCGGCACCTCCAGCAACGCCGTCGCGGCCATCCCGGGCGTGCCGCCGGGCGCACCGACCATCTCGTCCGTGTCGACATCAGACGCCAACCTGAGTGTGATCTTCTCCGCCCCGGCCAGCAACGGCAGCATCGCGATCACGAACTACGAGTACTCGACGGACGGCACCAACTGGACCGCGCGCACGCCCGCCAGCACCGCGTCGCCGCTCGTGATCACGGGCCTCACGAACGGCACGTCCTACACGGTGCGCGTGCGGGCAGTGAACCCGGCAGGATCCGGTGCCGCGAGCTCGTCGGCAACAGGGACGCCGTCGCGCGTGCCCGATGCGCCCGTCATCGACTCGATCGAGCCGTCCTCCGGCCGCCTGCGCGTGTCGTACTCGGCACCGGCGTTCAACGGCGGGGCCACGGTCACGAACTACGAGTACTCCACCGACAACGGGTCCACTTGGACCGCGCTGAACCCGGTGAGCACGACGGGCACGTTCTCGATCACGTCGCTCGCGAACGCTCGGACCTACGCGGTCCGGGTGCGTGCCGTGAACCTGCGCGGGGCGGGCAAAGCCAGCGCCGCCGTCGACGGCACCCCGGCCACGACACCGGGCGCCCCCACGATCAGCGGGATCGCCCCCTCCAGCGGCAGGCTGGACGTCTCCTTCATGCCCGGTGCCGACGGTGGTGCTGCCCCCACCAACTACCAGTGGTCGACCGACGACGGCGCAACCTGGACCACGCGCAACCCTGCCTCGACCGCATCCCCGATCACCATCACCGGGCTGACGAACGGGAGCACGTACGCGGTGCGCATCAGGTCGGTGAACTCCCAGGGTGCGGGCGGTGCGAGCGCCGCCTCGGACGGCACCCCGGCCACGACACCCGGCGCCCCCACGATCAGCAGTGTCACCGGGTCGAACACCAGGCTCTCCGTTGCCGTGACCCCGGGCTCCACGGGCGGCGCGGCCATCACCAACTACGAGTACTCCACCGACAACGGAGGCACCTGGACCCTCCGCACTCCGGCCTCTGCCGCCAGCCCCATCGTGATCGGCGGGCTGCAGAACGGGACCGACTACCAGGTTCGTGTCCGCGCGGTGAACTCCCAGGGTGCCGGAGCCGCGAGCAACGCGGTGCAGGCGCGCCCCGCGACGACCCCTGGTGCTCCCACGATCGACGGCATCACCGGTGACCCAGGCCAGCTCACGGTCGCCCTCAGCGCCCCGGCCTCCGACGGCGGGAACACCGTCTCGAACTACGAGTACTCGACGAATGGCGGCACCACCTGGACCACGCGCAACCCCGCGTCCACCGCCTCTCCGCTCGTCGTGACTGGACTCACCGACGGCACCGTCTACGCCGTCCGTGTGCGGGCCGTCAACGCCCAGGGCGCGGGAACGGCGAGCGCATCCGTCGAGGGCGTCCCCGTGAACGTCCCCGGGGCACCGGCCATCAACAACGTCATCAGCGGCAGTGGTTTCCTGCGCGTGGACTTCTCCGCGGCTGCGGCACGCGGCACCGCCGTCACCAACTACGAGTACTCACTCGACAACGGCTCGACCTGGGTCACCCCCAGCCCGGCGACGGTCACCAGCCCGCTCACGGTCAACAACCTCACGAACGGCACCACGTACCAGATCGTCCTGCGGGGAGTGAACAGCCGCGGGTCCGGCGTCTCGAGCACCATGGTGGCGGGCACCCCGTCCGCGCCTCCCGCCGCGCCGACCATCACCGGCATCCAGGTCGGCGGGGTCTCCGGCTCGCTCAGCGTGGCCTTCACCGCCGGGAGCACCGGCGGAGCCGCGATCAGCGACACCGAGTACTCGGTCGACGGAGGGACGTCGTGGTCCTCGGCCGGCACGGCAACCAGCCCCGTGACGATCACCGGGCTGACGAACGGGAGCACCTACAGCGTGAAGCTGCGCAGCGTGAACGTGCGCGGTGCGGGTGCGGCGAGCACGGCTGTGTCCGGGACACCCATCTGGGTGCCGGGCTCGCCGTCCCTGAGCTCCGTCACGGGCTCTGACCAGACCCTGACACTCATCTTCTCTCCCCCCGCCGACACCGGCGGCTCGACGATCACGAACTACGAGTACTCCACTGACGGCGGCACCACCTGGACCACGCGCAGCCCTGCGTCCACCGCGAGACCACTGGTGGTCACCGGCCTCACGAACGGCACCGCGTACAACGTGGCCGTGCGCGGGATGAACGCAAAGGGTCCCGGCGTCTCCAGCAACACAATCGGCGCCAAGCCCGCCACCGTTCCCGGTGCACCGTCCATCACGGGTGTGACCGCCTCGCACACCTCGCTCTCGGTCGCGTTCACCGCCCCCGCCTCTGACGGCGGCGAGGCAGTCTCCAACTACGAGTACTCCATCGACAACGGCCAGACCTGGACGGCCCGCAACCCCTCGAACCCCACGAGCCCGCTCCTCATCACCGCCCTGAACAACGCCACTGACTACACCGTGAAGCTGCGGGCCATGAACGTGCGCGGCGCCGGGCCCGCGAGCACGGGGACGGTCGGCCGCCCCGCAGGCGCGCCGAATGCGCCCGTGGTGTCGCAGGTCGACTCGACGGACGGCGGGCTGTCGGTGGCCTTCGTGGCGGGTTCCGACAACGGTGCGACGATCACGAACGCCGAGTACTCCACCGACAACGGGGTGACCTGGACCACCCGAAGCCCAGTGTCGACTGCAAGCCCCCTCGTGATCTCCGGGCTCGCGAACGGCACCGCCTACCAGGTGCGGGTCCGGATGGTGAATGCCCAGGGAAGCGGCACGGCGAGCACGGCCACGAGCGCGACACCCGCCACCACACCGTCGGCACCGACGATCGACTCGATCACCGGTCTCGATGCAGCACTGTCGGCAGCCGTCACTGCCGGGTCGAACGGCGGCGCGGCGATCACGTCATGGGAGTTCTCGACGGACAACGGGGTGACCTGGTCATCGACGGGATCGGTATCGACGACGGTCTCCATCCCCTCACTCGTGAACGGCACCTCGTACGCGGTCAGGATCCGCGCCACCAACCGCATGGGCGCAGGTGCGGCGTCGGCGGCGGTCTCCGGAGTGCCGTCGCGCGTGGCGTACGCACCGTCGATCACCGGCATCACCCCCGGCAACGGGCGCCTGACGGTCACGTTCACGGAAGGGAGCAACGGCGGCGCAGCGACGTCCACCCTGCGGTGGTCAGTCAACGGTGGTGCCTCGTGGACCAGCCGCCAGACTGCCGGCACCGCCAGCCCGCTCGTCATCACCGGGCTCACGAACGGCACCACCTACCCGGTCAAGGTGCAGATGGTGAACCAGAACGGCAACGGTGACCCGTCGCTGCCCGTCGACGGAACGCCCTCCACCACCCCGGGTGCGCCCACTATCGCCTCGGTCACGCCCGGCAACCGTTCCCTCACGGTCGCAGTGACGGCACCGTCGGACAACGGGGGTGACGCCATCGCGAACTACGAGTACTCGCTGAACAACGGCGCCACGTGGGCCGCCGAGGCGACTGCCGTGTCGAGCGGGTCGTTCACGGTCTCGTCCCTCACCAACGGCACCACGTACGCAGTGAAGGTGCGTGCCGTCAACGGTCGAGGTGCCGGCACGGCGTCCGCATCCTCGTCCGGCACACCGTCCACGGTCCCCGGCATGCCCGCAATCACCTCGGTGACACCCGGCAACGGCCAGGTTGACGTCGCGTTCTCCCTCGGCGCGAGCGGCGGGGCCGCGGTGACCAACCTGCAGTACTCGATCGATGACGGCGCCACATGGAGCGTGCGGAACCCGGTTTCCACCGCGAGCCCGCTCACGATCACCGGTCTCGTGAACGGCGTGACCTACCCGATCAGGCTGCGCGCAGTGAACACGAACGGCCCAGGCGTGTCCAGCCGTGCCAGCGGCACGCCTGCCACGGCACCGGACAAGCCCACCATCACCCGCATCGTGCCGGGCGACGGGACCCTCACGGTCGAGTTCGAGCCCCCGGCCGACAACGGCGGTGCCGTGATCACCAACTATGCGTATTCGGTCGATGGCGGCAGTTTCGTCGTCCTCTCACCGGCGAGCGTCAACTCGCCGCTCACGGTCACGGGGCTCACCAACGGCACCGATGCGTCGGTCGTGGTGGCGGCGATCAACAGCCAGGGACGGGGTGCCTCCAGTGATCCCGTGACCGGGAACCCGGCCACGCTCCCGGGTGCCCCGACGATCTCCGGCCCCACTGTCGGTGACGGAACGCTCAACATCAACTGGTACGTCATCGATGATGGAGGACGGCCGGTCACGTCCGTCGACTACTCGCTGAACGACGGCGACACGTGGACGAACGTGCCGGGCGATTCCTCGCCCGTCGTCGTCACCGGGCTCTCCAACGGCACCACCTACGACGTCAGACTGCGCGTCCGCACCGCAATCGGCGCCAGCGGGGAATCCGCGCGGCGCCAGCTGACCCCGGCGAGTCCGCCGTCAGCACCGACCATCGGCTCCGTCGCGCGCGCCGACGGTGCCCTCACCGTGAACTTCTCGGCAGGATTCGACGGGGGCTCTGCCGTCACGAACTGGGAGTACTCGACTGACGGGGGCTCCAACTGGGTCACCCCCAGTCCCTCCGTGACAGCGAGCCCCATCAATATCACGGGCCTCTCCAACGGCGTCACCTATCCCGTGAAGGTGCGCGGGGTCAACGCCCGGGGGAGCGGAACCGCCAGCACCTCCGTGAACGGGACGCCGGCAACGGTCGCGGCAGCCCCGACAATCAGCTCGATCACGGGCGGTGACGGGACCGCATCGGTTGCCTTCACGCTCGGTGCCGCGAACGGCGCCTCCGTCACGAATCTCGAGTACTCGGTCAACGACGGGCTCTCCTGGACTGCCCGCAACCCTGCCTCCACTGCAGGGCCGCTGCTCCTGTCTGGACTCGAGAACGGCACGCCCTACCGGGTGAGGCTGCGGGCGGTCAACGCGATGGGCACGGGCAGCCAGGGGGCGGCCGTCTCCGTCACCCCTGCCCGGGTGCCTGATGCCCCCACGATCACCGCGGCAACCGGGGAGAACGGACGTGCAGTTATCGCGTTCTCGCCGAACGGTGACGGCGGCTCGGCAATCACCAACTACGCATGGTCCTCCGACAACGGCGTCACCTGGACGGTGCGCTCCCCCGCCAGCACTGTCGGCCCCATCATCATCACCGGGCTCACGAACGGCACCACATACCCCGTGCGGCTGAAGGCGATCAACAACGTCGGCCAGAGTGCGGAGAGCGCGGCATCCGACGCCCTGCCGTCGGGTCCGCCCCTCGCCCCCACGATCACCTCCGTCACCGGCTCGAACGGGACGCTCTCGGTGGCGTTCACGGCGGGCGCCACGGGCGGCGCCCAGGTGACTTCGTACCAGGCCTCGACTGACGGCGGCGCGACGTGGTCCGACACTGCCGCGCTCTCCTCGCCGCTCACCCTCAGCGGTCTCGTGAACGGCGTGACGTACTCCGTCGCGATCCGGGCGGTCAACAGCCGCGGCCCTGGCGCCGCCAGCAGCACCGAGAACGGGGTGCCCGCGACGGTCCCGGACGCGCTGCAGATCACGCAGGTCATCTCCGCGAGCGGGGCGGTCGACATCGCCTTCTCGCTGGGCGGGAACGGCGGCTCGCCGATCTCCAACATCGCATGGTCCATCGACGGCGGCGACAACTGGACGGTGCGCTCCCCCGCGAGCACGGCCGGCCCGCTGCGCCTCACCGGCCTCACCAACGGCACCACCTACCCGGTGCGGATCCGGGCAATCAACGACATCGGCAGCGGTGCGGTCTCCTCTGCCGTTGATGCGCTCCCGGCGACCACCCCGGGAGCCCCCGTGGTCACGTCAGTCACCTCGGGCAACGGGAACCTGATGGTGGCATTCAACGCCCCGGCATCGACCGGCGGTGCACCGGTGCTGAATTACCAGTACTCACTCGACGGTGGCGACAACTGGGCGAACGCGGCAGCGTCGGCGTCACCCATCGAGATCAACAACGTCACCGTCGGCACCGAGTACGACGTGGCGATCCGTGCCGTGAACCTGCGCGGGCCCGGTGTCGCCAGCAATGCGGCCACCAAGCGCGCCACCGCACCGCCCGCGGCACCCACCATCACCTCAGTCCAGGAGGGCAACGGGGAGATCGTCGTGCGGTACGCGCCACCCTCCGACAACGGTGGCGACACCCTCCAGGACTACTTCTTCAGCCTCGACGGCGGCGTGACCTGGTCGAACACCGCGAGTGCGCAGTCGCTCACTGCACGGTCGGGCGGCATCTACGCGTCCCGCGAGTACGCCTCGGTCGCCTCCTTGATGCCGACAACTGTGAGCACGCCGAATTCGCTGCGTCTCTCCAACCTGGTCAACGGGCAGTCCTATGGGATCACACTGCGCGCCTCCAACGTGGACACTCTCGGCGTCCCGTCCACCGCGGTCCAGGGCATCCCCTCCACAGTCCCCGGTGCCCCTCGGAACCTCGCAGTCACCGCCGGGAACGCGACCGTGTCCGTCAACTGGGACGTTCCGCTCTCCGACGGCGGTCTCACCATCACGAAGTACGAGTACTCGATCGACGGCGGGACTGTGTGGAACGACGTCGCGGAGACCCCCACCGTCGTGCGGGGCCTGCGCAACGGCAGCGACTACGCAGTGAAGGTCCGGGCCTTCAACGGGAACGGGGCCGGGCCCGCGACCGCACCGGTGAACGTGCGCCCCACAACGGTCCCGCGCGCACCTGGCGCACCTGCGGCCACTGCGGGAACGAACTCTGCGACCGTCACGTGGACGGCGCCGTCAGACACGGGCGGCGCTGCCGTCACCGACTACGTCATCGAATGGTCAAACAACGGCGGCAACACCTGGCAGACGGTGACCGACGGTGTGAGCACGTCCACGTCCGTGCTGGTCACGAACCTCACCGCGGGCAGCTCCTACGTGTTCCGGGTCACTGCCGTGAACGCCAACGGGCGCAGCGAAACATCAATGGCCTCTGATCCGGCTGTGCCCGCCGCACCTGCTGCCGCCGCGCCCGCACCTGTTGCCGAGCCCGTCATCACACCTGTCGTCGTCCCGGCACCGAAGGGTGACGCACCGGCCGCGGTCACGCCCGTGAAGAAGACGAAGAAGAAGACCGAACCGCAGACCCCTGTGGCCGTCCCGCTTCCCGACGTCTCCATGCCGATGGACAACACCGAGAAAATCGACGTCACCGACGGTGCGGGCACTGTGTTCGGCATGCCCGCAACGGGCTGGGTCGACACCTCGTTCGAGACGACCGAATTCGCGGTGCGCACGAGCGAGAAGATCAAAGTGACACTCAAGGTGAGTACCGGTGGGACCAAGATCACCAGAAGCGGCATGCCCGTGTTCCTGCCGGGCGAGGAGCTCGACATCGCCGTGACGGGTCTGCTGCCCGGCAGCGAGACCTCCGCATGGATCTTCTCCACCCCCACACTCCTCGGACGTGGCACGGCCGATGCATCCGGCGCGCTGAGGGCCTCCTACCCGCTCCCTGCCGGCATCGGCACCGGCCTGCACACGGTGCAGCTGAACACGATCGCCACGGACGGAACCATGCGGTCGGTGGAGATCAAGGTTGAGGTCCGCACCGTCGCGCCGCCGGCCCAGGACGAAGGCACAACGGCCGAACCGGCCGACGGCAACTCGATGCCCACCGGGCTCATCCTCATGGCCGCACTCCTCGGCCTTGTGCTGGCCGCCGGTGCGGTCATCGGCCTCAGGCGCAGGAACAGCCGGGAGGACTGACGCGCAAGCCCGGCGCGGCCGGTGCTCAGTCGCGGTGGAGGAACATGTCGGCCCCGACCGCAGTGCCTGCCTGTGCACTGGCGCGGTTGTGCAGGACTGCACCCGTGCACTCCGCGAGACGCGTCATCATCTCGAAGTTCGCTACGACTGCCGCTGCGTCCACCATCGCGGCCCCACCCATCGCCTCTGTCAGGCGATCACGCGCGGCGGAGAGAGCGACTGCGTCGGTGGACGGCGAGACTGCAGCCTGTGCGAACTCAGCCAGTTCGCGCGCATGCGGCACCCCCACCGTGAGCGAGGGGAGATCAACCCCGATTCCTTGTTCCCTGCCGCTCCAACTGAGCATGGCTGCATGGGAAGACGTTCAATAGTGGCATTCCCGGCTGAACGACACCTTCGTCGCCACCAGCTCGATCTCCACACGCGAGAGCGTCCCGCGCGTCCAACGCAGATCGACCATCTCGGCATCGGGAATGTACTGCGCGTCCCCCAGCCGCCACAGGTCATCGAATGCCGCCGGCACCGCCGAGAGAGCCTGCACCACCGCCGCCGTCCCGTCTGCCGGCGCCGCGACGGGCCCCCAGTTCAGCCTCGCATCCGCGAGTTCCGGAGGCGGCACACGTGTGGCTTCCTCATCCGTGGCCTCTGCGAGCACGTACTCGGGCAGGCCGAGCGAGTGCCGCAGGGATGCCGCCGCGGCCGCGGTGGCCACCAGGCCCACGAGCTCCACGTACTCGAGAGCCCCCAGTTCGTCGCGCACGCCCTCGTACCACTGCCTCGTGACTGCGGGCGAGCCGCTGGCCATGCGCGCGACTGCCCTGTGCGCACCCACTGGCGCGTGCACTGCCCTGTCCTCTGCCGGTTCAGTCGCCCGGCCCCACATCGCGTCAATGGCAGTCCCGATGAGCTCGTGCCTCTGCCGTGCCGACCACCACGTGCCCGCACTGGAGAAGGACGCCCACGCCAGGTCGTGAGCCGCGACAAGGTCAGGCCGGAGGGTCAC
>JBJTCK010000098.1:0-9201 GCA_046091825.1 Actinomycetota bacterium | reverse complement strand
ACGCGAATTCATCCGCATGCCGCACGAAACCGGTGCCGACACACAGCACCGGTTCGCCACGGTCCGCGATCGCGATCGCAACGTCGGACGGCGGCGCCACCTCCGGCCCGCGCAGCATCACCGGCTCTGCACCGGCCTGCCCGGGCCGGTACAGCGCCCAGTACACCTCCCCGCGACGCGCGTCGAGCGCAACCGCAACGGGAATGTCGGTGGTGCCGACTCCCCACGCGACGGCATCGAGGCTGGTGACAGGAACGAGCGGCACGTCGAGTGCCCACGCCATTGCCTGGGCCGCGGACATGCCGACGCGCATGCCGGTGAAGAGCCCCGGCCCGATGTCGACGGCGATGTGGTCGATGCCGTCCGGGGCGACGGCTGCCTGGCGCAGCACGAACTCGATCATCGGGGTGAGCGACTCCGCATGGCGCCTGTCGCTCGCCAGCATCGCCGACGCGCGCGGGCCGGCATGGTCACCGACTGCCACGCCCACGCGCTCGACCGCCGTCTCGATGGCGAGGATCACGCCGCCACCGCCACCAGTGCCGCGCGCAGCTTGTCCCAGCGCGTGTCCCACGAGTGGCCCTCGACCGAGACGGTGATGTGCCTGGTGTCGTCGTCCTCGTCATCGGGCTCCAGGTCGATGCGCAAGTGCCCGCCGAGCACGTCGGCCGCGACGTCGCCCCACTCCACGATCACGACGGCACCGAGGTCTGCCCGCTCGCGCAGGCCGAGGTCCGCGACCTCGCCGAGAGTGGCGAGCCTGTAGAGATCGGCATGGTGAAGGGGAATCCTGCCGCTGCGGTGTTCGTGCACGAGCGTGAACGTGGGCGAGGTGACGTCGTCCTCCGGGCCCACCCCGAGCGCAGCAGCAAAACCCCGGGTGAAGGCCGTCTTCCCGGCGCCCATCGGACCCGCCAGCACGATGATGTCGCGCGGCCTGGCAAGGCCCGCGACCGCCGCGGCAAGCAGCGACGTCTGCGCCGGGTCCCGGGAGACGACCTCGATCACAGGTACCGCCTGTGGATCCGGGGCGACACCCCGCACACGATCTCGTATCCGATGGTGCCGGTGAGGTCCGCCCAGTCGTCTGCCGTGACCGAGTGCTCCCCCTGCGAACCGATGAGCACCACCTCGTCGCCCACGGAAACGGAGCTGTCCGAGCCGCAGTCGACCATCAACTGGTCCATCGTGACCGTGCCGGCGATCCGCCGGGGCAAGCCGTTGACGAGGACATGGCCGCCCTCGTGCCCGAGCCTCCGCGGCACCCCATCCGCGTACCCCAACGGAACGGTGGCAATGAGCGACTGCGCCGCGAGCGGGGTGCGCAGCCCGTAGGAGACCGCCTGGCCGGCATCCACCCAGCGGACGGCGGACACACGGGCCTTCAGTGACATCGCAGGGATCAGGCCCCGGCACTCCTCCGCGACGCCACGGCCGGGGAGGAG
Organism: Actinomycetota bacterium; assembly: GCA_046091825.1. Taxonomy (GTDB): domain Bacteria; phylum Actinomycetota; class Acidimicrobiia; order Acidimicrobiales; family Ilumatobacteraceae; genus UBA2093. Next base: position 7,756 of record JBJTCK010000098.1, on the reverse strand, counting down.
GCCGTACGTGGCGATGCCGACGCGGGCCATGGTGAACCGCGCGTCCGGGTTGGCGAGCGCGGCGGCGGAGTTCGCGGCGTGCACGAGGGGCGGCGTGATGCCCCTCGATGCGAGCGTGTCGAGGACACCCGTGAACGCACCGAGCTGGCGCGCGTTCGCCTCGTGCGACGGTTCGTCGGCCACCGCAAAGTGCGTGTACACGCCCTCGATTGAGAGCAACGGGTGGCTCGCCACGAACTGCGCGATGCCCAGCACCTCGGACGGCTGGGCGCCCATCCGGTGCATGCCGGTGTCGACCTTGATGTGGACCCCGGTCCCGCGGCCGGTCTCCTGTGCCGCCGTCGCGATCGCAGCGGCCCCGCGCGTCGTGGCGACCGTGGGGGTGAGCGCGTATCCGACGAGCACCGGGGCGAGCTCCGCTGGTTGCTCGCTGAGGACGAGGATGGGCGCCTGGACACCGGCGCGGCGGAGGGCGACTCCTTCGTCCACGATTGCGACGCACAGTCCCTTCGCGCCCGCCGCAAGTGCAGCCTGGGCGACCTGCACGGCACCATGGCCGTAGCCGTTCGCCTTGACGACGGCCCACACGTCCGTGGGTGCGATGCGCTGGGCGATGACGGCGATGTTGTGCTGGATGATGCCGGTGTGCACCTCGGCCCACGCCCATCGCTGCGAGAAATCGACGCTCATTGACCTGCCCCCGTGCCCATGATGTCATTGAGGACGTCGCTGATGCCTGTCACCACATCGCGGGCGATCGCACCCTCGACAGGCAGGGAGGAACCAGCCATCGCGTGCACGAACGCCGCCGCGGCGGCGCCCTCGGGGGCGGCGAGCCCGCGGGCCAGGAACGCCCCGGTGATGCCGGCGAGGACGTCACCGCTGCCGGCCGTTGCGAGCCGCTCGTCCCCGGACACAATCAAGTAGGTGGGACGGCCCGGTGAGGCCACGACCGTGGTCGGGCCCTTCCGCAGCACGGTGCACCCGCAGGCGCCGGCGAGTGCAACGGTCGCGCCGATGCGGTCATCATCCGACGTGTCGCCGCCCACGGCTGCGAACTCGCCGTCGTGCGGGGTGAGGACCGTCTGTGCGGCGCGCCCGAGCAGCGTCCCGTAGCCGCCGCGCGGGTCGACTGATGCCGCGATCGCATCGCCGTCGACGACGGCAGGCAGCCCGACTGCGGCCAGCACCTCCCTGACCTCGAGTGCCACGTCGTCGCCGCGTCCGAGTCCGGGCCCGATCACCAGACTGTCGAACCTCGCCGCGTCGGCAGCGACGAACCGTGACCAGTCACCCTCCGGCAGGGGGACATGGACGACCTCCGTGGGGAACTGCGCACCCGAGCGGTCGGTGCCACGGGTGGAGAGATGGACGATGCCGGCACCAGCCCGCATTGCCGCGGCGGACGCGAGCGACGCGGCACCGGGCATCCCTGCACTCCCCGCGACCATCCGCACCGCGTGCGACCACTTGTGGGCCTGCCTGTCGCGGGGCGGCAGCCATCGGCGGACGTCTGATGCCTCGACGACGTGGACGTCCACGTCCTCCCCGGGGTCGATGCCCACGTCCACGATGTCGATGACACCGCACACGGACGGCCCGTCACCGAGCACCATCCCCTGCTTCAGTGCGACGAACGTGACGGTGCGGTCGGCCACGAGCACACCGCCGTTGACCGCGCCGGTGCGGCCGTCGAGCCCGCTCGGGATGTCGACCGCGAGCACTGGCACGTCGATGACGACCGGCGGTGACCACGTGCCGCGGAAACCGATCCCGTAGGCGGCGTCGATGAGGATGTCGGCCGTGCGCGGGTCGACGAACAGCCCGTGGGCATCGGCCGCATCGGTGACGGTGACGGATGCACCCCATGACGCGAGCACCGCGGCCGCGACGCGGCCGTCGTTGCCGTTGTTTCCCTTGCCCGCTATCACTGTGACCCTGCGGCCGTACGTGCCGTGCATCATCGTGCGCGCGGTCTCCGCCACGGCATGGCCCGCCCTGCGGATGAACACGCCGGCGTCCCCGGCCGCGGCGACAGCAGCCGCATCAGCGGCGTGCATCTGCTCGGGCGTCACGACGGGAATCACCCCGCAAGCGTAGGCGCGGGGCCGGCGAAACCGAGCGGGAGGTGCGTCTCGCCGCGGGCTCAGAGCGCCGCGACGACAGCCATCGCGACGGTGGACGTGTGGGTGATGGACACGTGCCACCCGTTGATACCGAGGCTCTCGGCGAGCTCCAGGGCGCGGCCCTCCACGTGCAGTCGGGGTGCGCCCGAGCTGAGACGTTCCACCGAGACGTCATGGAACCCGAATGCCCCGAGGCCCACACCCATGGCTTTCATCGCCGCCTCGCGCACGGCAAAGCGTGCCGCGAGCGACGGCACCGGGTCCTTCGCCTCCTCGAGCGACGCGAGTTCCTCCGGGGTGAAAAGGCGCGTCCTCATCGCCGGCGTGCGCTGCAGCGAGAGACGGAAGCGTTCGATGTCGACTGCGTCGATGCCCACGCCGCGCACGGTCAGTTGCCCCTGTCGTTTCGCCAGTGGTCAGCAGTCTCCGACACGGGGAGGATGAGCAGGTCCGCGATCGGCACCTCGCCAAGCCGGTCCTCACGGAAAGATCCCTCTGTCTCCGTGACCCAGTCGACGAGCCTGTCGTACCTGCGGTCGTAACCCTGCAGCACCCGCCGTGCGGTGGCGGCAGGGACCGTGCCGTGGAAGACCACGTGCAGGAGCGTGAGCCCCACCGTCTCGGCACCCTTCACCTCCGGCACGATCACCACGGTGCGGCCGTCCTTGCGGCCGCGGGCGACGAGCACCTGCTGCTCGTCGGCGACCCGGCGCTTGGTTCCCACGAGCGAGGGGTTCGTGTCGACGCGCGACGAGAGGTCCCGCGCGAGTCCGCCGCGCTCCACGATGCTGATCGTCGCGGCGCCACCGCGCGGGTCACCGTTCACGGAGTACCGCGTGAAACCCGTGACGGACTCGACTGCCCCATCGAGAGCGGCCAGCACCTTGAGGGTCGAGTACGAGATGTGGTCGCGCGCGGCTCCTGACTCGAGCACGGCACGGACGAGCACGGCATCGAGGAGACCCTCCTCGGTGCGCGAGATCCCCACGGTGACGGTCTTTGCCTGGTGCTTGATGGCATCGACGGGGCGGGTGAGCTCGTCCACTGCCCTCGTCAGCGCGGTGACAAGGTCGTCGAGGAGGACGGCCGGCGTGGCGACCCGCCCGGTCTCGCGCTGGTAGTCGCGCAGTGGTTCCGCCGACGTCACGGTGCGCAGCAACGAGACGACACGCACGGCGGTGCTCGCCTCGAGGTTCCCGTCGTACTGGCCGGTGCGCAGCCCGGCGAGGAACTCCTGGGAGGCAGGCCCGATGCGGCGCTCCACCGCGGCGAGTGCCTCCTCGCCGTTGCCGCCGCGCTCGACGACGTGCTCCACCACCTCGCGGAGGCGGCGGAGGGGCACGGCGAGCGCGTCGATGGCGAGCGCGGCATCGTACCCGAAGAGGTGGCCCGCCATGGCAGAGAGGACGAACCCGAGCGTGGGATCCACGGCCGGCACGTGGATGACGGCGGCCGCGGCGTCGAACTGGGCGCTGCCCTCCGTTGCGACCACGATCGGCACGGCCTTGTGAGCCTTGTAGATGGCCACTTCCTTCGCCACGTCGGCTGCCGTCCCCTCGCCGAGACCTGCGGCGCACACGAGGATCATCGGCTCGCACGAGAGGTCGATGTGCTTTTTGTCCTCGGTGACGTCGCAGCTGATCGACTTGTAGCAGAGCTCGGAGAGCTTGATCCTCACCTCGTTCGCCGCCACCGTGTTCGGCCCGTTCCCGACGACGGCCCAGTACCTGCGGGACGGCGCGAACCTCGCGGCGATCCCGCCGATCGCCGGGCGCCCTGCGAGCACCTTCTCCATGGCGGCGGGCATGTCCACGAGCGAGCGCAGGATCCTGTCGACGCGGGCCGGCGACCCGCCGCACCTGAGCGCGATCGCACACGAAAGGACCGCGCCGGCCGCCACCTGTGCGTAGAACGCCTTCGTGCTCGCCACGCTCATCTCGATGTCGCGGCCGTCCGACGTGAAGTACGTGCCGTGCGCCTTGGCGGCGAGGTCACTGGCTCGGCGGTTCACGATCGCGAGCACCGCGGCACCGCGCCCCGCGACCAGGTCGACCGTGCGGTTCGTGTCGGTCGTGGTGCCGCTCTGGCTCACCGCGATCACGAGCATATCGGACATGTCGGCCTCCATGGCGAAGCCCGACAGTTCCGTCGCCGTCAGCGCCGACACATTGACATCATTGGGCAGCAGCTCGCTGAGGACGGGGACGAGGGACGTCCCCGCCACCGCGGCGGTCCCCTGCCCGATCACACGGATCCGCCGGATTGAGCCGGAGGACAGTCTCTCGCGCACGTGCGCCGGGAACGTGGCCTCGTCCAGGTCGGGGACGAACATGCCGTCGGTCTCGGCAACGCGTCCGCGCAGGGTCTTCCGGAAGCTGCGCGGGGCCTCGGTGATCTCCTTGAGGAGGAAGTGCGGCGCGTCACCCCTGTCGATGTCGCGCGTGGTCACTTCCGCGGTGCGCACCGCCCCCTGGTCGAGGACGATCGGCGTGCCGTCGTACGCCGACATCGTGATGCCGGCGACGGTGCCGGCGGCATCCGCGTGGAGCACGGCGACCTGCCCGCGCGAAGTGGGCCGCACGGGGTCCACGGGAGTCTCGCCGTCGAGACGCACGAACGCGGAGGTCTCCTCGACGACCCCGTACGGCTCGCTCGCCACCACGAAGCGGTCCTCCGCGATACCGACGTAGCAGCCCTGCCCGCTGCCGGAGAGAGCGAAGAGAAGGCGGCCGGGCTCGGCGGCGTCGCAGGACCCGACCGCGACCGAGCCCTCGAACTGGCTGACAGCCGCGCGGAACGCGCCGTCCACGCTTCCCTCGGCGGGGCGGAGCCTGTCCACCAGGGCGGGAATCACCTTGGCATCGGTCGTGATCGGGTCGGCAAAGCGGAGGCCGTGGCGCGCCTTCAGGTCGGCGTGGTTGTCGACGTCGCCTTTCAGGACGGCGATCGACACGGTGTCGCCGGCGGAGCCGACCTCCTCGCCGGTCACAGGGTGGGCGTTCGGTTCGCTGATGATCCCGACGCTGGCCCAGCGCGTGTGGCCGAGCACGGTCACTCGGGCCCCGGCCGACCTGAGCGCGGCACGGAGCACCTCGTCCGCAGCCACGGCGGCACGCATGTTGCGCGTGTTGTCACCCAGCTCGCCAATCTCCGCGGCCGCCTTGTAGACGAACACCATGTTCCCGGCGGCCGTCCGGATGCTGTTGTTAGTGAACAACGGGTCGCTCCCGCGCCGCGCGATGGCGTCGGCAAAGCGCGCGGCGACGGCGGACAGGTCGGCGCCCCAGACCACCACGCTCACGCCCGCAGAGTCCCTGCCGCGCACCTCCATGCGGTCGATCGCCGAGAGTGCCTGCTGCACGGACAGGTAGCCGTGGAGGGTGTGGGGCGCGGCGCCGGCGCCGGCCAATGCGTGCACTGCATCGGCCGTGCGGAACCTGTCGCGCCGCAGGGCCCACGACGCGTCGCGCACTGCCGACACCCTCGCCGCCACGGTGTCGATCGCGGCGGAGTCGCCGTGCATCGCGTCGAGCACTGCTTCTGCGGCGTCGGCCGTGGTGTCGATGCGGTCGAGCCGGGCGTTCATCTCTGATGCGAGCGTGAGGTTCCCGGCGAGGGCCGTGATGCCCGCGTCACCCCGCAGGAGTGCGTCCGCCGCGGCGAGATGGCGCGCGGCCGACGCCAGGTCGTCTCCGGCGGCGACCGCCGCGTCGAGGAGAGCGATGACGTCATCGGCCGCGGGAACCGGCCGTGACGACGGCCTGGAGACGATCCCGATGATGCCGCACATGGAGCCGACCTTACCGAGCCGCGCGGGCGGCCTCAGTGCGTCCCTTCGATGCTGCCGCCGAAGCGGGCCACGAGCGCACCGGCGAGGTCACCGGCGATGCCGAGCGCGATCGCGTCATCGCTGGCCTCGACCATGACGCGCACGAGCGGCTCCGTGCCGGAGGACCGCACGAGGATCCGCCCGTCCTCCCCCAGCCTCTCCTCGCAGGCGGTGATCTCGTGCTCCAGGTCCGCCGCAGGGTTGGCAAGTCTCTCGGCCGTGCGCACGTTGACCATCACCTGGGGCCATTGCACCATCACGGATGCCGCCTCGGCCAGCGAACGGGACGTGCGCCGGAGGTCCTCCATCAGCAGGATCGCGGCGAGCAACCCGTCACCCGTGGTGGCGTGCGCCCTGTGCACGATGTGGCCACTCTGCTCGCCGCCGAGGACGAAGTCATGCTCGTCGAGGGCGGCGAGGATGTTGCGGTCGCCGACCGGCGTGACCACGACGTTGACTCCGGCCGCCTCCATGGCGCGGTGGAACCCGAGATTCGTCATCACCGTCACGGCGACGCCCTTGTTCCGCAGGAGCCCGCGATCAGCAAGGTCGACTGTCGCGACCGCGAGGATGCGGTCACCATCGATGATGTTCCCCGCGGCATCGACGGCCACGAGACGGTCGCCGTCACCGTCGAAAGCGATGCCGAGATCTGCACCCTCGGAGACGACGCGCCCGGCGAGCGGACCGGGGACCGTGGCGCCGCACCCCCCGTTGATGTTCCGTCCGTTCGGGGTGTCGTTCATCGCGAGGACGTCCGCACCGAGTGCGGTCAGCACGCGCGGGGCGACCCCCGACATCGCCCCGGTCGCACAGTCCGCGACCACCCTCAGCCCGCGGAGCGCACCCGCGCCGACGACGGCGACCCTGTGCCCGGCGTACTCGTCGAGCACGACCGATGCGTCGTGCACCTGGCCGAGCGCGACAGGGGGACGCTCCGTGGAGAGGGCGTGCCACTCGCGCTCGATCTCGATCTGCTGGGCGTCCGAAAGCTTGGCGCCCCCGGCGGCGAAGACCTTGACGCCGTTGTCCGTGTAGGGGTTGTGCGACGCGGTGAGCGCGATGGCGACATGTCCGTGACGCTCCGCCGCGAACGCGATGGCCGGCGTTGGTGCCACACCCATGAGATGGACGGTGACGCCCTCGGCGGCCAGACCGTCGACGACCGCACGTTCCAGTGTCTCCCCGCTCTCGCGCGTGTCCCGGCCGACGACGACAGAGACGGGTGACAGCACGCGGGCAACCGCCCGGGCGAGATCACGCACGGACTCCACGGTGAGTTCCTCGAGGGCGACCCCGCGGACACCGTCAGTGCCGAAATGGAGCATGGTCGTTGCGTCCCCGCGCGCGGCGCGGGGCCCAGGTCAGCGCTTGGTGAACTGCGGCGCCTTGCGCGCCTTCTTGAGGCCGTACTTCTTGGTCTCCTTGCGGCGCGCGTCGCGCGTGAGGAGACCGGCCTTCTTGAGGACCGGGCGCAGCTCGGGGTCGAGCTCGACGAGAGAACGGGCGATTGCCATCCGCAACGCGCCGGCCTGGCCGGTGACACCGCCGCCGAAGATGTTGGCGCTGACGTCGTACGCGGTCTCGAGCGACGTGACGCGGAGCGCCTCGGTCACGACCATGCGCTGCGTCGCAGTGGTGAAGTAAGCCTCGATGGGCTTGCCGTTCACCGTGATCGTGCCGCTGCCGGCACGGAGCACGGCGCGGGCGAGGGCCTCCGTGCGGCGGCCGGTGGGGGGGGGGTGAGGGGCGGTGTCCCTGTGGGGTCCTTGGTAGGCGCGGCTCCGCGGGCGGGGGCGGC
>JBJTCK010000097.1:0-5286 GCA_046091825.1 Actinomycetota bacterium | reverse complement strand
GTGATGCTGCCCTCAGGGCTGGTGGTGGGGGCGAACTCGCTGCTGAACGAGACGGGCGGGAACTCCGTCGATGACTCGTCCACCACGAAGATCCCTGTCACGCCGACAGCGCTCGTGGCCGTCACCAACTCGCGCAGCGAGGTCGCCTCGCTCGCCATGCTCGCACTCGACCCGTCGGGCAGGGGCGGGAGCATCGTGTCCATCCCTGTCGGGGCGAACGCCGAGATCCCGAAGTCGGGCACGATCCACCGCATCGCGGACTCGTACGCGACGGGCGGCATCGACGCACTGCGCGCCGACGTGGAGGGACTTCTCAACGTGTCGTTCAGCCTTGTCGACGACGTCGACTCGGCCGAGCTCGCCGTCTACCTGCAGGGTTTCGGTGACCGCCCCGCGAACCTGCCCGCACCGGTTCTTGACTCGGCGGCCGACGGGGCCACCGTCCCCGTTCTCGATGCCGGGAGCGCCACGCTCACGCCCCAGCAGATCGCATCCGGCCTGGCCAGTTCCCTGACGGGTGTCGCTGAGTCGACGCGACTGCCGACGGTGAAGGAACTCTGGTCGGCCGTCGCCTCGGGTGCCGGCCCGGCAGCCGGCACGACGACGGTGCCGTCCGCCTCCTCACAGCCGGGGCCAGTGGTCACGGATCCCGCCGCAACGGCCGGTGACGCCGAGGTGCCCGCCGACATGTTCGGGTACTTCGCCGCGCTCCAGCAGGGCACCGTGCAGGTGTGGCAGCTGTCCTCTGTCCTCATCACTGACCCCACCCGCAACCCGGGCAACGCCGACCTCTACGAGATCGATGGGGGAGAGGTCATCATGGTCATGGCGAGCGTCGCACCGAGCGCAATCGCACTCGTGTCGAACAGCATCGCGATCATGATCGACACCCCGTACGACGACTCCGCGCTGGTGCGCGAGGCCGTGCTGCGTCTCGCGTACGTCGGCGCCAACGTGGCGGTGGTGCGCACCGTCGAGGAGGCCCCCTCGAACGAGACGACGGTCTTCTACAACGAGTCCATGGTGCGCTCGGACATCGAGGGGTATGCCACTCTCCTCGGCCAGATGTCGTTCGTGAGGACCGACGAGACAATCGAGGGAGTGAACGCCCGCATCGTGCTGGGGGAGGACTTCCGCACGTTCATCGGGAGCGCCGCCGGCCGGACGATCGCCACCACAACGACCAGCACGGTCGCCGACTGAGAGCACGACGCATGACGAACGACATCCCCTCCCTCTACCTGGCCGTTCGCTGTGCGCGCGCGGCCGACGACAAGCAGGCCAGTGACATCGTGGTGCTGCCCGTGGGGGACGTGCTGGCCATCACCGAGTACTTTGTGGTCGCGAGCGCGTCCAACCCCCGCCAGGTGCGCGCGATCACCGACGCCGTCCTCGTGACAGTCCGCGAGCAGACCGGGAGAGGCCCGCTGCGCAGCGAGGGCGTGGGCGAGCAGCAGTGGGTACTGGTCGACTACGGCGACGTGGTCGTCCACGTGTTCAGCGAGGAACAGCGCCGGTTCTACGAGATCGAGAGGCTCTACAAGGACGTCCAGGCGGTGGACTGGGCCGGGGTCGAGCTGTCGTAACCCACGGCCCCATTGGTATGGTTGGGGTCTCCCGTTCCGGGGCTGTAGCTCAGTTGGCAGAGCGCTTGCATGGCATGCAAGAGGTCAGGGGTTCAATTCCCCTCAGCTCCACCACTGCCTCTCACCTTGAGGGGTCCGGGCGTCACTAGCCTTGGGGAATTCCTATGAAGGTCGCCGTCATCATGCGGACGTTCGAGCGTCCGGTCCTCCTCGCCAGGGCCATCGCGAGCGTGTGCCAGCAGACCCACGGGGACTGGGAACTGGTCGTCGTGAACAACGGCGGGGACCCTCAGCCGGTCGACGGAGTCGTCGCAACGGCACGCAACGGGTCGGTGCGCGGCACGATCACCGTCGTCCACCTGCCGGACCGAGTGGGCATGGAGGCTGCATCGAACGCCGGCCTCCGGGCGTCGCAGTCGGAATTCTTCGCTATCCACGATGATGACGACGCGTGGCATCCCGACTTCCTCGCGGCCACAACCGCGGTCCTCTCGGGGCAGCCGGAGCGTGCTGCGGTGGTCACCTCTCTCACGAAGGTCATCGAGACGATGAAGGGCCAGAAGGTCTGGCCGGTCCGCGAGGAGCCGTACTGGCTGAATCCGGGGCGGCTCACGTTCCGGGGGATGATCGGGGCCAACACGTTCCCGCCGATCGCGGCGCTGTTCAGGCGGTCCGTGCTGGACGATGCCGGTTGGTTCGATGAATCGTTGCCCGTGCTCGGCGACTGGGAGTTCAACCTGCGGGCCGTGCGCGCCGGCGGCTTCGCATTCGAGCCGCGAGTCCTCGCCCGTTACCACGTGCGCACGCAGGACAGCGACCGCAGTGCCTCGAACTCGATTGTCGATGGGGAGTCGCTGCACCGCTCGGTGAAGCTGCAGCTCCAGGACAGGTGGCTGGGTGAGATCGTTGACGGCGTGAACAAGGGGCTTCTGTCCGTCGCGGCCCAGGCTGCGGACGAAGCGACCGAGACGAGGATCACCGGCGTCCGGGCGGTCGCCGATGTCGATGTCGAGTCGATCGCCAACCGGACGCCAGACATCCTCGGTGTTCGCAGACCGTCGAGGAGACTTCTCCGCGGCCTGCGTCACCCGGGCCACGCCGTCCGCGCGGTCAAGCGAATTCTCCGGGGGTGACCTTCCGGTGAGCCCAGACGACCTTCTCGACGCCCACCCGGGTGCGACGGTCCTCACGCTCGACTTCTTCGACACGCTCGTCACGCGGTCGCTCGCCCAACCGACACACGTGTTCGCCGCCGTCGAGGAGGTCCTGTGCCGCGAGGAGGGCCCGCAATGGCATGGATACGCGGTCCGCCGCGTCCTCGCTGAGCGCAGGGCGAGGCAACGGCTCGCACATGACGAGACCGGGGCCGACATCACTCTCGGGGACATCATGCGCGAGCTGGCGTCCGACTACGCCCTGTCCCCCGCGGATCGCGACCGGCTCGCCGCTCTCGAATGCAACACGGAGGTCGCGCTCGCCGTTCCGGTGCGGTTCGGGAAGGACCTGCTCGCGGGTGCCCTAAAGAGGGGGATACGGGCGGTGGTGGTCAGTGACAACTACATGCCCGCCGAACATCTCGTCCGCATGGCCCGTGCGGCTGGCATCGATCTCTCGGGGATCGATGTGTTCGTGAGCTGCGAGCACGGGGCCATGAAGCACGACGGCGGGCTGTGGAGGATCGTCCTCGAATCCACCGGTGCGACTCCCGGGGAGATCCTGCACGTCGGTGACCTTGCCGACGCCGACGGCACTGTCCCTGTCCGGCTCGGGATCGCGACCTTTGTGGAGGATTCCATGCGGCGCTCGCACCGCGAGCCGTCGAACACGTCCCCGGCGGTTCTTCCTCTGTCGCGGATCGAGGCGGCGAACCGGGACATGAGGGCCTGCGAGCTCTGGGACCCGGCCGACAACCTCGCGAGGGGGGCTCTTGCCATCATCACCGCGGCCCAGGTACACGACGTGGCCACGGCCGCGCGCGAGAGAGGGGCAGTGGCCGTGCACTTCCTCGCGCGTGACGGGGAGAACGCGAAGTGGGTGTACGACCGTCTCCGCGAGCACGACCCGTCCCTCCCGCCGGCGACCTACACCGCGGTCTCCAGGGCGATGATGTGGCGCGCATCGCTGCGCGAGGTGTCCGCCGCGACGGTCGCGAGATTCATCGGGGACGACGAACTGCTGACTCCGGCGCGTGTGGCCGCACGGTTCGGGTGCACCTTCCCTTCGGCCGGCACGGGAGACACGGTCCTCGGCGCACCCGCGGCACGTGACCTCGTGATCGCCCATTCATCCGAGGTGGAGGCGGCATGCGCAGCGCTGCGTTCCCGGCTTCTCGCGTACCTAGATGCGTCAGGGGTGACGGCACCCGGACATCACGTGGTGATGGACCTCGGCTGGACCGGGTCGGTGACCGCGGATCTCGCGGGTCTGGTGCGGGCCGAGCGCCCCGGGGCTTCGTTCGAAGGGCGTCTGACTGCGGTGTACTGGGACGCAACGCCGAACAGGTGCCGTATCCCGATTCACGGCCTGGCACTCGACGAGTTCGGGAGCATGGACGACAACGTGAGGCTTCTTGGTGTCATCCGGTTCCTCGAACCACTTCTCTCGGCAGAGCACGGGACCGTGGTCGACTACGAGGACGGAAGTGCCGTGTTCGCCGACCCGCGCGAGGATTCCTTTCTCCCGGGGGATGTCCTCTCCCGGGTTCACGCAACTGCCAGGGAGGTCGCCCTCGACATGGTCCTCGGCCGGCACCCGCTAGTCGGGCCGGTCGAACTGGGGAGGGACCAAGTGTGGGCGTCCATCATGCAGGTGGCCCACACCCCGACTGCCGGTGAAGTGGAATTGCTCTCGGGTGCTCGTCACGACTCTTCTGCCGACCATGCAAGCGAGGGGATGCTGCTCGTGTGCCCAGGCCCGGATGATGTCCGGCTGGAAGACATCCCGACCGTCCAGCAGGCTCTCCTGCATGACCGATGGGCCCAGGGAACCCTCGAGGCATGGTGCTCCGGCCCGCGAACACGATGGATTGCAGACGAGATCCGTCGCCACGCGCCGATGATGCGCAGGGAGTGGGTGAGGTCGTGAGGTTCGACATCCAGTTCAACCAGGGGGCGTGCGGGTTCGCCCGGATGCGCGAGGCGGTCATCGCCGCGGAGGAGGCCGGGTTCGGGGCCGTGTGGAACCTGGACCACTTCTCCGGCAAGCCGTTCGGGTCGGACTCGATGAACGAGTGCTTCTCGTCGCTCGCCGCGTGGGCCGCCGTCACATCCACAGTGGGTCTCGGCACGCTCGTGGCCAACGTGATGAACCGCACGGCAGGGCTGCTCGCGCTAAACGTGGCGACACTCCACGGCATCTCGGGCGGCCGGTTCACCCTGGGTGTGGGGGCTGGCGCCGCGCCGAACACGCCTTTCAGTGCCGAGCAGGACGCCCTCGGCATCAGCCTGCTCCCGCGGATGACGGAGCGCCACGACCGTCTCGTGGAGACGGTCGGGGAGGTGCGCCGCATCCTCTCGCCGGGACGCGGGCCCGAGTTCGAGGGTTTCCCGATGATGGACATGCACGTGCGCACGGTCGTGGGTGTGAACAGCCCGGCCCTTGCCTCACGCGCAGGCGAGCACTTCGACGGCATCAACGTGCGGTTCAACCACCCCGACAGGGCAGAGTTCGTGCGGCTCGCGCGCGCTGCGGCGGGGGACCG
>JBJTCK010000096.1:0-9310 GCA_046091825.1 Actinomycetota bacterium | reverse complement strand
TCACGTCGAAGTCGGCGGCCTGGAGGAGCTTGAGGAGGATGTTCTCCACGTCCTCGCCCACGTAGCCCGCCTCGGTCAGCGCAGTGGCGTCGGCGACGGCGAACGGGACGTTCAGCATGCGGGCTACGTGGGCGAGGACGTGGAGAACATCCTGCTCAAGCTCCTCCAGGCCGCCGACTTCGACGTGAAGAAGGCTGAGCAGGGCATCGTCTACATCGACGAGATCGCCAAGGTGGCCCGCAAGGCGGAGAACCCCAGCATCACCCGTGACGTCTCCGGCGAGGGCGTGCAGCAGGCGCTCCTGAAGATCCTCGAGGGGACAGTCGCCTCTGTCCCCCCGCAGGGCGGCCGCAAGCACCCCCACCAGGAATTCATCCAGATCGACACCACGAACGTGCTGTTCATCTGCGGAGGCGCATTCGCCGGGCTCGAGCAGATCATCGAGAGCCGCATCGGCCACAAGGGCGTGGGGTTCCATGCCACGGTCACGTCCAAGGCCGACAAGGACCCGGGCAGTCTCTTCGCCCAGGTGCTCCCGGAGGACCTGCTGAAGTTCGGCATGATCCCCGAGTTCATCGGCCGCCTGCCCATGGTCGGTGCCGTCCACGCGCTTGACCGTGACGCGCTGATGCAGATTCTCACGGAGCCCAAGAACGCGCTCGTGAAGCAGTACGCGAAGATCTTCGAGTTCGACGACGTGGAGCTGGAGATCACGCCCGAGGCGCTCGGTGCGGTGGCAGACCTTGCCCTCACCCGCGGCACGGGTGCCCGCGGGCTGCGCGCCATCCTCGAGGAGACCCTGCTCGACGTCATGTACGAGGTGCCGGGCCGCACCGACATCGGCCGGATCGTGGTGGACGAGCAGTGCGTGGTCGAGCGCAAGCCGGCCGAACTGGTGCCACGCTCCGCACGTCCGGCACAGAAGCGCCGCGCAGCCAGCTGACCCTCCCCGTGCGGTACGACGAGGCGCTGGCCTACCTGGACGAGCACGCCTCGTACGAGAAGACCGGCAGGGTCGACAGTCCCTCCACGGAGAAGATCGAGCGCCTCCTGTCGGTTCTCGGTGACCCCCACCTGGACTACCGGGTGGTCCACGTGACCGGCACCAACGGCAAGGGCTCCACCACACAGATCATCACCAGGCTGCTGACGGCCCACGGGCTGAAGGTCGGCACGTTCAGCAGCCCGCACCTGGAGGACGTGAGGGAACGCGTCCAGGTGGACTCAGAACCGGTCCCGCCGGAGGAGTTCGCCGCCGCCGTTGCGGCCGTGGCGGATGCCGAGGTGATGTCGGGCGTGCGCCCCAGTTACTTCGAGATCATGACCGCCGCCGCGTTCCGTCACTTCTCCGACTGTGCTGTGGACGTTGCAGTCATCGAGGTCGGCATGCTCGGCAGGTGGGACGCCACGAACGTGGTGCGCCCCGATGTCTCCGTCATCACCAATATCGCGCTCGACCACACGGAGTTCGCCGGACCGACACTCGAGCACATCGCACGGGAGAAGGCAGGGATTATCAAGGACTGCTCCGTGGCGGTGGTGGGGGAGACGCGCGCGTCGCTCGTGCCGATCTTCGCCGCGGAACCTCATGCCGGGCTGGTGCAGCGCGGCGAGGACTTCGATGTCGTCGACAACCACCTCGCTCTCGGCGGACGGCAACTGCACGTACGCACGCCGCGCGCGGAGTACACGGATCTCTTCCTCGCGCTCCACGGCGCGCACCAGGGACAGAACGCCTCGGCTGCACTGGTGGCCGTGGAGGAGTTCTTCGGGGCGGCCCTCGACCCCGAGGTCGTCGCCGAGGCCTTTGCCTGCGTGACCATGCCCGGCAGGTTCGAGGTGCTCGGTCACCAGCCGCTCGTCATCCTCGACGGAGCGCACAACCCGGCCGGGGCGGACACCTGTGCGCAGGTGTTCTTCGAGGACTTCGACCCGCCGGGCCGCCGCATCCTCGTGGTGGGTGCGCTCGGGGGACGGGACGTCGCCGACATGCTGGGTGCACTGCGTGCCGACGAGTTTGACCTTGTCGTGTGCGTGACGGCGCCTTCGCCGCGGGCCCGTCCCGCCGCCGAGGTCGCCGCCGCGGCGCGCGTTCTCGGGTGCGACAACGTGGAGTCCTTCGCCAGTGTGGAGCGGGGCTGCGACCGGGCGCTCGCCGATGCCGCCGCGGAGGACGCAGTCCTCGTTGCCGGTTCGCTCTACGTGGTCGGCGCCGCCAGGACCCATCTGCGCACCGTTCTGCCCTGAGAACAGCCTCCCTGCGCCGTCCGGCGGGGCATCCGAACCGTCTCCCCCTAGCCTGAAACCCATGTCCAACCGCACCCTCGTCCTCCTCAAGCCAGATGCCGTGGAGCGCGGCCTCGTCGGCGCCGTCCTCTCCCGCTTCGAGCAGAAGGGCCTCCGCATCGCCGCCATGGAGCTGCGCACCCTCGATGCGGGCACCCTCGCCCGCCATTACGAGGAGCTCGTCGGCGAGGGCTTCTATGCCGACCTCGTGACCTTCATGTCCCGCGGCCCGGTGGTCGCCCTGGCGGTGGAGGGCCCCGAGGACACCTGGGAGATCGTGCGGACCATGATGGGCACCACCAACTCGCGCAATGCCGCCCCGGGGACCATCCGCGGTGACTTCGGCACTCTCTTCACCGAGAACCTCGTCCACGGCAGCGATTCGGCTGAGTCAGCCGCCCGCGAGCTGTCCATCTTCTTCCCCTCCCTCTAGGGCGGGGTTCATTACCATCGTCACCGACACCTTCCCACGAACCGAGGCGGGGCCGGGTCGCGCCGCCGCCGAGGAGTCCCCATGAGCCGCAACAACCCGCTCGCGATAGGTCGCGATATCGCGATCGACCTCGGCACGGCGAACACACTCGTCTACGTCAAGGGGCAGGGCGTGGTGCTGAACGAGCCCTCCGTGGTGGCGATCGACACCCGGGACGGCCGTCCCGTGGCCGTGGGCCTCGAGGCCAAGCGGATGCTCGGGCGCACACCCAAGCACATCGAGGCCATCAGGCCCCTGAAGGACGGCGTCATCGCCGACTTCGACGTCTGCGAGAAGATGCTGCGCTACTTCATCCAGCGCATCTCCACCAGCCGCTGGAGCAAGCCGCGGATGGTCATCTGCGTGCCCTCGGGGATCACCGGGGTGGAGCAACGCGCGGTCCAGGACGCGGCCGAGTACGCGGGCGCCCGCCGTCCGGTGCACATCATCGAGGAGCCCATGGCGGCCGCCATCGGTGCGGACCTGCCCGTGCACGAGCCGAGCGGCAACATGATCGTGGACATCGGCGGCGGGACCACCGAGGTGGCCGTGATCTCGCTGGGCGGCATCGTGGTCGCCCAGAGCGTGCGGGTGGCTGGGGACGAACTCGACGAGGCGATCGTGGCGTACGTGCGCACCAACTTCGCGCTCGACATCGGCATCAACACCGCCGAGGAGATCAAGATGCGGATGGCGTCGGCATGGCCGCTCGCCCAGGAGCTGACGGCGGACGTGGGAGGGCGGGACACCGTGACAGGCCTGCCCCGCACCGTCGAGCTCACCAGCGAGAACGTGCGTGAGGCCATCGCCGAGCCCGTGACTGCCATCATTGACTCCGTGAAGTCCACCCTCGACCGCACCCCGCCCGAACTAGCCGCCGACATCATGGACAGGGGCATCTGCCTGTCGGGCGGCGGGGCCCTGTTGACCGGGCTCACACAGCGGATCACCCACGAGACCGGCATGCCCTGCTACGTGGCGCCGGACCCGCTGTACGCGGTCGCCATCGGCTCGGGCCGGGCGCTCGAGAACATCGAGGCGATGCGCGGGATGATGTCCTCGCCGGGACTCGACGTCCAGTAAGCAGGTCCCCGTGGCGGGCAGCACCTTCACACGCCGCAGGGTGATCCTGCTCCTCGCGTTGACCACGGTCATGCTCGTGACCATGGACCTCCGCGGCAGCGGGGCGGTGAACGGTCTCCGGTCCGTGTTCGGGACGGTGTTCCGCCCCGTGGAGTCGGTGACGCGGGTCATCGTGCGCCCCGTGG
This sequence comes from Actinomycetota bacterium, assembly GCA_046091825.1. GTDB lineage: Bacteria > Actinomycetota > Acidimicrobiia > Acidimicrobiales > Ilumatobacteraceae > UBA2093. The sequence continues at coordinate 5,284 of JBJTCK010000096.1, read as the reverse complement.
AGAATGCGTGGAACGGGATCGTGAACTACGGCGACGTGCTGGAGGAGAACCAGCGGCTGAAGGACCTGGTCGCCTACGGCGAGGGGGCAAAGATCGGTGCCATCGCGAGCGTCCGCGAGGCGCAGGAGCTGCTGGCGCTGAACGGCCTGCCGACGCTCGCCGGCATCAACTCGTGCTCGGCACAGGTGGTCGGCGAGTCCCCGTCCAATTTCGCCCAGACCGTGGAGATCAACCGCGGCAGCGAGTGCGGCATCAAGGTGGGGATGCCGGTCCTGAACGCTGCCGGCCTCATCGGGAAGGTCACCGACGTCTACAACGGCAGGGCCGTCGTCATGCTCGTGACGGACCCGAGTTACTCGCTCGCCGTGAAGGTGGTGAACACCCCGCCCACAACGACCACGGTCCCCGGCGCGCCGGGGGTCACGATCGACACCACGACCACCACCACGTCGACCACGACCACCACGATCCCGCGCACCACGACCACCGGGATCCCAGGCTTCGTCCCCGGCGGCACCGTGGCACCGAGCCTGACCACCAACCCGTCGCAGGCGACGTCGCCGAACGCGACCGTACAGTTGCCCACCGGTACCGGCGACATCAACAAGCCGGGCCAGGCGAACCAGTCCGAGATCACCGTCCCGGCAGGCGCCGACCTGCCGCTCCGGGAGACGGGCGCCCTCGAGGGCCGCGGGATCTCGAAGGCGCCGGTCGTGCGGTTCATCGAGAACCAGCCCCGCTTCGGCGAGGTGAACATCGGTTCCCCCGTGGTGTCAGCGGGCGGTGCGTCGTCGCTCGCGCCGCCCGACATCGTGATCGGCACCGTCTCGAGGGTGATCAAGCGGACGGGGAGCCTCGGCCCGCTGCTCGAGGTGAAGATCTCGGCGAACCTCGACGCGCTCAACTTCGTGCGCGTGATGCTGTACCAGCCGAGCACCGAGAAGGTGAACGCCCCGTGATCGACCGTCTGCTGGACGTCGCACAGAACCGGTACTTCCGGCTCTTCATGGTCGCGCTCGTGATCCTGTCGCTGCAGACCACCCTCTTCAACGACATGCGCCCGTTCGGCGTGTGTCTGCAGGTGATGCTGCTGCTCGCGGCGAGTGCCGGGCTAGCGCGGGGCTCCGAGACCGGTGCGATCGCCGGGTTCATGGTGGGCCTCATGTACGACATGGTGCTCACCACTCCTCTCGGGGTCGGGGCAGCCGTTTTCGCCGGGGTGGGCTATCTCGCGGGATATGTGCACTCGTTCGTGCACGAGCCCAACTGGTGGTCCCGGATGCTGCTCGCGGCCGGGGCGAGCGCGACGGGGATGATCCTCATGCCGGTCGCGCTCACTGTCGTCGGGGCCGAGGGCGTGCTCACCGTGAACGTCATCGGGGTTGCATTCGTCGTCGCGGTCTTCAACGCGGTCTTCAGCCTGCCGGTGGAGCGGGTCTGCCGGTGGGCGCTCAGCGAGCCGAAGGTGACGCGCTGATGCCCCGCGAGCGGAACGTCTCGCGCCTCGCCGTGCTGGCAACCGTGTCCATGGTGCTCGGGTCGCTTCTCACCGTGCGGCTGTGGTTCCTGCAGGCCGTGGACGCGCGGGGCCTGCAGGAGCGCGTGCAGGAGGTCCGCACGCGCACCGTGAAGCTCACGCCGGAGCGGGGCCGCATCTTCGACCTCGAGGGCCGCATCGTGGCTGACAACGAGCGGATCCTCACGATCACCATCGACAGGGCGATCATCGCGCGCCCCCTCGACCGCCAGCAGATGTGGGACAGGCTCTCAGGCGTGCTCAACATGTCGCCCGACGCGCTCGAGGACAGGTTTGTGTCGAAGCGATACGACCAGTTGCAGCCCGTGCCGCTGAAGGAGGACGTGTCCGAGGACCTCGCCACGTTCCTGCGCGAGCGCAGCGAGGATTACCCGGGGGTCGATGTCCGGGAGGACTGGCGGCGTGAGTACCCCTATGCGCCGCTCGCCAGCCATGTCATCGGTTTCCTGGGGGCGATCAAGAAGAAGGAGCTCGAGTATTACCGCAACCTGAACTACGACCCCGACGCCCGGGTCGGCCAGTTCGGTGTGGAGCAGACGTACGAGTCGGTCCTGCGCGGCAAGCCCGGCTACGTGAAGTACGAGGTCGACTCCCGCGGGCGCATCCTGCGGCAGCTCTCGCGGAAGGAGCCGGTTCCCGGCAACGACATCCAGCTGTCGGTCGACCTGGACATGCAGCAGTACATCGAGCAGGCGCTGTGGACCGAGCTCTGGGTGAGGCAACGGACGGAGGCCCCGACGGTGCTCGCCTTCGGCGAGCCGGACCCCCGGTACCCGTTGGTCAACTACTACAAGGCGCCGGCCGGCTCCAGCGTGGTCATGAACCACGACACGGGCGAGGTGCTCGCGATGGCGAGCTACCCGAACTTCGACAACCGGTGGTTCAACGCGGGTATCACGTCCGAGAAGTTCAACCAGCTGTTCCCGAAGACCGACGACCCCGACCAGTCGATCCTCGTCAACAGGGCAATCAGCGGGCGGTACAACCTGGGCTCCACCTTCAAGCCGTTCGTGGCGTACGCGGCGCTGAACACCGGCCAGCTGCCGGGGGGCACGGAGTACGAGCTGCGTGACTCCGGCACGTACAAGCTGTCGAGCATCCCGGAGGAACGCTGCCAGCTGAACGTGAAGTGCGTGTTCAAGAACGCGAACTGCGGCAACGGCGCGCCGTGCAAGTACGGGCGCGTGAACGTGGTGGACGCGCTCGCGGTGTCGTCCGACGTGTTCTTCTACAAGATCGGCGAGGAGATCTTCAGCCAGCGCGGCTACCGCCCGATCCTGGAGGAGCAGGTGCGCCAGTTCGGGTTCGGATCCCCGACGGAGATTGACCTCCCCTACGAGTTCGTCGGCACGATCCCGAACAAGGCCCTGAAGCAGCAGCTCGCGGCGAGCGGTGCAATCGCGAAGGACGAGGGCAGGGGGTACTACGTGGGCGACAACGTGCAGTTCTCCATCGGCCAGGGCCTCCTCTCCGCCACGCCGCTGCAGCTCGCGGTCGCGTACGGGACCATCGCGAACGGCGGGAAGGTCGTGAAGCCGCGGGTCGTCCGTGCGATCTGGGGCCCCGGCACCCCGAAGGGCAAGTCCGGTCGCGTCGACCTGAAGGCGGGTGTGGTCCTGCAGGACTTCTCCGCTCCGCAGCTGGTGCGGGACATCAACATGGACGCCACGGCGAGGGAGGCCATCGTGGAGGGGCTGAGCCGGGTGATCACCGGCCCTGGCGTGCGCTCGGACATCTACCACTCGACGACGGGGGAGAAGCTCTTCCGCTCGTACCCGAAGCGCGCCCTGCCGATCGCAGGGAAGACCGGCACGGCGCAGGGTGTGCGGGGAACCTGCCGTGGAACGACTCGTCAGCGTTCGCGGCGTTCAGCAAGAACGGCAACATCCCGTACACGGCGGTTGCCTACCTGGAGAAGGCGGGGTTCGGCAGCAGGGCCGCCGCCCCCGTGGTGAAGTGCGCCTTCACGGCTCTCGCCGGAAAGGTGACGGTGCCGCCGGCAAAGCCGGCGGACCCGCTCGACGTCAACAGCGTGACACCCGCCGGCGAGCAGCGCCTGAGAAACCCCCTGTGCCTCGTCGGCACCGGCTCGTCGGTGCGTGACTGATGGGACGACACATGACGGGAACCGGCTGATGGGGGCGGTGTTCAGGACGCGCCGCCCGGACTCCGGGCTGGGGAACATCAAGCGGGGTTTTGCCGACCCCGGCCGCAACATCGACTGGGTCCTCATGGCGGCAGTCGGCGCACTGTCGGTCATCGGGCTCTTCCTCATCTTCTCGGCGACCCGTCCGCGGCTCATCAGCAACGGTCTCGACCCGTACCAGTTCGTGCAGCGCCAGGTCGCGTTCCTCATCGTCGCGATCCTCGTCATGGCGGTGGTGATGTGGGTGGACTACGTCCAGCTGCGGGGGAGTGCCCAGGCTCTCTATGCAGTGACAATGTTCCTCCTCGTCATGGTGCTAGTCGTCGGCGGCGTGAAGGGTGGGGCGAGGCTGTCGTTCGACATCGGCCCCATCGCCGTGCAGCCGTCCGAGATCGCCAAGGTGACCACCCTACTGATGCTCGCCGGGTTCCTCGCCGACGCCGACACGGACAAGGTCTCCTACGAGAGGCTGATCCAGTCCCTCTTCATCGTGGGGGCGCCGGCGTTCCTCGTGCTGATCGAGCCGGACCTGGGGTCGGCGTCCGTTCTCGTGGCGTGCGTGATGGGAGTGCTTCTCGTCGCAGGGGCAGAGCTCAGGTACGTCGCGTTCATCACGGGAATGGGAATCGTCTCGGCGGTCGCCGGCGTGCTCTCCGGGGTCGTGAAGACCTACCAGCTGCGGCGCATCACCGCGTTCCTGCAGCAGAACTCCGACAGTGCGGACCTCCAGAACCTCGTCACCCAGGTCCGGTTCGCCAAGAGGGCGGTGGCAACGGGGGGCTTCTTCGGGAAGGGGTACCTGCAGGGGCCCCTCACGAACGGCCGGTTCATCCCCGTCCAGTCGACCGACTTCGTGTTCTCTGCGCTCGGGGAGCAGTTCGGGATGCTCGGGTGCACGGTGGTCCTCGGCCTCTTCGGGGTGGTGCTCTGGAGGGTCTTTCGGATCGCCCGGATGGCCACGGAGCGCCTGGGCACCCTGATCTGTGCCGGGGTCTTCACGATGATCCTGTGGCAGAGCTTCCAGAACATCGGGATGACGATGGGGATCACGCCGGTCTCGGGGGTCCCATTGCCCTTCCTGTCCTACGGGGGGTCCCACACGGTGGCTTTTGCGATGATGATCGGGCTGGTCCAGAGCGTCCACATGCGCCGATTCCGCTAGTTGCAGAGGTAAAGTTGGGGTGATCGTTCGCGGTGCGGGCGCCTCTCGTGGCTGCCCATTCCGCGCATGGCGCGCCTCCCCGGGTGCGACGTGGAAAGGGAACTCTGATGGACAACAACGGCTCCGGCGCCGATTCGGCCGCCGACACACCCCAGTCCCGGCCTGTGGACAACCGCTACTCGGGCAGCCCCTCCGGAGGTCCCGACGGCGCCGACAGCAGTGCCGCCAAGAAGCGCCGCCGTGGCAGCAGGGGCGGGAAGAACCGCAAGAAGCCGGCCGGTCAGGCCGGCGATTCCGCCGGGACGAACCAGGGCAACCCGGGCAGCCGCGGTCCCTCGGCGCCCGGCCAGGGACTCAACCCCCTGTAACTGCCGGACCCGCCACGTGAGGGCAAGGTGAGCGACCAGGCCGTCGCGGAGCAGGCGCTCGTGCGCAAGCC
>JBJTCK010000095.1:0-3046 GCA_046091825.1 Actinomycetota bacterium | reverse complement strand
TTCGGCGCGCTGAACCTGGCCGTGATGCGGGACGGCCACGAGCTCGGCTGGCACTTCGACCAGACGGATTTCGTGGTCTCCATCGCAATCCAGCCGTCGCTCGGCGGGGGGCACTTCGAGAACGTGCCGCAGGTGCGGTCTGCCGACGACGAGAACACCGCGACGGTCGATGCTGTGCGGCGGGGGGAGCGCGACGACCTGGTCCGCATCGAGCCGATGACGCCGGGCACGCTGATGCTCTTCAACGGCCGGTGGAGCCTGCACCGGGTGTCGCGCGTGACCGGTCCCGTGCCACGGCACGTGGCCCTGCTGGCGTACGACACCAAGCCGGGCACCGACTCGAACGACGAGCTGAAACTCGGCCGCTACGGGAGGCTGCCGGCATGAGGCCCTCGGGCACCCTGCCCCACATCGGCGAGGGGTTCGCGGGGCACGGTGCGAACGCTGCCCATGTCAACATCGTGCTCGGCCACCGTGCGGGCCCCGTTGGGGAGTCGTGGGTGACGGCCCTCGCGACGCCGCGGGAGGGTCACGTGCCGTTCGTCGCCGTGGCCAGGCCCGGGGTGCCGGTGGTGCCGTTCACCCTCTTCGTCAACAAGGCAACCGTGGAGGGGGAGAGGCACGGCGCGCTCACGTGGGGTGCCGCACAGGCGGGCATCGCGGCCGGCACCGGCGCCGCGGTCAAGGAGAGGCTCCTCCCGCGCGACCTCGACAGCCATCTCGTCATTGCCGCGGTCTGGGTCGACCCTGCTGCTGACAACGAGGAGGAGGTCTTCATGAACAACTCCGCGGCGGCACTCGCCGCATTCAGGATGATCGCCTCGGGCGGGCCGCCCGCCAAGGAAACCCTCGCGGCGATGCTCGACCCTGCGAACCCCTACTTCAGGCGCGACTGACTCAGGCGTACTCGGTGCGCGTGCGCACGGAGTCGAACGCCCCGCTCAGTGCCGCAAAGACCGGATCGGCGCCGATCAGTTTCTGGATGTCCCCGCCGATCCTCACCAGGCCCTTCGCGAAGGCCTCCTGGGCAGGAAGTTCGTGCGTGGCCACGCCGACCGCGGTGTCCCAGGTCTGCTCCATGCGGACGTCCTCTGCGGGGGCGGCACCAGCGCCGAATGCGGCAGCCCCGTCACTGAGCTGCAGGTGGTAGAGCACGTTGCCCTCAGGGCCGTCGGTGACGACCTGGGTGACACCGAGCGTGATGCCCGAGGCGAGCTGCTGGAGCACAGCGTTCCCGCGCACGGCCTCTGCCATCGCATCGATCCATTCCAGGCTGAGATACCGCATGGGGACCATTGTGCGCCGACGGGGCGCACATCGCCAACCCAGTGCGCCGACGGGGCGCACAACACCAACACTGTGCGCCTCCGGGGCAGGACAACGAAAAAGGCCCGGGCCGTGCGGCCCGGGCCTTTTCCTCGAGTCTGGTCAGGAGATCGATGCGCTCTGGCGCGAGGACCTCACGACCGAAGCCGCCAGGATCACGGTGGCAGCCGCCGCGATGGCGAGGCGGAGACCGTCCTTGTCCTGGTTCGAGATGATGGCAGGCAGCACGAGGAGTGACACCAGGTTCATCACCTTGATGAGCGGGTTCAGTGCCGGGCCGGCGGTGTCCTTGAACGGGTCACCGACGGTGTCCGCGATGACTGCCGCCTTGTACGGGTCGGAGCCCTTGCCGCCGTGGTTGCCGTCCTCGATGTACTTCTTGGCGTTGTCCCAGGAGCCGCCGGCGTTGCTGAGGTAGTTCGCCATCAGTTGGCCGGTGAGGATGACCGCCGCGAGGAACCCGCCGAGCGCCTGCCAGCCGATGCCGAAGCCCACGATCACGGGGGTGAGCACCGCGAGGAGGGCCGGGGTGGTCAGCTCGCGCAGTGACGCCTCGGTGCAGATGTCGATGACGGGGCCGTACTCCGGCTTCTTGGTGCCGGCCATGATGCCGCCGTCCTTGAACTGCTTGCGCACCTCCTGCACCACGACGCCGGCCGTGCGGCCGACGGCGCGGATGGAGAGCGCGGAGAACAGGAACGGCACGGCGCCGCCGATGAGGAGACCGATGAAGATTTTCGGGTCGGCCACGTTGATGGCGAGCTCAGGCGCGGTGAACACGCCGTCAGCCAGGTTCTTGATCTCGACACCGAGCTCGGCGCCCGCGATCTCGATGAACGAGGCGAAGAGCGCGACTGCCGCGATGACGGCCGAGCCGATCGCGAAGCCCTTGGTCACGGCCTTGGTGGTGTTGCCCACCGCGTCAAGGCTGACCATGATCTTCTGCGGCTCGCCGTGGAACTCGCCGGACATCTCGGCGATGCCCGCTGCGTTGTCGGAGACTGGACCGAAGGTGTCCTCGGACACGATGACGCCGGTGGTGGCGAGCATGCCCATGCCGCAGAGGGCCACGAGGTAGAGCGAGAAGGTCAGGTTGCCGCCGCCGAGGCCGAGGGCCACTCCGATGGCGACCGCGATCGCGACGACCGCGTAGACCGAGCTCTCGAGACCGTACGCGGTGCCCGAGAGGATTGCCGTCGCCGGGCCGGTCTCGGCCGACTCCGCGATCTCCTTCACGGGCTTGTGGTGCGTGGCGGTGTAGTACTCGGTGAGACGGCTGACGAGCTGCGCGAGCACGAGGCCGATGGCCACCGCGCCGAACACGCGCCAGCCGGCGCCGCCCATGAGCTCCACCTTGTCGCCGGCGGTGCCCTTGGCGTTGCCCACGTACCCGAGGGCGAGCGCGAGGGTGCCGACGAGGGTCAGCGAACCTGCCACGAGGAAGCCGCGGTTGATCGGCTTCAGCGCGTCGGTCTCGCCGTCCTTCGCCTTCACGGCGAAGACACCGGCGATCGAGGCGACCACGCCGATGGCGCGGGCGGCGAGCGGGAAGACCAGGCCCATGGCCGGGTTGAGGCCGATGGAGTTGAACGCGGCCACGCCGAGGATGATCGAGGCGACCAGGGTCACCTCGTAGCTCTCGAAGAGGTCCGCGGCCATGGGCCTGGTCTTCCCGCTCGCCGCCCGCGCCATCGGCGTGGTCGCCTCGATCGCCGGTGTC
>JBJTCK010000094.1:0-23914 GCA_046091825.1 Actinomycetota bacterium | reverse complement strand
CCGCGCTACGACATGGTCAACCGCATCATGACGTTCCGCCTGGACGTGCGATGGCGTCGAACATGCTCTGGACCATTGCTGCCTTGTCGGCACCTTCGGGCAGGCTGTCGCGGTCCCAGCTGTTGCTCACGGGGCAAGGCTACGGCTCGTGCCCCCGGGAAATCCCCGCTGGTTCGTTGCCGTCGGTCACCGAACGCCACAATGGGCGCAGGAAGCCGGCGCGGCCAGAGCCGCCCGCACAAGGGGGAATGCCATGATCGATTTCACTCTCGCTCCGGAGCACGAGGAGATCCGCACCAGGGTGCGCAGCTTCGTTGACGACGTGATCAAGCCGGCCATGGAGCCCTTCGGCCACCGTGACGAGATGGAAGAGTCCGAGCGCGGCAACTACATCAAGGCTCTCATGGGCCTGCGCAAGGAGGCGGTCCGCCAGGGGCTGTGGCTGCCCCACATGCCGAAGGAGTACGGCGGCATGGGCCTCGGCCACGTTGCCCTCGCCATGGTGCAGTCAGAGGCGGCCAAGACCCGCGTCGGACCGTGGGTGTTCAACTGCCAGGCCCCCGACGAGGGCAACATGCACACTCTCCTCCACTGGGCGAACGACGAGCAGAAGGTGAAGTACCTCAAGCCGCTGCTGAACGGCGTCACCTCGTCGTGCTTCGCCATGACCGAGCCCGAGGTGGCCGGCTCTGACCCCACGCTCATCCGGACGCACGCCATCAAGGACGGCGACGAGTGGGTGATCAACGGTCACAAGTGGTTCATCTCCGGCGCGCGCAGGGCGAAGTTCGCGATCCTCATCGCCCGCACGGAGATGGACGTGCCCGAGGGCTCCCGCGGCGCGAACACCGCCTTCATCGTGGACATCCCGACGGAGGGCTGGAACGACGTGCGCGAGGTGGAGACAATGCACGGCTCCACTGGCCACTCGGAGATCGTCATCAGCGACCTGCGGGTCCACGACCGCCAGGTCCTCGGCGGCCGGGGCAACGGGCACAGGCTCGGCCAGTACCGCCTGGGGCCGGCACGGTTGGCCCACTGCATGCGCTGGATCGCCCAGGCCGAGACTGCGCTCGACATGATGGTGGACCGGTCCCTGAACCGCTACTCGCACGGTTCGTACCTTGCCGAGAAGCAGGGCGTCCAGTGGATGATCGCGGACTCCACGATGGAGCTCTACCAGTGCAAGCTGATGGTGCTCCACGCTGCGTACCTCATCGACAAGGGCGTCGACTTCCGCAACGAGGTCTCCATGGCGAAGCACTTCGTGGCGAACAGCCTCAACCGCATCATCGACCGTGCGATCCAGGTTCACGGCGCGCTGGGCTACTCCACCGACACGCCCCTCGCCAACATGCTGCAGAACGCCCGGTGGGCGAGGTTCGCGGACGGTGCCGACGAGATCCACCAGATGCGCATCGCACAGATGTCCATCAAGGCCTACACCGACCACAAGTCCACGTGGTCGGCCACGGGCAGCCTGCCGCTGTAGCCCCGGGTTGTCAGCCGGCCGCGTCGACAGCGGTCTGCTTGGCCCACCGGTAGTCGGCCTTGCCCGCCGGTGAGCGCACGATCTCGGGCACGAAGACGAACGCCTTCGGCAGCTTGTAGCGCGCCACGTGCTTCTCCGCCTCGGCCAGTAGTCCCGTCTCGTCGGGGGCCCGACCGTCCTTCAGGCGCACGATCGCGACGACCTCGTTGCCCCAGCGCTTGCTCGGGCGGCCGGCGACGACGCAGTCGTACACGTCAGGATGCGCCTTGACGGCAGCCTCGACCTCCTCGGCGAAGATCTTCTCGCCGCCCGAGTTGATGGTCACGGAGTCGCGACCGTGCATCTCGATCATCATGTCGGCGGTCAGGCGGGCACGGTCGCCCGGCACCACGTAGCGGACACCGTCCACCACGGGGTAGGTGCGCCTTGTCTTCGTCTCGTCGTGCAGGTACCCGAGCGCGAGGCGGCCGCTCTTCGCGAGCCAGCCGAGCTCCTCGTGGCCGGCCTCGAGCACGCGGGTCATGTCCTCGGAGAGGATGTGGTTCTGCGGGGCCCACGGGAACGTTCCCGTGCTGGCGGACCCGCTCGCCGCGACCTGCGACAGCTGGCCTCCCGCCTCGGATGACCCCAGGCCGTCCACGAGGAGCACGTGCGGGACGTGGGAGAGGAACTCCTCCTTGAGGTGCGCGGACAGCGGCGCGCCGCCGCTGAGGATGCTGAGCAAACCCGTGAGGTCGTACTGACCCGCCGCGAGACCGTCCAGCAACGGGCGGGCGAATGCGTCGCCCACGATGAGGAGGAAGTTCGCCTTCTCCCGTTCCACCAGGCCCCAGATGTCCTCGGGGTCGAGGCGTTCCGGCACGGACTGCACGAGGATCGTGCCGCCGGAGAGCCAGGTGCGCATGGCGATCCAGTGCGCGGCCCCGTGCATGAACGGCGGGCAGGGGAGGGCGCGCAGGCCGCCGGCCGCGGCCGCCACGTGCTCCTCAAGGGTCGTCGCCTCCTTGTTGCCTCCGAAGCACTCCACCACGGCGTCGGCGTTGCGCCAGAGCACGCCCTTCGGCATGCCCGTGGTGCCGCCCGTGTAGAGGATGTAGAGGTCGTCACCGCTGTAGCCAGCTGCGGGCTTGTCGGCTGAGGCGCGCGCGAGGGCATCCTCGTACCAGACTGCGCCGTCCATGAGCGGCTCGCCCGAGGAGTCAGGCACCTGGAGGATCACGCGCAGGCGGGGCAGGCCCGCGCGCACCTCAGCGAGCAGCGGCGTGAAGCGCGAGTGCACCACGATCGCCGTGGCGCCCGAGTCGGTGAGCAGGTACTTCAGCTCCTCCGCCACGTACCGGTAGTTCACGTTGAACGGCGCCACGCGCGCCTTCCACGCCCCGAGCATCGACTCCAGGTACTCGTTGCCGTTGTGCAGGTAGATGGCGAGGTGGTCCTGGCCGCTCTCCCAGTTTGGGAGGGTGCCGCGCTCCGCCGTGCACCCGAGACCCTGCGATGCGAGATGATTGGCGAGACGCCTCGTCCTCTCTGTCACGTCGACCCACGTGAAGCGCTTGTCCCTGAACACCAGGCACTCCTGGTCCGGTCGCGTGGCTGCGATGGCCTCGTGGATCTCTGCCATCCCGATGGTTGCGGGCACGAACTGCGTCATCCCCGAACGATAACCTCGCCGCGGAAGGAGGGACCATGTCGAACAGCCCCCACGCCCCGCTCTTCGGTGTCTTCGTCCCGCAGGGATGGAAGATGGAACTTGCCGGCATCGACGGTGCCGAGAACAAGTGGAACAAGGCCGTCGAGATTGCAGTGCTTGCTGAGCAACTCGGATTCGACTCCATCTGGGTGTACGACCATTTCCACAACGTCCCTGTGCCCGCCCACGAGGCGGTCTTCGAGTGCTGGACCACGATCGCGGCGATCAGCCAGCGCACCTCCCGCATCCGCCTTGGCCAGATGGTCGGGTGCAACAGCTACCGCAACCCCGGTCTCCTCGCCAAGATCACCTCCACTGTCGACGTCATCTCGGGCGGTCGCCTGGACTGGGGCATCGGGGCCGGGTGGTACGAGAACGAGTACCGCGGGTACGGGTTCGAGTTCAAGAAGCCGTCCGACCGCATCGGCATGCTGCGCGAGACCGTGGAGATCGTGAAGTCAATGTGGACCAACGCTGAGACCACCTACGACGGGAAGTACTACAGGATGGAGAGGGCGAACTGTGACCCCAAGCCACTCCAGAAGCCGACACCCCCCGTGTGGATCGGTGGCGGGGGCGAGAAGGTCACCCTGCGCGTGGTGGCGGAGCATGCGGACGTGTCCAACTTCGGCAGTTCCGTGGAGGAGTTCGTGCGCAAGCGCGAGATCCTGAAGGGACACTGCGCGTCGATCGGGCGCGACGAGGAGACCATCCGCAAGACGGTCTCGTCAGAGGTCTTCATCCGCGAGACGGAGAAAGAGATCATCGAGGCCGGTTCCCGGAGCCTGTGGGGAGAGCCCGCAGAGTCGTGGAGGGCCAAGGCTCTCGTGGGCACTCCCGAGCAGGTGTCAGAGAAGATCCAGCGCTACCTGGATGCCGGGTGCACCGGTTTCGTGCCGTGGTGCCCTGACTACCCCAGCACCGAGACGCTGGAGCTCTTCGCCCGGCACGTGATGCCGAACTTCCGCTGAACCGCGAAGCTCAGGCCGAGTAGTAGCGGAAGATGACCTCGGCGATGCAGGACGGCTTGGCCGCCCCTTCGCACTCGAAGGTCGTCTCCAGGGTCACCTGGGCGCCGCCGGCCACGTCATCGACAGCAAGGACCTTCACGCCCGCCCTGAGACGCGCGCCGACCGGCACGGGGGACATGAAACGGACCTTGTTGGCCCCGTAGTTCACGCCCATCGCGATCCCGCCGACCGAGAACACCTGCGGCAGCAGCACCGGGCCGAGCGACAGTGTCAGGTACCCGTGCGCGATCGGGCCACCGAAGGGGCCCGCCTTTGCCTTCTCGACGTCGATGTGGATCCACTGGTGGTCGCCTGTCGCGTCGGCGAAGAGGTTCACCCGTTCCTGGTCGATGGTGAGGTACTCGGAGTACCCGATGTGCTCGCCGATGAGACCCTTCAGTGCCTCGATGCTCTCGATGTGTCGTGCCATCGCGCCAGTGTGGCACACGGCCCCGCCAGGCGGGTCAGCGGAACCAGCGGGCGGCGTGGGTGCGAGACATGGGGTGCAGCAGGAGCGCCACGAGAGCTGCCTCGAACAGGAACGAGACCAGGTTGCGTTGGGTGAGCACCCACGACAGGGGGAGCCCGGTCTCGTGCTGGAACTTGAGCAGGGCCCTCAGGGCCACCGGGGAGAGCGATGCCGCGATCCCCAGTTGCCAGCCGAGTCTGCGTCCGTTGGCCATGAGGAGGCCGGCTGCCACGTACGACAGGCACGCGAAGGGGGCGATGACGCCCCCGATCCCGCCGTACCAGCGCCAGATTCCGTAGATGTCGCTGCGGTCGATCCAGTCGAGGATCGCGAACGCGCCGTTGATGTAGAGAAGCCACGTGGCGACCTGGAGCGTCTGGGGGAGCATCTGGTCGAACCACTTGCGCCAGTCCAGGTTCAGGAACGGGTTCCGGGGCATGGGGAGAGTGTGTCACGCCGGAACCGGCACGGCGGGGCTCTGTTCCGGAGTGGTCCCCGGCCGTGATACGACATAGGAATGGCTGACGTTCTCACACTGCATGCACAGGCACAACCAGACAAGCCCGCCGTGGTCGATGACCGTCCGGGTCATGCGCCGCTCATCGTCAGTTTCGCCGAGCTAAATGACCGTGCCAATCGCCTCGCCAACGTGCTCTCTGGAATGGGGGTCGCTGCGCCCGACTCGAAAGTCGTGTGGTGCGGCCAGAACTCCATCGGGATCGTGACGATGGTGAACGCCGCCCGCAAGCTCGGCGTCACGGCGGTGCCGCTCAACTACAGGCTGTCAGACGACGAGGCCGCGTACGTGACCGACCACTGTGACGCCACGGTCGTGTACGTCGACGCCGAGTTCGCCACGACGTTCGAGCGCATCCGGACCCACATCCCGAAGGTGACGAACATCCTCGTGTTCGACGGCCCGGCGCCCGCGGGCATGCAGTCCGCCGACGAACTGATGGAGGCCGCGTCCGCGTCGGAACCGGTGCTGGCCGCCGGGACCGAGCCCGGCGCGACGATGATCTACACGAGCGGAACCACCGGGAAACCGAAGGGCGCCTTCCGCTCCGGGTCGTCGAGCGACGAGGCAAAGGCGACAGGCGCGGCACTCCTCGCCCACATCGGGTACACCCCCGATGACGTGTACCTCACCACGGGACCGCTCTACCACAGCGGGCCGGGCGGCTTCATGAACACCGCGCAGGCGATGGGCCAGACGGTCGTGGTGCAGCGCAAGTTCGACCCGGAGGACTGGCTCAGGCTCGTGAGCACGTACCGTGTGTCGAGCACGTTCAGTGCCCCGACGCCCATCAGGATGATCTGCAACCTGCCCGAGGAGACCAAAGCCCGCCACGACGTCTCCTCCATGCGCCGCATGATCGCGAATGCCGCCCCGTGGAGCTTCACACTGAAGAAGATGTACCTCCAGGGCTTCCCGGAGGAGTCGCTCTTCGAGGTGTACGGCAGCACGGAACTGGGCGTGAACTGCGTGCTCCGCCCGGAGGACCAGCTGCGCAAGCCCGGCTCCTGCGGGAAGCCCGCGCCGGGCGTGGAGATCAGGCTGTTCGACGACGACGGCAACGAGGTAACCGGGACCGGCCCTGACCACACAGGGGAACTCTTCGTCCGGAGCGCGTCGGTCTTCGCGGACTACTACAAGCAGCATGACAAGTTCCTCGCGGACCGCCGGGAGGGGTTCCAGACCGTGGGGGACATCGCCTACCGGGATGACGAGGGTTTCTATTACATCTGCGACCGCAAGAAGGACATGATCATCTCGGGCGGCATGAACATCTACCCGGCCGAGATCGAGGCCTGCCTGGAGAACCACCAGGACATCTACGAGTCGGCCGTGTTCGGCATCCCGAGCGAGGAGTGGGGCGAGACCGTCCACGCCGTGGTGGTTCGCCGCCCTGGGTCCAGCCTGACTGATGCCGATGTGATCGAGCACGCGCGCTCGAACCTGGCGAACTACAAGATCCCCCGCTCCGTGTCGTGGCTGGACGAGCTTCCGAAGACGGGCTCGGGCAAGATCCTGAAGCGCGAGCTGCGTGCTCCCTTCTGGGCGGGTCGTGACTCCAAGGTCTGACGTGATCTCACTGCTTGTCGCGCGACAGGCCGTCCATCACCTAGGTTGAGAGAGTGCGCAGCGGATTCGTCACTCTCGTCGGCAGGCCGAACGTCGGCAAGTCGTCGCTGGTGAACGCGATCTGCGGGCAGAAGGTCAGCATCATCTCCAACAAGCCCCAGACCACGCGGACGCGCGTGCGGGGCGTGTACCACGGTGACGGCACCCAGATCGTGTTCGTGGACACCCCGGGCATCCACAAGCCTGTCACTGCGCTGGGCGAGCGGGTGAACGCAACTGCCCTCGACTGCATCAACGACGTGGAGGTCGTGTGCCTCATCATCGACGCAACGAAGGCGTTCGGACGGGGCGACCAGTGGGTCGCGAACAATGTCGACATGGCCGGTGCGTTCGTTGTGGTCAACAAGATTGACAAGGCCAAGCCCGAGATGGTCCTCCAGCAGCTGAACGCGGTGTCGTCGCTGGGGGCCGCCGCCTACTTCCCGGTCTCCGCCACCACGGGGAAGGGCCTGGACGTCCTGCTCAACGCGCTCATGGAGCGGATGCCCGAGGGTCCGGCGTACTACCCCGAGGAGATGGTCTCGGACACCGACGAGCACTCCTGGGTCGCCGAGCTCGTGCGCGAGCAGCTGCTTGCCGTTCTGAAGGACGAGCTGCCGTACTCGGTGGCCACCCAGGTGACGGAGTGGGAATGGCCGAAGATCCGGTGCGAGATCCTCGTGGAGCGGGAGAGCCAGAAGGGGATGGTCATCGGCCGCGGAGGGGAACTGCTGAAGCACGTGGGCCAGGAGGTGCGCAAGCAGCTGCCGAAGGGTGCATACCTGGAACTGCACGTGACAGTCGAGAAGGACTGGCAGCAACGCCCGGACCGGCTCGAGCGACTGGGTTACTGACCAGGCCCCGTCGGCAGCGCGCTGCGTTCAGCGCGTCGACGTGATGTCACGCAGGAAGTCCTCGACCTCCGAGCGGTTGCGCGTGCGTGACATGGGCGGCAGGGTGTTCAGGAGCGTCCAGCGGTACTTCATGGTGGCAAGGCGCCTGTCCAGAACCGCCACGACCCCTTTGTCCTCTGTGGTGCGCACCAGCCGTCCGGCCGCCTGCGCCAGTGCCGTGGCGCACAGCGGCAGGTCAATGGCCTGGAAGGACCGCTCACGCCCTACGGCCTCACGGCGTGCCTCAAGGAGCGGTTCGTCAGGGCGTGGGAACGGGAGCTTGTCGAGCACGACGAGCGAGAGGGTCCGTCCCGGGAGATCAACGCCCTGGAAGAAGCCGGAGGAGGCGAAGATGCACGAGTGCTCGTCGGCCATGAAGAGCTCGATCAGTCTCTGGCGGCTGTGGTCCGCCGGCGTGAGCACCGGGAAGGGGACGCGTGCCCGGAGCGCCTCTGCTGCCGCATTGAGTGCCGCGTTGCTGGTGAAGAGCGCGAGAGTCCGCCCGCCTGCCGCATTGATGAGCGACTCGAGCTCGTCGTGGACGAACTCTTGGAACTCGGGCGAGTTTCTGTCCGGGAAGTCCGGCGAACAGTACAGCAGGGAGTTCCGCTCGTAGTCGAACGGCGACGCGACGGATAACTGGCCGGTGGAGTCAGGGTCCAGGCCGACGCGGTCGGGAAGCGACATCGGGACCGTGGCGCTCGTGAGCACAGCAGAGTGGCTGGACCACACCCCGGAGGTCAGCACCGGGCCGACGTGCAGCGGCTTGATGTGGAGTGTGAGGCGCGTGGATGTTCCGTCCACGTACGCGACATAGCCCTCGAACGTGCCGAGTGCCAGGTCGACCTGCTCGGCCAGGCGCTCGCACTGGGACTGGGCTCGCAGACGGCGCTGGTTCACGGCCTCATTGTCGGTCTTGACATTCCGCAGTTCCTCGAGGACGGCATTGAGTTCCAGGCGCGCCTTGGCGAGATGTCCCGACACTGCCGGAGGCAGAGGGTGTGCCAGACGCTGGCCCGACCAGGAGTTGAGCGAGAGAGCGAACGAGTCCCCTGCGCTATCGAGTCGTGCCGCTGACGACGAATCCGCGATGACGCGGCGCACCGCGGCCGAGCATGCAGAGAAGCGCCCGCCGCGCAGCTCGACCCCTGCCGTGTCGCTCATGACGGACTCGAGCTGGTGCACCTCGTCGAAGATGACGACCTCGTGCTCCGGCAGGATCGCCCCGCCGCTCGCGACGTGGATGCCGTAGAGATGGAGATTGACCACGACGACATCGGCGTTCTCGGCCTCCGCGCGCGCCCGCTCGGCGAAGCACCTCTCACCGGAGGGGCACTTGGCGCGACCCGGGCACTCGTCTGACCCGACCGTCACGGCCGTGCGCGCCTTCTCCCCGGGGGAGCGGGGCAGTTCCTCCAGGTCCCCCGTGACGGTGACTGCAGCCCAGTCGATGATCGACTCGATCTCTTTCTTGGTGGTTGTTCCGAGTTCCTCGAACTCGAGCTGGCCGCTCCGGTCTTCCAGTTCGTGGAGCCGCTGCAGGCATACGTAGTTGCTGCGTCCCTTGACGACCGCCCACGAGAAGTCCCTGCCGAGCGAAGCCGCGAGGAGCGGCAGGTCGTTGCGGCTCAACTGGTCCTGGAGTGTCTTCGTCGCGGTGGCCACCACCGTCCGCTTTCCGGCGAGGATGGCGGGGACCAGGTAGCCGAGCGACTTGTCGGTGCCGGTGCCGGCCTGGACGATTATCGACCTGCCTGATGCGAGTGCCTGGGCAATCTCGTACGACATCTCGTCCTGGCCCGGGCGCTCCTCGGCCCCCGGGAGGGTCGCCACGACCCTGTGAAGGGCCTCAACTGCGGCGCGTCCCGCCTCGGAACGGCTCACCCGTTGCCGTCCAGCAACGCAAGTGCGCGGTCGAGTTCGGCAGCGTCGAAATCGGGCCAAGGCCGGTCGGTGAAGTACACCTTGCACCCGTTGATCTGCCAGAGGAGGAAGTTCGAGATGCGCGTCTCGCCGGACGTGCGCACGAGAACGTCGACGGGCGGCAGCGTGGGGTCGTAGAGGTTCCCGGCGATGGCGGCGGTGTCCACCGGACCAGCCGTGGCCGCGCGAGAGGCGGCGCGGGCCAGTTCGGCGCGGCCGCCGTAGTCGAAAGCCACCGTGACCACGAGGCCGCTGTTGGGGGCGGTCTCGGCGATGGCCTTGTCGATCGCGCGCTGGACGTACACCGGGGTGCGTGCGCCCTTCTCCTTGAACGGTCTCCCGATCCACCGGATGGAGGCGTTGTTCCTGCGCATCTCGTCGACCCGCCCGAAGATCTTGCGGTGGAGCGAGAGGATGTGGCGCACCTCGGGCCGCGGCCGCACCCAGTTCTCCGTGGAGAAGCCGAACACGGTGAGCCAGCCCACGTTGCGCGCGGCCGCCGCCCGGACCACCTCTGCGAGTGCCTCCTCGCCGGCTGTGTGGCCCTCGGTGCGGGGCAGCCCGCGCTTGCGGGCCCAGCGGCCGTTGCCGTCCATCACGCAGGCGACATGGATCCTCCGGGGCTCTCCTGCAGGGGGAAGATTGATGTCGTTCACGGCGTCCCAACCCTACTGATGGCCTGCTCCAGGGCCGTGACAGCCCCCCGCAGGCGTCCGTGCGTGTGAGAATGGAACCGTGAGTCGCGCCGCCTCGTCCCCGTCTGACGGTCTCGTGCATGTCCTCGTGTGCGGCGGCACCCCGCAGGAGTGGGCTTCGATGTCGCAGGCAGACTGGGCAGACAGGTTCGCCGAGATCGCGCGCGGTGTGGGGCGCGTGGGGGCAGAGTGGGTCACGGTGATGCCCCACCATGGTTCCCCCGGGGCCCCGGCGGACCTGGACCGCATGGCCTCGGTCTTCGCGGCGATGGACAAGGTCGAGCAGGTTCCTGCCCATGGCAGCGCCCGTTACGTGTGGCGCACGGACGACGGCCTGGGGGTCGTGGTCGACCCACATGCGGACGGTCATGCCAGGTTCGCCACCGTCGTGGAGTCGATGCGGAGGTCAGGGGAGGCGATCACCGACGAGTCGCTCTCTGTTGCACTGCTCGAGCCGGTCCCGGGCGAGCCAGACCTTGCGCTCATCCTCGGCCGCCCCGACATCCTGCCGACCTCCCTGGTGTGGGAGCTCGCGTACAGCGAACTGGTCTTTCTCGACATCCAGTGGTCTGCGCTCCAGGCAGGCCACCTGGAGATGGCGATCGACGACTTCAACAGGCGCCACCGCAGGTTCGGTGGGCTCGATTCGTGAACCCGTGGAGTGACGAGGCGATAGTCCTCGGGTCCCGCAAGTCGAACGAGTCCAACCGGGTCGTCTTCCTCCTCACGCGGGATCACGGCAGGATCGCCGCGGCGGCGAACGGGGTCCGTAAGACGAGGTCCCGGATCGGAGCCCGTCTGGAGCCGATGAACCACGTCGAGGTGCTCGTGAAGCCGGGTCGCGGTCTCGCGGTCATCGACGAGGTCACACTGATCTCGGTGCACCACAGGCTGCACTCCGATCTCGCCCGCATGTCGCAAGGGATGGCGATGCTGGAGGCAGTGGACAGGATCACCCCGGACCACGAGCCCGTGCCGCAGATCTTCGAGCTTCTGCGCCGGGCCCTCGCCACGCTCGACCAGCAGAAGAGCCCCTTGATGCTCGCGGCGTTCTACCTGAAGCTTCTCGCCGTGGAGGGGACAGCGCCCCAGCTCGGCTCGTGCGTGGGCTGCGGGTCGACGGACGACCTTGCGGGTTTCGACATCGTGCAGGGAGGCACGCAGTGCGGCTCGTGCCGGATGGGCGCGCCGTTCTCGGCGCAGGCACTGGACGTGATGCGGATGATCCTCGGGGGCAACCTCCGCGGGGCACTGGACCTGGGGGAGTCCCCGGCAGTGCACGAGGCGCACCAGATGGTCATGAACCTGATGGAGGCCCACCTGGAGCGGCGCATACGGAGCCTCGGGGTCTTCGACCGGCACTTGTAGGCTTTCCTCCTCATGCCCGCCAAGGACCTCGACCAGATCGTCAACCTGTGCAAGCGCCGCGGGTTCGTCTACCCGTCCGCGGAGATCTACGGGGGCTTCAGGTCCTCGTACGACTACGGCCCGCTCGGCTCGCTCATGCTGCGCAACGTGAAGGACGCGTGGGTCCGGACCATGGTCCAGCAGCGCGACGACGTGGTGCTCATCGACGCGGCGATCCTCGGCCCTCCGCAGGTGTTCGAGGCGTCTGGTCACCTGGCCAACTTCTCCGACCCGCTCGTGGACTGCACCGTGTGCAAGCGCCGCTTCAGGGAGGACCACCTGGAGACCCGTGACTGCCCGCAGGGGCAGAAGGGCTGCCAATTCACGGAGGCGCGGGCCTTCAACCTGATGTTCAAGACGACCGCGGGGCCGATCGAGGGCGCCGGTGCCGACGTGTACCTCCGGCCGGAGACCGCACAGGGGATGTTCGTGAACTTCACGAACGTGCTTCAGACCAGCCGCAAGAAGCCCCCGTTCGGCATCGCGCAGGTCGGCAAGAGCTTCCGCAACGAGATCACCCCGGGGAACTTCATCTTCCGCACGCGCGAGTTCGAGCAGATGGAGCTCGAGTTCTTCGTTCCCCCCGCCGAGGGCCCGAAGTGGTACGAGTACTGGTGCAGCGCCCGGCTCCAGTGGTACGTGGACCTCGGCATCCCGCGCGAGATGCTGCGCATCAGGCCGCACGACGCGGACGAGCTCTCCCACTACTCGGCGGGCACCAGCGACGTCGAGTTCCTCTTCCCGTGGGGCTGGGGCGAGCTCGAGGGAATCGCCCAGCGCACCGACTTCGACCTGACCCAGCATGCGAAGCACTCGGGAGAGAAACTGGACTACTTCGACCAGGCGAACAACGAGCGGTACGTGCCGTACGTGGTGGAGCCTGCCGCCGGCGCGAACCGCACCATGGCGGCGTTCCTGCTGGCCGCCTACGACGAGGACGTCGTGAACGACGAGCCCCGTACCGTGCTCCGTCTCCATCCACGCCTGGCCCCCTACAAGGTTGCTGTGCTGCCGCTGTCCAAGAAGGACACATTGACTCCGCTCGCCAAGGACGTCTTTGCGCGTCTGTCGGCCCGCTACATGTGCGACTACGACGAGACGCAGGCCATCGGTCGCCGCTACCGCCGCCAGGACGAGATCGGCACGCCGCTCTGCGTCACGGTGGACTTCGATTCCCTCGAGGACGGCGCCGTGACCATCCGCCACCGGGACTCCACAGAGCAGGTGCGCGTACCGCTCGACTCTCTCGAGTCAGAGGTGGCCTCGATCCTGGGCTTCTGAGCCGGGGCCGGGTGCCACTAGGTTGGCAGTTCCTGACCACAAGGAGGACCCAGATGAGCCAGGTGTCGTTGATCGTGAAACTGGTGGCCGCGGAAGGCAAGCGCGCCGACCTCGCCACCGCCTTCAGTGCCGCGTACGACCACGTCGCGAAGGAGGAGGGCACCCGCTACTACCTCCTGCACGAGGACATGGGCGACGCCAACGTCCTGTGGATCTACGAGATGTACGAGTCTCAGGACGCCCAGGCGGCGCACGGCGCGGCCGACTGGTTCAAGCCCTTCCAGAAGTCGCTCGCCCCGTTCATCGGCGGGCCGGCGGAGTTCCACGGTCTCAAGCCGGTCGGCGGCAAGGGTCTCTGACCCTCCCGCGGCGACGTCACAGACCGATGGCCGCGCGCACGTATCTCGACGGCATCCTCGCGTTTCACCGCGCCCGTGCGGCGGCCGACATGCGGAGCCTCGACTCACTGGTCGATGCCGCGCGTGCCTGTGAGCCTCCCCGGGGGTTCGCGGACGCGATCCTCGGGACGCCGCACCTTGCGGTCATTGCGGAGGTCAAGCGCAGGTCACCGTCGAAGGGCGACCTGAACGCAGGGCTCGACCCTGCGGCCATCGCCGCCGCCTACCAGGCCGGCGGTGCCTCGTGCCTGTCGGTCCTCACCGACTCGGAACACTTCGGTGGTTCCGCGGACGACCTGTCCCGCGCGAGGGCCGCGTGCTCGCTGCCGGTCATCCGCAAGGACTTCACGGTCGATGCCCGCGACGTGTGCGACGCCAGGTTGATGGGTGCGGACTGCGTCCTGCTCATCGCAGCGGCGCTCTCCGCGGCCGAGCTCGCGCGTTTCCTCGAGGTCTCCCGCGAGGTCGACATTGACGCCCTCGTGGAGGTGCACGACGAGCCGGAACTGGAGAACGCGCTCGCCGCCGGTGCCCGGATGGTGGGTGTCAACCAGCGCGACCTCGTCACGTTCGCGGTCGATCACGAACGCGCGGTGCGGATGGGGTCGCTCATGCCCCCGCACCTGGTGAAGGTGGCCGAGTCCGGGGTGCGCGGCAGGGCCGATGCCCTGTCGCTGCGGGCCGCTGGCTATGACGCGGTCCTGGTGGGGGAGCACCTGGTGACCGCGGCGGATCCCGGCGCCGCACTCACCGACCTGCTCGTCGACTGAGCAGAAACTCCGCCGGACGGGCACCCGCCGGGACTACGGTGCGGTTCTGTGTTCGTGAAGATCTGCGGCATCACCAACGAGGAGGACGCACTCCTCGCCGTTGCTATGGGTGCCGATGCCGTCGGGTTCATCTTCGCGCCGTCCCCGCGGCAGGTTGCGGTGCAGAAGGTCTACGACATCACGCGCCGTCTCCCGCGGGAGATCCTCACGGTCGCGGTCTTCCGGGACGAGCACCCGCGGCGTGTCATCGAGATGGTGGACAAGGCGGGAGTGAAGGCGGCGCAACTGCACGGTCACGAGACGCCCGAGATGGTCGCTGATGTCATGTCGGGTGTCCGCACGGTGATCAAGGCCGTCGCCGCCGGCACCATGGACGCGGCGCGGGCAGACACCTTCGGCACGGACCTCGTGCTCGTGGACGCCCCGTCCCCCGGCTCCGGTCAGGTCTTCGACTGGTCGTTGCTGGGTGACGTGCCGGTCGGCCCGCGGCTCATCCTCGCAGGGGGCCTCACCCCCGAGAACGTGGCGGCAGGAATCAGGGCTGCCCGCCCGTGGGGCGTCGACGTGGCCGGCGGTGTGGAGGCGGCGCCCGGGCGCAAGGACCCCGTGCGGATGCGCCGTTTCATCGCAGAGGTGCGGGCGTGCGAACTGCCGGAGCAGGAGAGGCCCGCCGACGGGCCTTTCGACTGGATGGAGGACTGACGGCACACCAATCCGCTGGTGGGAATCGACCCGCCGCGTGGTGGAATTGGTGAATGTCAGTTCTCGTCACCCCCGGACCGGACGGACGCTTCGGAGACTTCGGAGGCCGTTTCGTCCCCGAGACCCTCGTGCCCGCATGCCAGGAACTGGAGGCAGCGTTCACCGAGGCCTGGGCCGACCCGGTGTTCCGCGGCGACCTTGACCACATCCTCCGCGAGTACGCAGGACGCCCGAGCATGCTCACCGAGTGCCATAACCTCGGTCGCCAGCTGGGGATTCGCCTCATCCTGAAGCGCGAGGACCTAAACCACACTGGCTCGCACAAGATCAACAACGTCCTCGGCCAGACCCTGCTGGCCAAGAGGATGGGCAAGAAGAGAATCGTGGCCGAGACGGGGGCAGGGCAGCACGGCGTCGCCTCGGCGACCGCTGCCGCGCTCATGGGGCTTGAGTGCAAGGTCTACATGGGTGCCGTCGACGTGGAGCGCCAGGCCCTGAACGTGTTCCGCATGCGCCTGCTCGGTGCAGAGGTCGAGGCCGTCCATTCGGGCAGCCGCACCCTGAAGGACGCAGTCAACGAGGCCATGCGCGACTGGGTGGCAACGGTGGAGAGCACCCACTACTGCCTCGGCTCCGTCATGGGCCCGCACCCCTACCCGTACATGGTCCGCCAGTTCCACCGGGTCATCGGTGACGAGGCGTTCGCGCAGTGCAACGAGATGCTCGGCACCACTCCCGATGTCGTCGTCGCATGCGTCGGCGGAGGCTCGAACGCCATGGGAATCTTCTCTGGTTTCGTGGACACCCCTGCACGCCTCGTGGGGGTGGAGCCCGCCGGTGGCGCCGCAGTGACCCGCGGTCAGCCAGGGGTCGTGCACGGCATGAAGAGCTACCTCATGCAGGACGAGCACGGTCAGGTGCAGGAGGCCCACAGCGTGAGCGCGGGGCTCGACTACCCGGGCGTCGGTCCGGAGCACTCGTACCTCGCATCCATCGGGCGCGCCGAGTACCCCACGGTCACAGACGACGAGGTCATCGAGGGCTTCCAGCTTCTCTCGCGCACGGAGGGCATCATCCCCGCCCTCGAGTGCGCGCACGCAGTCGCGTGGATCGCGCGCGAGGCACCGCGCATGCAGGGCGGGACGGTGCTGATGAACCTGTCCGGGCGCGGGGACAAGGACGTCGCCCAGATGATGGACATCCTCGGCGGGCTGAGGTGACCGGAGCGCTCGAGTCGGCGCTGCGGCGCCGCATCGACGGGGGAGGCAAGTGCCTGGTGCCCTACATCACCGGCGGATTCCCCGGCTGGGCGGACTCTCTCAGGGCTTGCGCGGCAAACGGGGCTGACGCCATCGAGATCGGGATCCCGTTCAGCGATCCCGTGATGGACGGGCCGGTCATCCAGCAGTCCTCGCAGGTGGCGCTCGACGCCGGTGCCACGCCCGTGTCGATCCTGCACGAGGTGCGGGCGCTCGATGTCGGGATACCCCTAGCCGTGATGTGCTACTACAACACCGTCTTCCACGCCGGGCACGAACGGTTCGCGAGCGACCTGCGCGCTGCGGGTGTCGTGGCCGCAATCGTGCCGGATCTCCCGCTGGAGGAGTCCGGGGACTGGTGCTCAGCCGCCGATGCGGCCGGTGTCGAGACGGTGATGCTCGCCGCGCCGACTGCGCCCGACGAGAGGCTGCCGCGCGTGGTGTCGCGCGCCCGCGGGTTCGTGTACTCGGTCGGCCTGCTCGGGGTCACGGGGGAGCGCACGTCGCTCGCGGGCACCGCAACGGCACTGGCCGCCCGTGTGAAGAGAGTGACCGGGATGCCCGTCCTCGTCGGGGTCGGCGTCTCCAATGCGGAGCAGGCTGTCGAGGCATGCAGGGTGGCGGACGGCGTCATCATGGGTGCGTCCGTTGTCAGGCGGATGATCGAGGGCGGTGCGGATGCCGTGGGCGACTACGTCGGCGGCGTGCGGGCGGCACTCGACGGGACCACGTGGTGAGATGAGCATCTTCGGGCCGGACTGCGAACTATGCGAGGCGGCCCGCATGTCCGAGTGGTTCTACGAGGACGAGGAGATGTGGATTGCCGAGTGCGAGAGCTGCGCCGTCCCGATGGTTGTGTGGCGCACGCACGACCCGCACCCGCCGGACGAGGTGAGAGAGAGGCTGCACGCGAAGCTCCTCGACATCGTGGACCTGCACTGGGAGATGGACGTGCGCATCGACGACAACATGCGCACCATCCCTGACCACTACCACGCCCACGCTCGGCCGAGGCAGGGGTTCTACGGCCACGGCATGCGACGAGGGAACTAGTCTCGGCGCCATGCTGAAGCAAGGTTCCAAGGCTCCCGACATCGAACTGCTGGACCAGAACGGCAAGCCGTTCTCGCTGGCCAAGCAGGGCAAGGGGAAGATCCTCGTCTACTTCTACCCCAAGGCGGACACCCCTGGATGCACCCAGCAGAGCTGCGGCCTGCGCGACATCAAGGACGGGATCGGCCGCACGAAGATCGTGGGGATCAGCCCGGACAAGCCTGAGAAGCAGAAGAAGTTCGACGACAAGTACGGACTGGGTTTCCCGTTGCTGGCGGACACGGAGCACGTGGTGGCAAAGGCCTTCAAGGTCTGGAAGAAGAAGTCGATGTACGGGCGCGAGTACATGGGCATCGAACGCTCGGCGTTCCTCATCCAGGACGGGACAATCCTCGAGGCGTGGTACAAGGTGTCACCGAAGGACACACCACTCAACCTTCTGAAGGCGCTCGGGAAGTGAGTGGTTTCCCGGCGCCGGTTGACGTGCTGCCGCACAGGCCGCCGTTCCTGTTCGTCGACAGGATCTCGGCACTTGAGATTGGCAAGGGTGCAACGGGGCACTGGAAGCTCCACGGTGACGAATGGTTCTTCCCTGGGCATTTTCCCGGCAGGCCGACCCTGCCGGGTGTCCTGATGTGCGAGGCGATCGCCCAGGTCGGTGCATATGCCGTGCTCTCGGACCCGGCCTTCGCGGGGAAGCTGCCCCTCTTCGGGGGGATCGACGGGGCGCGCTTCCGAAGGCAGGTCGTGCCCGGTGACGAACTCGACCTGGTGGTCGAGCTCGGGCGGATGAGCACCCGCGCCGGCAAGGGCCAGGGCCGCGCCGTGCTGAACGGCGAGACGGCGTGCGAACTGGAGCTGATGTTCGTCTTTGCTGATGCCTGACGCTCTGCGTCAGTGTCCTGCTGATGCCTGACGCTCCGCGTCATTGACAGTTTCAGCCGGTGACTCCCGCACCGATTATCCCACGCCAGTAGATTCGGCACGTGCGTCGCGTGTCCTTCGTTATTGCCCTCGTCCTGTTGTCGGGCTCCGTCCACGCCGCAGAAGTCGCGGCTGTGACCTACGGGGAGCCTGTCGTGGCTGCCTCCGAGTTCCCCGAAGTGGTGGAGATCGCGTCATACGACGGGAGCACCGGGGAGTACTTCTCGGTGTGCACGGGCACCCTCATCAGCCAGACGGAAGTGCTCACTGCCGCCCACTGCGTGAGGAACAAGGACCATCTGCTCGTGAACGTGGGTGCACTCGGGGTCGATGACTGGAATCCCGTGGGGGTCGTCGCCTCGTGGTACAGCGGGCGGTACTCGCAGGCCAAATTCGCGAACGACATCGGGCTGCTCCGACTGGTGAGGGACGCAGGCGTGTCCCGCGTCGCCAAGCTGGCGAAGTCCTTCAACCCGAAGCGGAGCACTAAGTACATCCTGGCCGGCTATGGGTATGACCAGAACGAGGACGAGCGCGGGTTGCTTGCGGCAGTTCTCGTGCCCCAGGACAAGGCGGCCGCGAAGTATTTCGGCAAGTCCTTCAACCCGCGCACCACGCTGGGTGCGGGGCGCTACATCCGCGGTGAGGGTGTGTATTCGGGCGCGTGCAACGGTGACTCAGGGGGGCCACTCTTTGTGAAGGGTGCTTCGCTTCCGCGTGCGGTCGTCGGGGTCGTCTCGTACGGCGCTGTCGGGTGCAACGAGCGCGCCCCCACGGTGTTCTCCCGGGTGTCGTACTACCTCCCGACCATCGCAAGCGGAAGGAAGTACCTGTCGGCGAGGGCGGCCGAACCACTGGCCCCTCTGGCCCTGACCGCCGAAAAGGTGACCGGTTCGTACCGGCCACAGGTCAAGCTAACGGCGACCACCGCGGCGGGCCGGTTCATCCGTTCTTTCTGCATCAAGGTGGACGGCGCGGCGGTCACCTCATCGGTCGCCACTGGCGACGTGGACCTGATCCCATTTGCGCCGGAGGACGGGTGCTTCTACAACGATGACTCGTTCGACCTGAGCGGCGGGGTCGTGTCGTTCACGTCCTCCACAGCAGCGAGGACTGTGGAGATCACGGTCATGGACGAGCTCCGTCGCACAGCCGTGACCTCGTTGACCCTTCCCTGAGTCTCAGCCCGCGGGGGCGATGATGACGGAGCCGTTGTGGCCGCCGAACCCGAAGTTGTTCGAGATGGCGGGGCCGGGCTCCCACGCGCGCGGTGACCCCGTGACGAGGTCAATGCTCATGGACGGATCGGGCGTCGTCGTGCCCGCCGTGGGCGGGATGAGGCGGTGCTGCATCGAGAGGACCACCTGTGCGGCCTCCAGTGCGCCCGCAGCCCCGAGGGCATGACCGGTGACTCCCTTGCCGCTGGTGACTGCCACTGCCCCGGCGCCGAAGACCTCGGTGACTGCCGCTGCCTCGGCTGCGTCGTTCAGCGGTGTCGACGTCCCGTGGGCGTTGACGAGCTTGACGTCGGCGGGGGAGAGGCCTGCGTCCTCGAGCGCGAGGCGCATGCATGCGATTGCGCCGGTGCCGCCCGGTGCGGGAGCCGTGATGTGGTGGGCATCGGCGTTGGAGGCTGACCCCAGGATTTCGCCGAGGATCGTGGCGCCCCGGGCGACCGCCAGGTCCCAGCGCTCGAGAACGAAGACCGCCGCTCCCTCGCCCATCACGAAACCGTCGCGGGCCTCGTCGAAGGGCATGCTGCGCCCGGTGGAGGAGAGCGCGGTCATGTTGCCGAACCCGGCGAGGGATGTCGCCGTGGCGGCGCACTCCGAGCCGCCGGTGGCGACGGCGTCGCAGCGACCCCATGCGATGAGGCGGGCCGCGTACCCGATGGCGTGGGTACCGGCAGCACACGCGGTGCAGATGGTCTCGTTGGGGCCCTGCAGCCCGTACTTCATGGAGATCGCCGCTCCCGACGCATTGGCCATCATCATCGGCACGAGGAACGGCGAGACCCTGCGCTCGCCCTTCTCGACCCGCACGATGACCTGCTCCTCGAGGGTGTGGAGTCCCCCGATGCCTGTGGCGAAGATCGTGCCGAACCTGGCGGGGTCGACCCCGGTGTCGCCGGCCTGGGCGAACGCCTCCTGTGCTGCTGCGATCGCGTACTGCTCTACCCGGTCTGCACGTCGTGCGTCCTTGGGGGAGGCGTAGTAGGGGGCCGAGTCCCAGTCGTCGATCGTGACGGAGGTGGTGCCGGAGATGCCCGCGCCGAGCAGGCCCTGCCAGTAGGCGTCCTTGCCGATGCCGCACGGCGCGACTACGCCGAGGCCTGTGATGGCTACGCGGTGTCCTGCGCCGTGCATGGGTGCGTGCGGCCCCTAGAGCTTGGAGATGACGAGGTCGAAGGCCTGGCCGAAGGTGGTGATGCCCTCCAGCTCCTTCTCGTCGATTGGGTCGATGCCGAACTCGTCCTCGACAGCCATCATGAGCTCCACGAAGTCGAGCGAGTCAGAGTCGAGGTCTTCCTTGAAGCGGGCCTCGCGCGTCAGCTGGTCGGCCTCGACCTTGAGGGCGTCGACGGCGCACTTGATGAATCGGTCAAACAGTTCCTGGCTCATATGTCTCTCCTTGTCGGCAGTTCTCAGTCTCGCACAGCGCGCGGGCACCGGCCGGGTATGAGGTCAGTGACCCATGCCCAGGCCGCCGTCCACGGGGATGACGGCCCCGGTGATGTACGCGGAATCCGGCCCTGCCAGGAACTCCACGACACCCGCGATCTCGTCTGCTGTGGCCATGCGGGACAACGGCACCTGCGCAGTCAGCTCCTTCAGGCGCTCCTCGCCGAGCGTCGCCGTCATGTCGGTCTCCACGGGCCCGGGGGCCACCACGTTCACAGTGATGCCCCGCGAGCCGAGCTCGCGGGCGAGAGACCTGGCGAACCCCACAAGGCCAGCCTTGGATGCCGCGTAGTTCGCCTGCCCGGCCGAACCGAGCAGCCCGACCACCGACGACATGAGGATGATCCTGCCCTTCCGTGCCCGCAGCATCCCCTGAGTGGCCCGCTTGACGACGCGGAACGAGGCGGTGAGATTCGCGTCGACCACTGCCGAGAAGTCCGCCTCGCTCATGCGCAGGAGCAGGGTGTCCTTGGTGATCCCCGCGTTCGACACGAGGATCTCGACCGGGCCGAACTTGTCCTCCACCGCCTTGAAGGCGGCATCGACGTCTTCGGTGCTCGTGACGTCGCACTTGATGCCGAAGAGACCCTCGGGCGGCGAGGAGGAGTTGTACGTGACTGCGACTTGGTCACCGAGCGCCGCGAAGCGACGGGCGCACGCGAGGCCGATGCCGCGCGAGCCGCCGGTCACGAGCACCACGCGGCTCATCGCCCGCCCCACTCGATGATCGCACTCGCCGCGGTCATGCCTGCGCCGAACCCAACCATCAGGACGAGATCGCCCTTCTTCACGCGGCCTGCATCGACAGCATCGAACAGGGCGAGCGGGATGGAAGCCGATGAGGTGTTCCCGGTATCGTGGATGACCATTGCCGCCCGTTCCATGGGCACTTCGAGGCGCTCGCACGCGGCACTCACGATGCGGATGTTGGCCTGATGGGGGACGATGAGTGAGATGTCCTTGGCCTCGAGTCCCGCGTGCTTCATCGACTTCTGGGCGCTGTCCACCATGATGCGGACAGCCCGGCGGAAGACCTCCTTGCCGTC
This sequence comes from Actinomycetota bacterium, assembly GCA_046091825.1. Lineage (GTDB taxonomy): Bacteria > Actinomycetota > Acidimicrobiia > Acidimicrobiales > Ilumatobacteraceae > UBA2093. The sequence goes on along the minus strand of JBJTCK010000094.1, from coordinate 2,096 downwards.
CATCTGGATGAACCCGCCGTGCTCGCAGTAGAGCGCCTCCTCGGCTGACCCGTCAGCATCGAGGTCCCACCCGAGCAACTGGCCCGGCCCGGCCTCCAGGACGGCGGCTCCGGAGCCGTCGGCAAAGAGCACGGCGGTGTTCCTGTCCGTCCAGTCCGTGATGCGGCTGAGGATGTCGGTGCCGATGAGAAGGACCCGCTCGGCCCCCATCGCCACCAGCCCGTGCGCGTTGACAAGGGCATAGACGAATCCGGAGCACGCAGCGTTGATGTCAAAAGCGCCGCAGCGCAGCCCCAGGGCGTGTTGCACCGTGGAAGAGGTGGCCGGGACTGCCCGATCGGGCGTGGTGGTGGCAAGAACCAGGGCGTCGATGGAGGCCGGGTCGATGCCTGCCATGGCGAGAGCCTTTGAGCCGCTTGCCGTGCTCAGTTCGGCATTGGTGCCGCCGACGTGGCGCCGCTCGATGCCGGTGCGCTCGCGGATCCATGCGTCGTTTGTGTCCATGGTGGCGGCGAGGTCGTCGTTGGTGACCGTGCGGTGGCCGAGTGCGGTTCCCCAGCCCGTGAAGCGGGCACCCCTCACGTGTGCAGGTATCGCGGGCACGTCTGCTCTCCCTACTCCGCGCGCAGCCAGGCAATTGGCTGTCGGGAGGTGACTCGCTCACCCTCGAGGGCGATGTAATTCTCGATACGGCCCGCGAAGGGCGAGCGGACCTCGACGTCGCCGACGTGCCCGAGAACGCGTCCCACGTCGATAACGGTCCCGGGCCGGACATCATCGACTGGCACGAACACCCCTGCTGCGGGGCTGACGATGAGCCTCTCCACGGCGAAGAGGTGCTCGCCCTCGTGCTGGGCTGGGGCCACGGGGGCCGACGACCCCACCCACTCGATGAGCTTGTCCAGTTCGTCCGGGGTCGCCACGCTGATCGTGCGGGCCGTCTCGAGCGTGCGCTTGGCCATTCCCGTCAGGACTCCGCCCGGGCCCAGCTCGACGAAGCCGGTGACCCCGGCATCGGAGAGCGAGAGGAGGCAGTGCTTCCAGCGGACGGGGCTGGAGAGCTGTGCCGACAGGAGAGATGACCATTCCTCGCCCTTGTCGTGGGCGAGCGCGTCGACGTTGGACACGACCGGGACCTCGGTGTCGCGCGGTGATGCGGAGGCAATGGCCGCCCGGAGACGGTCCCGCGCCGCCGTCATGAACGGCGTGTGGAAGGCACCGGATACCTGCAGGGCCATGACCCTCTTCGCACCGAGTTCCTTCGCGTGCGCACCGGCCTTCTCGACTCCCTCGGGGGAGCCCGCAATGACCACCTGCCCGGGTGCGTTGAAGTTGGCGACCCACACGTCCATGTCTGCGAGCCGGCACGCGACCTCGACCTGGTCGTCGTCAAGGCCGAGCACCGCGGCCATGGTCCCCGGGTTCACGTTTCCTGCCTCGTGCATGGCGTCGGCACGCTCGACGACCAGGCGGATGCCGTCCTCGAAGGAGAGCGCCCCCGTGGCCGTCAGTGCCGTGTACTCGCCGAGACTGTGGCCGGCGCAGAAGCTGGGCTCGATGCCGAGGCGCTCGACGGCGTCCAGCACCATCAGGCTGGAGACGAAAGTGGTGAGCTGGGCGTTGCGCGTGTCCTTCAGTCCCTCGGCGTCGGCGTCAAGGAGGAGACGCCCCACGTCGCGGCCGGCGACGTCCGAGGCGTCAGCCACAAGTTCCCAGCTGTCGTGGCCGACCCACGGCCGGCCCATCCCTGGGCGTTGGGATCCCTGGCCGGGAAAAGTGAACGCGAGCATGACGGAAAAACCCTAGTTCGGTGCGTTCCGTCGGCTGTGCGTTACCGCGTGGTACGGCAACACGGACGCATTGTCGGGCCCGCCAGTACCATTGCCCGCCCTGGCCCGAGTGGCGGAACGGCAGACGCGACGGACTCAAAATCCGTTGTCCGAAAGGGCGTGTGGGTTCGAGTCCCACCTCGGGCACCGGGGACTAGTAACGAGCGACCTCGCACAGCCCAATAAGGGAGGACGAATAGTCCGCGTAGTCCGTCCGCCAAAGTTGGAAACAGTTAGGTCGGTGCCCTTCGTGACAACGTCCAAGCG
>JBJTCK010000093.1:0-16599 GCA_046091825.1 Actinomycetota bacterium | reverse complement strand
AGCATCAAGGACCTCGCCAAGGAAGTCGACTCGAAGGACCAGATCGCCCAGGTGGCCAGCATCTCGGCCGCCGACACCGAGATCGGCAACATGATCTCCGAGGCGATCGACAAGGTCGGCAAGGACGGCGTCATCACCGTCGAGGAGAGCCAGACCTTCGGCATGGAGATGGACCTCGTCGAGGGCATGCGCTTCGACAAGGGCTACATCTCGCCGTACTTCGTGACCGACCCGGACCGCATGGAGGCTCAGCTCGACGACCCGTACGTGCTGCTCGTCAGCACCAAGATCTCGAACGTGCGCGACATGCTGCCCGTGCTCGAGAAGGTCATGCAGAGTGGCCGGCCGTTGGTCATCATCGCGGAGGACATCGAGGGTGAGGCCCTCGCCACCCTCGTGGTGAACAAGATCCGTGGCACGTTCAAGAGCGTCGCCGTGAAGGCACCGGGCTTCGGCGACCGCCGCAAGGCGATGCTGCAGGACCTCGCCATCCTCACCGGCGGCCAGGTCATCAGCGAGGAGGTCGGTCTCAAGCTGGAGAACGCCACCCTTGACCTGCTGGGCCGTGCGAAGCGCGTCGTCATCACGAAGGATGAGACCACCGTCATCGAGGGTGCTGGTGCGGAGGCCGACATCAAGGGCCGCATCAACCAGATCAAGACCGAGATCGAGAACACCGACTCCGACTACGACCGCGAGAAGCTGCAGGAGCGCCTGGCCAAGCTGTCGGGCGGCGTTGCGGTCCTCAAGGTCGGCGCCGCCACCGAGGTGGAGCTGAAGGAGAAGAAGCACCGCATCGAGGACGCCGTCAGCACCACCAAGGCAGCCATCGAGGAGGGCGTCGTGCCCGGCGGCGGTGTCGCACTGCTCCGCGCGCAGGCGGCCGTCACCGCGGCGGCCGAGAAGCTCTCCGGTGACGAGGCAACGGGTGCCCGCATGGTTGCCCGCTCGCTCGAGGGCCCGATCAAGCAGATCGCCGAGAACGCCGGCATGGAGGGCGGAGTCGTCGTCGAGAAGGTGAAGTCGCTGAAAGGCAACGAGGGTCTCAACGCTGCCACCGGTGAGTACGAGGACCTCGTGAAGCTGGGTGTCATCGACGCGGCGAAGGTGACGCGCTCCGCGCTGCAGAACGCAGCCTCGATCGCGGCTCTCTTCCTCACGACCGAGGCAGTCATCGCCGACAAGCCGGAGGAGGCTGGCGCCGGTGGTCACGACCACGGCGGCATGGGCGACTTCTGACCCACTGACGAACTGACTGGGCCCCGCGGCGTCAGACGCGGGGCTTCTGTCATTCTGTGGCACATGCACCGCCACCGTTAGCCTCTCGCCGTGGCTCTTCCTGTTGCTCTCGTGTCGTGCGCGTCCGCGCGCGACAACGACACCGACCTGCCGCTCATCGTGCGCGCGCTCGGTGACCGCGGGATCGTCACCGAGATCGTCAATTGGGACGACCCGCTCGCAGACTGGGGGCGTTTCGCGGCAGCCATCGTGCGCTCGCCGTGGGACTACCACCGCCGCTACGCCGAGTTCCTCGCGTGGGTGGACGGGGTGTCTCAGGTGACGGAGCTGCACAACCCGGCGGAGGTCATCCGCTGGAACACCGACAAGAGGTACCTGGCCGAGCTTGCGAGTGCAGGGATCCCCGTCATCCCCACCGCGTACGTGGGAGGTGCGGAGGACCTGGTGCTCGCGAACGACCTCATCAAGGGTGACGTCGTCGTGAAGCCAACGGTGAGCGCCGGCTCCAACGACACGGAACGTCACGTGTCCGCGCCGGCCTCGGCGGCGGCGCACATCACCTCGCTCGTGGACGCAGGCAAGACGGCGATGGTGCAGCCGTACCAGCGGTTCATCGACGACAACGGCGAGACGGGGATGCTCTACTTCAACGGCGAATTCAGCCACGCTTTCCGCAAGGGCGCGATCCTCGCCGGCGGGGCGGGTGAAAGGAACAGTCTGTACGTGGTCGAGGACATCGGACCGCGCACCGCCACGGCGGCCGAGCGCGAACTGGGTGACGAGGTGATGGCGCATGTCACCGCCAGGGTCGGACAGGCTCCGTTGTACGCGCGCGTTGACATGGTGCGGGGCAGCATCGGGGCACCGGTGCTGATGGAACTCGAAATGACGGAGCCGTCGCTCTTCCTGCACACGGACCCGCAGGCGCCGGCCAGGTTCGCCGCTGCCGTGGTCGCGCGGCGCTAGCCGCCCGGGTGCTGGGTAGCGTGGGACCCATGAGCGAAGCAATGTCTCCCTCGGTCGGAATGGCCGTGCTGCACCTGTTCTGCAAGACCACACCCGGTTTCGACGGTGAGGCCCTGGTGAACGGCGTGAAGTCCGCGGAGAACGCAGGGGTCACCGTCGTCACGGTGGCGATGCTCGGCCACAAGGCGGACCTCGCCGTCATGGCACTCGCCTCCGACCTGCGGGATCTCAAGGCACTGCAGACGGTGGTGCAACACTCCGGGCTGTCCGTCGTCGATTCCTACGTGTCGCTCACCGAGGTCTCCGAGTACGCCAAGGGAATGCCGGAGGCAATGCTGAACGCCCGTCTGTACCCGGAACTCCCGCCCGCCGGGAAGAACGCGTGGTGCTTCTATCCCATGTCGAAGCGGCGCAACCCGGGCCAGAACTGGTTCACGCTGGAGTACGACCGCCGCAAGGAACTCATGGAGGAGCACGGGAAGAGCGGGCGCGCCTTTGCCGGCCGCGTCATCCAGTTGGTGACAGGTTCCGCCGGGCTGGACGACTTCGAGTGGGGCGTGACCCTCTTCGCGGTGAACCCCGACGACCTGAAGGAAGTGGTGTACACGATGCGCTTCGACGAGGCATCCGCCGAGTACGCGGAGTTCGGCTCCTTCTACGTGGGCATGGTCACCCCCGTGGCAGAGCTCGTCAACCAAGTCTGACAGCGCTACGCGGCGATGGGAACCGACCTCCTCTTCCTGCGGGACGCCTATCTGCAGTCGTGCGACGCCGTCGTCACGGATGTGCGAGAGAGTGACGACGGCCGGACGGGGGTCGTGCTCGACCGCACGGTCTTCTATTACACGGGCGGCGGACAGCCCCACGACACCGGCCACATCAACGGAAGTCCCGTCGTCGACGTGCGCAAGGACGGCGACATCGTGGTGCACTGGCTCATAGCCGGTGCGGCCGCGCCCGCTGTCGGCGCGAGCGTGGAGTGCGGGATCGACTGGGACCGTCGGCACAGGCTGATGCGCACCCACACCGCCATGCACGTGCTGTGCGGCGTGATCTGGAACGAGTGGAAGGTGCCCGTGACCGGCGGGAACATGGAGCCGTTGTCGGCGCGCATGGACTTCGAGTTCGACCCGCTGCCGGAGGGATTCGCCGCACGTGTCGAGCAGCTGGTGAACGAGGCAATCGAGAGGAACCACCCGATCCAGGTTTCATTCCTGCCGCGCGACACTGCGGTGACCGACGAGGACCTCATCCGCACGAAGGTGTCGCTCATCCCGGAGTCCGTCACCGAGATCCGCGTGGTTGACATCGTGGGCCTCGACAAGCAGGCGGACGGCGGCACGCATGTGTCGTCCACGAAGGACGTCGGGCGAGTCCGCGTGGCGAAGGTGGAGAACAAGGGCAAGGGCAACAAGCGCGTGCGCGTGGAGATCACCGACTAGCGTCGTTGCGTGCTGCTCGCGGAGGTGTTCGGTTTCGTCGCCGCGGTGCTCGGTGTCCTGCAGGCGTGGCCCCAGACCGTGAGGGTGCGCCGGCTCGGGCACGGCCGGGGCGTCAGCCTGGCGATGTGGCTGATGATGTCTGGCTCCAGTTCCGTGTGGCTGGGGTACGGCCTGCGCATCGGCTCGCCGAGTCTCATCGTGAGCACGCTCGCCACAGGCGCGATGAACATGACGGTGGTGCTCGCGCTGCGCGCCGGCAGTCGTGGCACCCTGCCCGGGATGGTGCTCGGCTTCGCGACAGGGACCGCCGCCATCGCCCTGTTGCCGCCGTGGTTCGCAGCGCCCGTCCTCTACGCGTTCACGCTCTCCCGCATGCCCCAGGTCGTGAGGTCATGGAAGTCGCGGCGTGACGGGGTGACGGGATCCGCGGTGTCGCTCGGTTCGGTGGGCATGAGCATGGCGTGCCTGATGTGCTGGGAGGTCTACTCCGTCCTCCACGCAAGCCCCGTGCTCATCGGCACCACCACCGTCGCTCTCTGCACCAACATCGCCGTCGCCTGGCTGGAACTGGGCAATCGGGCATCAGCGCGCAGGGTCCCGGCTGCGTGACAGTATCGACCGCATGAGCACAGGCATGACACTCGACAGCGCCAGATTGTCGAACCTGCGGAAGTGGAACATCGGCCTCACCGTGCTGCATGGTGCGCAGGCACTCCTGATCCTCCTTCTCGCTGGCGACTTTGCGATCACGGTCACCTCCACGTTCCCGCAGGGCCCACCGGGGACGCGCCTCGACACGCCGGATTCCCTCTTCGACCTGCCCATCGGTGCGGCCGTCGCGGTGTTCCTGCTGATGGCGGCGGTGGACCACCTCCTCACCGCGACCGTCGCGCGCTCCACCTACGAGGCCGACCTCGCTCGCGGCATCAACCGCTTCCGGTGGGTGGAGTACTCCTTCAGTGCGACATTGATGCTCGTCCTCATCTGCGCGTACTCGGGCATCACGGATATCGCGGCGATCCTCACGATGGCGGGCGCGAACGTGGCGATGATTCTCTTCGGCTGGCTGCAGGAGGCCATGAATCCTCCCGGCCGGTCGGTGACCACGATGAAGCCGTTCTGGTTCGGCACGCTCGCCGGGATCATGCCCTGGGTCGCGGTGTGGGTGAACGTCATCGGTGCGGACACAGTCCCCGGATTCGTGTTCGGCATCGTCGTTGCCGAGCAGATCTTCTTCTTCTCATTCGGCCTCAACCAGTGGCTGCAGTACCGGCGCAAGGGGAAGTGGGCCGACTACCTCCACGGCGAGAAGACGTACCTCGTGCTCAGCCTGGCGGCGAAGTCGTTCCTCGCCTGGCAGATCTACGGCGGTTCGCTCGCGAACTGAGCCGTCCGGGCGACTGGACCGGGTGTGTCACTAGGCTCCTCGCGTGCCCGCATTCCACGACTTGATCGCATTCGTCGGTGCCACGGTTGTGCTGCTGCTCATCCCCGGACCCGCGGTCATCTACATGCTGAACCGCATGTTCGCGGACGGACGCGCGGTCGGCCTGGCTTCCGTCGCGGGTCTCGAGGTGGGGGACACAATCCAGGCACTCCTCGCCGCGCTCGGTCTGAGTGCGGTCATCGCAACCTCCGCGCGGGCTTTCGAGACGGTGAAATGGGCAGGCGTCGCCTACCTGCTGTGGACAGGGGTGCGCACGCTCGCAACCGCCCCGGCTGACCTGTCTGCGGACACCGTGCACGTGGGCATGAAGCAGGCCTTTCGTCAGGGAATCCTGGTGAACGCACTCAACCCGAAGACGTCGCTCTTCTTTCTCTCGATCTTCCCGCAGTTCGTCGACGTGGATGCCGACAACGCAACCGTGCAGTCGCTCGTCCTCGCTGCTGTGTTCGTGCTGCTCGCCTCTCTCTTCAACTCCTCCTACGTCATCATTGGGTCGCGGCTGCGCGATGTCCTGCTGCGCGGCCGGGGTGCGTACGTGATGAGACGGCACGTGTCAGGGCTCCTCTTCATCGGTCTGGCCGCTCTCGCCATGACTTCCGCTCGGCCGCAGGCCTCCTGACATGCCGGAGGTGAAGCGCCTGGCCGTCAACGGCCTGGAGATGGCGTTCTGGCACGAGCGGTGCGACAGGAACGACGCACCCGTCGTGGTGTGCGTGCACGGGTGGCCCGAGACGAAGCTGCTGTACTCGCGCGTCGTCGGCCCGCTCGTGGCCGCCGGGTTCGACGTGGTCGTGCCCGACCTGCGCGGGTTCGGGGATTCGGGTCTCGCGCCCGACGGCTTCTACGACATCGTGTCGCACGCACGTGACCTGCACGCGCTCGTTCACGACGGGTTGGGGGCCAGTGAGGTGTCGCTGGTCGGCGGGGATCTCGGCGGACCGGTGGTGCAGGAGGCCGCACTGCGCTGGCCCGGGTGGGTGCGGCGCATGGTGGTCTTCAACTCGCCGCTCCCGTACGACAAGGAACGGATGCAGGGGATGGTCACGAGGGCGGACCCCTCCACCGCGGATTACTTCGTCCGCCAGGGCACCGATGCCGACGCCCTCGCAGCGGAACTCGACACGGAGGAGAAACGCGTCGCCTATGTGGAGCAGTTCTACGGGCCGCGCCTGTGGGCCCACCCGGGGGCGTTCACGGCGGGGGAGGCCCGCATGCACGCCCTGCCCTTCGCGGACGCCGCGAAGCTCCGTGCGTCGTTCGGCAACTACGAGTCGGCCTTTGACGCGGCCAAGAGGACCGAACGGCCGCTCCTCGGGCGCAACGGCACGACGCCTACCCTCGTCTACTTCGGCACGAGCGACCGCGTGATCTACCCGGACTTCGACAGGATGGCCGCGGTGGTCTTTGATGTGATCGACGGCCCGCACCGTCTGGACGGCGTCGGACACTTCGTGCCCTGGGAGGCTCCCGGGGTGCTCGTGGAGGGGATCACCCGTTTCTGCGCCTGAGCCCGCCTCGGCGGGACGGGGGACCGTGGGTCTAGCCTGCGGGGGACGGACGCGAGGAAGGTGGGCCACATGAGTGACGTGCTGCAGGAAGCGCGCGATTTCATCGATGCGAACTGGTCACCCGACGTGGACCCGGACGAGTGGCGCGAGCTCGTCGTCGATTCCGGCTGGTCGGCGCTGCGATGGCCGAAGAAATGGCTGGGCCGTGAGCTGAACGACGATGACGCATCCGCCGTGGAGGCACTGTTCCTCGAGCGCGCTGTGCCCGGCCCCGGCCAGGACAAGACGAACCTGTGGGCCGGGACCATGGTCAGCTACGGCAGCGACTCCCTGAAGGATGAGTTCATGCGCAAACTGCTGCTCGACGAGGTGGCGATGTGCCTCCTCTACAGCGAGCCCGGCGCCGGTTCCGACCTCGCCGGTATCCGCACCTCTGCCGTGCGCGACGGCGACGAGTGGGTCGTGAACGGCCAGAAGGTGTGGACGTCCGGCGCAAAGAACGCCGACTACGGGATGTTGATCGCGCGCACGGACTGGGACCAGCCGAAGCACCGCGGTATCTCGTTCTTCTGGTTCCCGATGCGGCAGCCCGGAGTGGAGGTGCGCCCGCTGCGCCAGGCCACCGGCGATGCGCGCTTCAACGAGGTCTTCATCACGGATGCGCGGGTCCACGACTCGCACAGGCTGGGTGACCTGAACACTGGCTGGTGGGTGCTGCAGACGGCGCTCATGTATGAGCGCGTGGCCATGGGCGGCGGCCGGCGCGGTCCCGCCATGCGCAGCACGAAGGGTGCCACGGCAGCCGCGCACGGCTCCATCCCCGCACCCGACGTGTCACTCCTCGCGCTCGCGCGGAAGACGGGCAGGTCCGCTGACCCGCACTTCCGCCAGGAACTCATGCGGCTGCACTGCATGCGGATGACGAACGAGTGGAACGGCGAGCGGGCACGCGCGGCGGCAGAGGCCGGCGGTGCATCGCCGCTCGCCTCCCTCGGCAAGCTCTACATGGCGCAGATCCTCCACTACGCGGCACGCATCCAGGGTCACCTGCTCGGCATGGAGGCATCACTCCTCGGGGAGGAGGACAGCGTGACGTTCGCGCACAACTACTCGCAACTGAACGCGTACTTCTTCTCCATCGGGGGCGGCACCGACCAGATTCAGCGAAACATCATCGGCGAGCGCGTGCTCGGGCTCCCGAAGGAGCCGGAGACCGACCGCGAGATCGCGTTCAAGAACGTGCCGGCCAGTTCGACCAGGCGCTGAGGTCATCTCGCCGGGGCAGTCCCCCGGGGGAATCAGATTGCCGCGAACGCGCGACCCTGGCGTCTCCCGTGCGCGGCGGCGACGGCACGGAAGCGGGGGTCGAGCGAGTTGGGTCCCATGGCTGCCACGGCATCGGAATCGGCATTGATGACCCGCACGTGCGCGCCCGCCGCGCGGAGTTCGCTCAACTCCATGTCGACCGCATCCGAGGCAACGCCCGTGAGCGGGGCGAGCACCCACACGTCGTCATGACCGGCCGCGAGACAGGCATTCGCACTGTTGCGCAGGCCACCGTCGTAGTAGCGACGGCCCTGGATCGACACGCACGGCCACACCCCGGGCACCGCGCAGCTGCTGGCCACCGCGTCGACGAGGGAGATGCCGCTCGATCTGCCCCAGGTGACGAACTCCCCGGTCTCTGCATCGATGGCCGTGACCAGCAGGTCCCGCCCGGGCCAGGCGTCCGTGCCGATCCGGTGGGCGATGACAGCACGCCTGGTGGCCTCGTCCACGGTCGTTGCGCTGAGTGCGAGCCGTCCGATCTCCCGTCTTGCACTGTCGTCGTGGGTGCCTCCGCCGGACATCATGCCGAAGATCGTGGTGAGCAGGTCGACGTCGATCCACGGCGAGATCTCCCCGTGGTTCTCGTCCATCTGCCGGGCAAACATCATCTCCAGGTCGTGCCCGAGTGCGACCTGCGCACCCACGGTGGATCCGGCAGAGGTGCCGATGATGATGCCGGGGTCTGCGGCGAGGTCAATGCCGCCGTCCCGCAGGCCCAGGAGGACCCCGGTCTCCCACGCGATCCCGGTGACTCCGCCGCCGGCGAGCACGAGAGCAGTTGACATGCGGTCTGTCTAGTGTGCCGGGCGCCGGGTCGGCGAGTTTTGTTGCGACTTTGTTTCGCCGTCCCGGTGCCCCGCGGGGCGTCCTTACACTTCGCTCCGCCATGAGCACCACGCCCGCAACCGACAGGCTCGAGGGATACCCGCTCGCGCTCCTGCGTGCGGTCGACGCTGCGTTCGAGGGGTGGTATCTCGGTCGATTGAACGCGATCGCATCGACAAGGGGTGCGGTCATGGACGGGAACGAAGCTGCGGGGGTGTCCGCCGAGGCGGCGCACTGGGTGAGGAGCGAGCTCGCAGCGTTTCTCGCCGTCGACGTGGACGAGCAGCGGACGAACCCGCTGCACCTCCTCCGGTCCGCAGCGCGCTTTGCGACGGACCTGCTCGACAGTGCCGGCGCGGTGCGGCCAGTGCGCGACGAGTTCGAGTCCCGTGCCATGCCGGACGATGTGTTCGCAGTGGGTCCGCTCGCGTGGCTTGACCTCGGTGACGACGTCCACGAGGCAGGAATCAGCTGGGGTGCATGGAAGGCTGCCACGGTGCTGTCACGGCGCCGCGCCGAGGGGAAGATCGACTGACATGGAGCGGGCGGACGTCATCGGCAACGGCTCGCTCGGCGGGCTCGATGCATGCCGTGCGCTGTCGGACGTGACCGACACGATGCTCCGCGGCATCTTCGATGCCGCCGTCGCCAGTGAGAAGAAGGCCGACCGTATCGCTCTCGTCGCCATCGGCGGATACGGGCGTCGCGAGCTCGCCCCGTTCAGTGATCTCGACGTTCTGCTCGTGCATGACGGTGTGAAGAACATTGCGGAGGTTGCTTCGAAGATCTGGTACCCGATCTGGGACGCCGGCCTGAAGCTCGGCCACTCGGTGCGCACGCCGAAGGAAACCATGCAGATGTGCGCCTCTGACCTCGACACCGCCACCGCCCTCGTCACCGCGCGCTGGCTCGCCGGCAGCGAGTCGCTCGCGGCCGAGGTCATCAATGGGGCGGCGGAGAGCTGGCGGCGCCGCGGCCGCGACTGGCTGGTGCAGCTGCACACGCGGGTGCTGGAGCGCTACGCGAAGGATGGCGAGGTCGCGTTCATGCTGGAGCCGAACCTGAAGGAGGGCATGGGCGGCCTGCGCGACATCCATGCTCTCGGGTGGGCCGTGCAGGCGGGGCTGGAGCTGAACGCGGATGACCAGGCCCAACTCGTGCGCGGCAACGAGATCCTCCTTGCTGTCAGGGTCGCGCTGCACCGGCACACCAACCGGGCATCGGAAATCCTCCGTCTGGAGGACCAGCAACCTGTGGCGGCACTGTGCGGCTACGCGGACGACGACGCGTTGATGGCCGCCGTGGCGGAGGTTGGGCGCCGGATCGCCTGGATTTCTGACGAGGCGTGGGCACGGCTGGACCCTCCCGCAAACAGGTCAGCCGTGCCCGTCGACCTCGCGCCCGGTGTGCAGATGGTCAACGGCGAGATCCACCTCGATGACAGCGTGGACATCTCCGACCCCACTCTGCTCCTCCGTGTCGCCTCGGCAGCGGCGCACCACCGCGCGCGCATCGACCGTGCGTCACTGAACAGGCTGGGGGAGCGCACGCCGGTGTGGCCGGATCCCTGGCCCGCCGGCGCCTCCGACGGTCTCGTTGCCCTGCTGCTCGAGGGAGAGGCGGCCATTCCCGTGCTCGAGGCTCTTGACCAGCGCAATCTTTTCGTGAAGGTGCTGCCCGAGTGGGCACCGGTGCGCAGCAAGCCGCAACGCAACGCATACCACCGCTTCACCGTCGACCGTCACCTGTGGCAGACGGTGGCGAATGCGGCCGCACTGGTCGACCGCGTCCAGCGACCGGATCTGCTCATGTTCGGTGCGCTGTTCCACGACATCGGGAAGGGATACCCCGGTGACCACACCGACGTGGGCGTGGAGATGTTCGCCACGATCGGACCACGCATGGGTCTCCCCGAGGCCGATGTTGCCGCCGTGTCATCCCTCATCGAGCACCACCTCCTCCTGGCCGACACTGCAACGCGGCGCGACCTCAGTGACGACGCAACCATCACGATGGTCGCGGAGCGGTTGGGGTCGGTGCTGGTGCTCGACCTTCTCCATGCACTGACGGAGGCGGATTCGCTCGCCACGGGGCCGTCCGCGTGGAGCGAGTGGAAGGCGGAACTCATCTCGATCCTCGTGGAGCGCGTGCGCCACGTTCTCGGCGGGGGCGACATGCAGGAGGTGATGTGGCGGCTGTTCCCGGACGCAGACGTTCTCGGGCTCATGGCGGCGGGGAAGGTCGCAATCACCACCGAACCTGACAGGGTCACTGTGGTGAGCCCGGACATGCCCGGCACCTTCAGCCGGGTGGCCGGCGTGATGGCACTCCACAATCTCGACGTGCTCGGTGCGGAGGCGCACTCCGACGAGCAGGGCATGGCGGCGTCGCAGTTCCGCGTGTCGTCCTCCTACGGGGGCGACATTGACTGGGCGCCCGTGGTGGCGAACCTGGAGAAGGCCCTCAGCGGACGTCTCGCGATCGGCTCGCGTCTCTCGGAGCGCGCGGCAGCATCCCGGCCGCGCCGCGCGGTCGCTGCGGCCGCACCGTCCGCACCGTCCGTGCGCTTTGATGACCACGCATCATCGAACGCAACGTTCCTCGAGGTGCGCGCGCCGGACCGGGTGGGAGTGCTCCACCGCATCACGAAGGCCATGGCCGATGTCGGCCTGGACATACGGCACGCCCGGGTGCTCACGCTCGGCAACGAGGTCGTTGACTCGTTCTACGTCTGTGAGAACGGAGGCGGGAAGGTGACGGACCCGTCACACCGGACCGAGATCACCCGCGCGATCCTGCATTCTCTGGACGCGAACTAAGGTGCGGGCGTGTCCGACGCCCGGCCTGCAGACTTCACCCGCGACCTGATCCGCTGGAGCGAGACCCTCGCCGCGATCGCCCGCACCGGCATGGGATTCACGCAGAGCCTCTACGAGAAAGAGCGATACGAGGAGGTCCTGAAGGTCGCTGCCGACATCAAGGCTGCGGTGGACGAGTCCCTCGAGGTGCGCCGCGAGCAGGACCACTTCGTGCAGGAATGGATGGAGTCGATCGGCGAGGGCGTGCCCGGGTACGTCACGCCGAAGGTCGCCATCGGCTGCATCGTGGGCAACGATCGGGGTGAGATCCTGCTCGTCCAGCGCAAGGACAGCGGCGTGTGGCTGTATCCCACGGGCTGGGCCGATGTCGGTTACTCGCCGGCCGAGGTCGCCATGAAGGAGGTGGAGGAGGAGACAGGCATTCTCGCCGAGCCGCTGCAGCTCCTCGGGGTCGTGGACGGCATGCGCATGGGTTTCTCGCGGTTCGGGATGTACATGCTGCTTTTCCACCTGAAGGCTGTCGGGGGCGAACTGCAGGGGCATCCGCTCGAGACGGGTGACGTCGGCTGGTTCGCCGCCGACGCCCTGCCGACGCCGACTGCGGGTGCGCAGTGGTGGGGGGAGATGGCCTTCGCTGCGATCAACGGTGACCACGGCGCCGCGACGTTCGACGCGCCGCGGGGCACGATGTGGCGCGGCGAGCACGACGCCGGCTGAGCCGGCGCGGCTAGTTGCCTTCCTGGTCCCTCAGGAACTGCTCGACCTCGTCGACGAGGATGCTGCCGCTGTCGTCATCGTCGGCGTCCTCCTCGAACTCGAACTCGAGCTGGTTGGCGCCGCCGAACGACTCCTCTCCCATCTCCTCGAGACGACGGACGTACTCGGCGAGGTCCTCGTCGTCGTCGACCATCTCCTGGATCTGCTCGTCGTATTCGACGACGTCGTTGTGGAGCGCGCCGAGCGGGGGAGGGGTGCCGATGATCTCGCCCGCGCGCTGGATGAGCGCGTTGGCCGCCTTCGGCGAGGGAATCTGCGACGCGTACGCGGGGACGGTGGCCCAGAGGGAGAGCGACGGGATGGATGACTGCAGGCATGCGTCATTCAGGACCCCAATGATGCCGGTTGGGCCCTCGTACTGGGGGCGCTGCAGGTCGAACCGCTCGATCATGGTGTCATCGGAGCTTGTCCCCATCACCCGTGTGGTTCGGCTGTGCGCGACGTCCGCGATGAGTGCGCCGAGCGTCATGACCATTGATGCGTCGTACTGAACCGCCACGCTGATGACCTGCTCCGTGAAGAGCCTCCACCGCAGGCTGGGCTCCGGTCCGAGCACGAGAATGACATCGGACCCCGGCGTGCTCGCGTGCCACATGGACACCTTCGGCCACACGATGTCGCGCTGGTTGTTGCCGCGCAGACGAACAGAGGGCCTGATCGTGGCGAAGTCGGTGAAGTCCTCCGGGTCGATCTCGGCGAGGGGGCGGGCCTGCCATGCGTCGATGAGAGTGCGCACCGCCATGCTCGCGCCGTCGGCGGCGTCGTTCCATCCCTGGAAGGCGGCGATGATGACGGGGCGGCGCAGTGCCGGCCGCGAGAGCCATTCGACGTGGTCGTTGGTCGTCATCGGCTCCCAAACTACCGCCGAATCGGCCTCGCGGTCGCCGTGCGGTTCCCGCACGTTCCCACTGTGTGCGGGGAGGAACGGCGCGTGTGGCAAGGTGTTCGGGTGGCCGCGGAAATCGAGAAAGCGACTGAGGCAACCGACGAACTCGTTCAGGCGTTCGCCGGCCTGATCCCGCAACTGTCGTCCTCGAACCCGCCACCCGGCCGCGAGCAACTCGCTGCGATCGTCTCGGCTGATGCGTGCGTGCTCTTCCTTGCGCGGGTGGACGGGCGTGTCGTCGGTGCGCTCACGCTCGCCACGTTCCCCATCCCCACAGGCGTGCGCGCGTGGATCGAGGACGTGGTAGTGGACGGAAGTGTGCGGGGCCATGGTGTCGGCGAGGCGCTCAGCCGCGCCGCAATCGAGGAGGCACGTGTCCGTGGCGCAGTGACGGTGGACCTGACC
This sequence comes from Actinomycetota bacterium, assembly GCA_046091825.1. Taxonomy (GTDB): domain Bacteria; phylum Actinomycetota; class Acidimicrobiia; order Acidimicrobiales; family Ilumatobacteraceae; genus UBA2093. Next base: position 2,956 of record JBJTCK010000093.1, on the reverse strand, counting down.
TCACGGCCCAGCCGCGAGGCGGCGAACAGGCTCTACCAGCGCATCGGGTTCGTGCGCCGCGACACCAACGTCTACCGGTACGACCTGTGACGGCATCGTTCGAGATGGTGCCCGTCGGCCGGGTGGTGTCCACGCGGGATGTACCCGAGGACGACGGCTGGGACGGGGAGACCGCCAGGATCGAGCTGCTGGAGCCGTTCGACGGTCGGGCACTGCAGGGACTGGACGGGTTCAGCCACTGCATGGTCGTCTACGTGTTCGACCGGGCGTCGTGGGACGAGTCCAGGATGACCCGCCGGCCGCGCGGCAACCCGGACTGGCCGGAGACCGGGATATTCGCCCAGCGCGGGAAGGACCGTCCGAACAGGATCGGCGTGACGGTGTGCCGGGTGGTCGCCGTGGAAGGCACTGTCCTCCGTGTCTCGGGTCTCGACGCCATCGACGGAACGCCGGTGCTCGACGTCAAGCCGCACATGGAGGAGTTCGGCCCGCGCGGGGAGCGCAGGCAGCCGTCCTGGGCGACCGAGCTCATGAACGGCTACTGGTGAGCCGCGCCGCGCGGACCGTCACGGCACTGCTCCTCGCCGTGTCGCTCGTCTCGTGCGGCACGGGGACCGAGACACTGACGGTCGCAACGGACCCGCCGGCAGTCGAGGCTGTGTTCCCCGGCATTGAGTGGGAGTCCGGCGTGGTGACGGACGATGTCGCCGCGGACCTCGCATCGCGTGCTGCCGTGGTCTTCGCGCGCGGTCCTGGCGAGGGTGGCCCGAAGGCGGCACTCGTGATCAAGGGCGGGCGCGTCATCTTCGAGCGTTACGCAGACGGTTACGACACGTCATCGGTGATGCTGTCGTTCTCGGTGGCAAAGAGTGTCCTCTCCGTAGCGACCGGCATTGCGGTTGACCGGGGAGTCATCACGCTCGCGGACACGGGCCTCCACCCGTCGTGGCCCGCCGGCGACCCGCGTGCGTCGATATCCGTGGAGGACATGCTCCACATGCGCAGCGGATTGTCGTGGGACGAGGATTTCGACGACGGCGACCCGGCGCGAATGCTCACGTCGCCCGCGGGTGTCGCTGACTACGCGGCGCGCAAGGAACTGGTCACTGAGCCCGGTTCCACGTTCGCATACTCCACCGGCACATCTGCAATCCTCGCCTCCTACCTGAACGAGAAGCTCGGCGGCGGTACTGCACTCGTCGACTTCTTGCAGGACAGCCTTTTCCGTCCCCTTGGCATCACTTCAATGACGCCGTTGCTCGACAGGTCGGGCCGGTGGGTCGGGGGAATTGGCGCCGACGCGACAGTGCGCGACTGGGCGAGATTCGGGTGGATGGTCCGCAACGGAGGGACTTGGGACGGCATGCGCATCGTCTCGCGGGAGTGGCTCGACTACTCGCGCAGGTCGAAGGAACTGGACGGCGTGTACCTGGCGCACTGGTGGAGGCTCTCCTCCACCTCGCTCGCGGCGGTGGGCCTGCACGGGCAGGCAATCATCGTGGACGAGTCACTCGACTCTGTCGTTGTGATCGCATATGGCGACGCACCGGACGAGGACGAGGGCCTGCAGCTGGGCCTCCAGTTGCTCGGCGCTGTGGCGCTCAGCTACTCGGACTGACCAGCGGGCCCGGCCACGAGCACGGGGATGCGCCTGTCGGTCTTCGCCCGATAGGTGTCGTACTGCGGGAACACCGCGACAGACCTTGCCCACCACTCGTCGTATTCGGCACCGTCCACCTCCCGGACCGTGACCGCGAACGGAGCGGGCCCGTCCTGCACGAGCACCTCACCCGGGTTGGCGAGGAGGTTGTGGTACCAGTCCGGGTTGTCGGGCGCACCGCCCTTCGATGCGACGAGCGCGTAGGACCCTCCGTGCTCCACTCGCATCAACGCGATCTTGCGCACCGAACCGGACTTAGCGCCGCGCATCGTGACGATGATGACGGGGATGCCGGTCTCCAGCAGGGTGTTGCCGCGTGTGCCACCGGAGGACTCGTACTCCTCGACCTGGTCGCGCACCCACTGCGAGATGCTGGGTACGTACGTGCCTGTGAGTTCTGCCATGCTTTGACGTTACTTGCCGCAACGGCTGCATAACGGGGGAGGGTTGCCGATGAACCAAGTTGTTACGGTCTTCAGGAACAGGCTCAGGGCGGAATCACACGCTGGATACGTCGACACGGCCGCGAGGATGGACGAGCTGGCCCACACGATGCCGGGCCACGTGGACTCGAAGACGTTCGTTGCCGACGACGGGGAGCGGGTGACCATAGTGACCTTCGCTGACCGCGCGACACACGAGGCATGGAGGGATCACCCGGAACATCGTGCGGCCCAGCGGAAGGGCATCACCGAGTTCTACGAGACGTACTCCATCCAGGTGGCTGATGTGACCTACCAGAACGTGTTCACTCAGCAGTGACGGGCTTTTCTTCCATCGCGTCCGAGAGCCCGGCCCGCGCACGCAGCGGCCACTCCGGCAGCCACATCGCAATCGCGATCCCGATGGCCATTACGACACCGCACCAGAAGTAGATCCGGCCCACGCCAGATGCCACGCTGTCCACAACGGCCTGGCGCGCCACGGGCTCGAGCTTGGCGATCTCCTTCGGTGACCTGATGAGGGAGCCCACCTGGTCCGGGCTGACCTGCGGGAGCGCCCGGGGTATCTCCGAACGGATAGTGCCGTTCAGAAGGGTGCCGAAGATGGCGAGCCCCACGGAGCCCCCGAACGACCGGAAGAACATCAGGGTCGCTGTGGTGACTCCCATGTCCTGGTACTCGACAGCGTTCTGGCCCGCAATCGACGTTGTCGTGAAGACAGACGCCGAACCGAAGCCCATGAAGATCATGGGAAGGATTAACCATGCGTAGGACGTGGTTCCGGTGATGGTGGAGACGGCGAAAAGACCCGCACTCGAGAGGATGCTTCCGACGATCGGGAACGGTTTGTACC
>JBJTCK010000092.1:0-8188 GCA_046091825.1 Actinomycetota bacterium | reverse complement strand
GTGGTGATTCATGAGCCGGCGGCGTTTCCTCTGCACTACCAGGAGTGGCAGATACGTCATCACGCGAAGAGGCGGTTCAACACGACCACAGCGCTACTGCATGGGTCAGCTGGTCAGATTCTCGAAGAATTCCGCCTGAGGCAGATCAACCCGTATGCCATGGACTGGAAGTCCCGCACACAGATTCCGCGCCATGTCTACGGGGCGTCGTTGACCGAATTATTGGCGGAACAGGAGGGATTTGAACCCCCGGGCCTTGTGGGCCGTCCGCTTTCAAGGCGGGTGCATTAGTCCGCTCTGCCACTGTTCCGTTCTCCACGCTATCGGCGAACTTGGGAACGCAGGTCGCTGACCCAGTCGTCAGCGGACTGCCAGCGGGCATCTGCGTGCTCGCGTGCGGTGTGGGCGTGCTCGCCAGCCGCCGGGTACGACCCCAGGAACTTCACGTCACCCTGCTTTGCCCGCAGCTCGCGCAGTGCGTCCGCCACGAGCTCGTCGTCGATGTGGCCGTCCGCGTAGATGATGAAGCAGTAGTCCCCCAGGCCACCGGCCTTCGTGGGCCGTGACGACAGCAGCGACAGGTTGATCCTGCGTGCGGCGAACTCCTGCAGGATCGAGATCAATGAGCCCGGCTCGTCCGCACGCTGGAACACCACGATGCCCGTCTTGTCGTGGCCCGTCGCGGCGGGGATCCCCTCGCGCGCGACCAGGATGAACCGGGTCTGGTTGCCCTCGTGGTCGGCGATGTTGCGCGCCAGCACGTCCAGGCCGTACAGCGCCGCCGCGTTCGCAGGAGCGAGAGCCGCGACTGCGCGCTCCCCATTCCTCACGCGCTCGCCCACGAGGCGCGCCGCGTCAGCGGTGCTGTTGGCGGCCAGCACCTCCGCACCGCCCACGTTCGTGCGCAGCCACGCCGCGCACTGGGCAGTGGCCACCGGGATCGACAGGACCTCAGTCAACGACGGGACGTCAGTACCCGCCGCACCCACCAGGCAGTGCTCGATGTCCAGCACCACCTCGCGCTGGATGAGCAGTTCGTAATCGAAGATCAGGGCGTCCTGGGTGAAGTTCACCGTGCCCTCGATCGAGTTCTCGATCGGCACGAAACCGGCATCCACCTCACCAGCGGCCACCGCGTCCAGGACGTCCGGCACGCTGCGGTACGGCACCAGCTCGGCCGCGGCCAGGTCCTCCTGGGTCAGCAGGGCCTGCTCGGTGAACGTGCCGAAAGGTCCGAAGAACCCGATGCGCCGGGGGTTGTGTGCCACGGCTGGCAAGGCTACGCCGAGATGCCGCCCTCCATGAAGGTCTTTACGATCCCCGTGAGGGCATCCACGCCCAGCTCACCCGACATCCTGTTGCTCACAGTGCCGTCTGCGTTCACGAACACCATGGTCGGGAAACTCGTGCCTCCATACGCGGCCATGATGTCGCCGTTCTGGGTGTCGGCGATGGTCTCCCACTCCCAGCCCTTGTCCACCAGCCACTGCGAGGGCGGCCAGTTCGGCTGGTCGCTGCGCGAGCTGGTCGCCACCCCCACGATGCGGAGGCTCCCCGGCACGCCCTTCGTCTCCGCCCACTCGATGATGCGCGGGATCTCGTTGTTGCAGTGCGGGCACCAGTGCGCCAGGAACACGAGCATCGTCGGCCTGCCCGATGCCGCCACGTCTAGCGACACGGCGGACCCGTCGAAGGAGTACCCGTCCACCACCGGCACCTGCACACCGACCGCCTCGTCCGTCACGCCGTCCTGCATGGGGGCAAGCGGTGCACCCTGGATGCGCGCCGTCTGGTACTCACCCGGCTCCGCCCTGCCCGGCAACGACCCCCCGGGGGCAACCGTGGTGGCAGAGCCGCCGGGGACTGTCACATCCGGTGCGCCGTTGCCCCCGTTCACGACAGCGATGACGAGGGCAACCGCGATGACGGCGGCAATCGCCCCGCCCACCAGCCTTCCTGTGTTCTTCATCTCTTCCTCTCCGCGGCCATCACCACGATGACCGACAAGAACGCCGCCCCCGCCATGAAAGGCAAAGTGACGAAACCGAACATGCGGAACCAGATCGTGGTGCACGGCACGTCAAGCGAGCACACGTCAGACTCGAGCCGCGGGAACCACTCCACCAGGTAGTGGTACGCCGAGATCACGAGGCCCACCGAGGCGAGCACCGTGACGTACGGTGCGGCCACCCGCTCGCGCCGGACCACTGCCACCAGGGACACCAGTGCGATGCCGTACATGCATATGCGCTGGTACCAGCACAGCTTGCACGGGGCATAGTCCGCGATCTCGCTGAAGTACAGGCTGCCGAGCATCGAAGCACCGGTCAGGAGCAGCGCGAACCGCATCGAGTTCTCGCGGACGACCCGCACGATCTCGCCGCCGGCCGTGCTGCCGCGGCCGACCGTCATCGATGCCGCGAGCACCACGGCACCCGCGAGAGCAGCGAGCGCGAGCATCGCGCTGAACATCTGCATCGCTCCCGTGTCCACGTCTCCATTCTGCCCCGAGCCCCTCCCCGGGCGCACTCCGCGATCCGGCCCGCGCACTGTGGCGCGACGCCCAGTTGCTGGCAGGATTGACGCCGTGACAACGGCTACATCAGTCGGCATCGACGCCCTCAGGCAGATGCGAACGGACCGGCGCAAGAGGCGCGTGGCCGACATGGAGTGGTTCGAGTTGTTGTACCGCGTGTACCTCGCCGCCCTCATCGGGGGTTTCGTCGTCCTCTATCTCTCCTCGCTCGTGCAGGACGCACCGTTCACGTCCTCCCAGTTCGACTCCGTCATCACCGACGGCCCGCGGGCGGCCGGACTGGTCATGGCAGTGGTGTGCTTCCTCGGCATGCGCAGCGGGGCCCAGGGCGGGCCGGTGAACGTGGAGGACGCCGAGGTGCGCCACGTGCTGCTCGCCCCCGTCGACCGTGGCGCGGTGCTGCGCCGCCCCGCCGCCCAGCGGCTGCGCACCGCGGCGTTCACCGGGGCCATCGCAGGCGGGGCGGCGGGCCTCGTCCTCTCGAAGCGCGTACCGGACACGTGGGGCCGTGGCCCGTCGCAGTTCGTGGTCGCGGGAGCCACCGGCGGGGCGATGATCGTGGCCTCGTTCGTGGTCGCGGCCCTGCTCGTGCACACGCTGCGCGTGCCCCGCCCCGTCACGGGTCTCCTCGGCGGCGGGCTCGTCGCGTGGCAGGCGGCGGCGGTGTTCGCGCCGGCCCATCCCCCCGCGCCGTTCTCCCCGTTCGGTGACCTCTCCCTCGCGATGGTGCGGGGGTCGGGGGTCGCCGCCGCCGCCGTGCTCGCGGCCCTCGCCGCCCTCTCCCTGGCACTCACAGGCCGCCTGCGCCTGGAGGCCCTCGCGCGCCGCAGCGCCCTCGTGTCGCAGCTGAAGTTCGCCGTCACCCTGCAGGACATCCGCACCGTGGTGCTGCTGCGCCGTCAGCTCAGCCAGGAGCACATGCGCGAGAAGCCCTGGTTCCGCGTGCCTGGCTTCGTGCGGCGCGACCCCGTCACCGCGCGCTGCCTGCGCAGCCTGGCCCACTTCCCGCTGCGGCGCCTGGTGCGCATGGCGCTGCTGTCCGTCACGGCCGCCGTCGCCCTCGTCGGCGCGTGGCGCGGCACCACGCCGCTGCTGGTCGTCAGCGGGCTCGCGCTGTTCGTGCTCGGCCTCGACATCATCGAGCCGCTCAGCCAGGAGATCGACCAGCCCGACCGCACGGACTCGCTCCCGCTCGAGCGCGGCCTGCTGCACGCCCGTCATCTTGCCGTGCCCGCACTCGCCACAGTCCCGTTCGTGATCACCGGCGGCGCCGTTGCCTGGGCACTCGAGCCGCACGCGATGACGCTCGTTGCCGTCGCCCTCCTCGGCATCCCCGCAGCGCTCGCCGGCGTGGCCGGTGCCGTGGTGAACGCGGTGAAGGGCGCACCCGATCCCGCCGGCACCGCGAACCAGGGCCTCTACATGCCGCCCGAGGTGAGCGGCATGGGCACCGTGGTCCGCGCCGCGTGGCCCCCGGTGATCTCGGTCATCGGCTCCACGCCGGTGGTCGCACTCGTCCACGCGCACGACAACGGCAACAGCATCCCTGGCGTGCTCGTGCGCACCGCACTCGGCGTCGGCATCCTCACCGGTCTCGTGGCCGGCTGGGTCCGCCAGCGCGACGCCATCGGCGAGTGGTTCCGCAACGCCGCCAGTGCCGCCAACCCGCCGAAGCCGGCGGCCGCAACGAAGGAGGCCTCATGACAGCGGCACTCGAACTGGACGGCGTGGCGAAGAGCTACGGCGACGCACCGGCGCTCTCCCCCGTCTCGCTGCGCATCGAGCACGGCGAGCGCGTCGCGCTCATCGGCCACAACGGCAGTGGCAAGACCACGATGCTGCGCATCGCAGCGGGGCTCCTCGACCCGTCGGAGGGAAGCGTCACCGTGTGCGGGCACGCCTCCGGATCGCTCGGTGCACGGGCCGCGCTCAGCTACGTGGCCGACCACCCCACCTTCTACGACGACCTCACGCTGTGGGAGCACCTGGAGTACGTCGCGCGGCTCCACGGCGAGACGGACTGGGAGCAGGACGCCGCCAACCTCCTCGGACATCTCGGCATCTACCACCGTGCCGACAGCATGCCGAACCGGTTCAGCCGCGGCCTCAAGCAGAAGGCCGCGCTCGCGATCGGCTTCATCCGGCCCTTCGACATGCTCATGGTGGACGAGCCCTTCGTCGGCCTCGATTCTGCCGGTAAGGAGGCCCTTCTGGAGCTGCTGGCGGAGGCCTCGGCAGGCGGCGCCACGGTGCTCGTGGCCACCCACGAACTCACCTTCGTGCACACGGTCTCGCGCATCACCGCGCTGCGTGACGGGCGCCTCGTCCACGACGGCCCGGCCGGGGACGTGGACACCGACCGCCTGGTCCGTACGGAGGACCCCGCAGGAGAACACGACGGCGAACGCCAGTAGGGTTTGGGCATGTTCACCTACGACGTCGTGTCCGAATCGGTCCGCAACCCCCACGAACTAGCCAGGGAACTGACCCGCCGCTCCCAGGCGGGCTGGGAGGTCGTCCAGGTCGTCCATGACGGCGAGCACTGGATCCACGCCTTCATCCGCCACGCGGGGGCCGTCGCCACTGCCCCGTACCCCACCGCCTCGGTCTCGGCCGGCGCACCCGGGGAGGCCCAGACCCCGCAGGCAGCGCCCCAGGCAGCGCAGCCTTCCGCCCAACCGTCGGTGCAGTCGCTGTGGCAGACCGCCACGGGCACACCGGGCGAGGGCAACGGCTACGCCGCGGCCACTCCGCAGCAGTCCCAGCCGACCCAGCCCATTCAGGGCGGCGCCGTGCCGTCTGTGCCTGCCAACTGGTACAAGGACCCGTCGGGCCGTTTCGAGATGCGCTACTGGAACGGCTCCGCCTGGACCGAGCACGTCGCCACGGCCGGCAAGCAGTCGATCGACCCGCCGAAGAGGTAGCCCGCCACCGCGGGGACGAACATGCAGGCCATCTCCATCGGGCACGCGGGCATCCTGGTCCGCACGCGCGGGGTCACGATCGTCTGCGACCCGTGGTTCGAGCCGGCGTTCTTCGCCTCGTGGTTCCCGTTCCCCCGCAACGACGCACTTCCCACCGACGTCATGCACGACGTCTGCAACCCGGACTTCCTGTACGTCTCTCACCTGCACGGTGACCACCTGGACACACCGTTCCTGCGCGACCGCATGAATAAGGACACAACGGTCATCCTGCCTGCGTTCCCCACGCGCGAGATGGAGCGCACGCTCTCGCGTCTCGGGTTCCGCAAGTTCGTCCGCACCGTGGACGCAACCGAGACCGAGATCGCCGACGGCGTGCGAGTCGCGGTGCACACGGAGACCTCCATCACCGACGGGCCAGGCGGCGACAGCGCGATCGTCATCAGCGACGGCAGCGCGCGGCTCGTCAACCAGAACGACTGCCGCACGAACGACCTCTCCGCCCTCCGCGCGCACGGCCCAGTGGACCTGCACTGGCTGCAGTTCAGCGGGGCCATCTGGTACCCGATGGTCTACGAGATGGACGACGCCACGAAGAAGCAGCTCTGCGCCGACAAGGTGGAGAGCCAGTTCGCCCGCGCGATGCGCTACGTGGAGGCTGTCGACGCCACCACGGTGGTGCCGAGCGCCGGGCCGCCATGCTTCCTGGACGAGGAACTGTTCGGCCTCAACATGGTCACGGGCGACGAGGCCAGCATCTTTCCTGACCAGCGCGAGTTTATCCGCCGCCTCGCGGACGCCGGACGTGCGAACGCGTCGCTCACCGTGCCCGGCACGTCGTTCACCGTTGTCGCAGACCCCCACGGCGGCCCCGGCGTGGTCACGGTGGAGCAGCCCGGCGGGGAAGCCTCGCCCGCGGCGATCTTCGCCGACAAGGGGGCGTACCTGCGCGCGTACCAGGCCGACAAGGCGGGCCTGCTGGCCGAGGCGAAGGCCGGCTGGGCCGCAGCGGGCCGCACCGACCTGGTGGACATGCTGAAGACCTGGTTCGAGCCGCTCATGGCGATGGCACCGAACGTGCGCCGCGGGATCGGGGCCGGGTGCCTCATCGTGGCCGGTGACGTGTCGGTCTACCTGGACTTCCCGAACGGCAAGGTGCTCGCCTACAACGGCAACGTCCCCACCGGCTCCCGGCCTTACGCGTTCCGGTTCGTCATCCCGCGCGACCTCCTGGAGACCGTGGTGGCCGAGCGCGCGGTGGACTGGTCGAACTCGCTCTTCCTCTCCGCGCGGTTCACTGCGTGGCGCGAGGGCGAGTACAACGAGCACCTCTACAACTTCCTGAAGTCGCTCTCGGTGGAGCGCATGGCACGCACGGAGTCAGAGGCGGCCACGAAGGCGTCCAGCACCCAGTCCGACGAGGCCGACATCGAGTGCGGCGGCTACCTGGTGCAGCGGCGCTGCCCGCACCGCAACGCGGACCTGGCGGTGTTCGGTGAGATCGACGGCGAGGACTTCGTGTGCACCCTGCACGGCTGGCGCTTCTCCCTGGAGGACGGCCGGTGCCGCAACGCGGCCGAGCACTCCATCCGCATCACCAAGCGCTCCTGAGGCTCACCCCCGCCTGCCGGGCGACCGCACACATGTCAGGAAGGGCAGGCCGGACATCTCGTCGGCGCGCCCTATTTGCCCATCTTCCCAAAGTGGGCACCAACAGATACAGTCCTGAACGTGATGGAGAACGAATTGACCCTTGTCGAGACAGACCCCCGGAGCCGGGTCGTCCTGCCCGGCCATGCCCGCCAGAAGTTCCTGATGCAGGAGAACTCCGACGGCAGCATCCTGCTCATCCCCGCCCGGGTCGTCTCCGAGGCGCAGTACGAGTACGACCAGTCGCCCGAACTGCAGGACCTCCTCCGGCGCGCACTTGCATCACCGACCGCCGCACCGTCCCGTCACCAGAGCCAGTGACCAAGCCCCACCGACAGCCGGGCACCTCGATCCAGTACTCCGAAGTGGCCGCGGACCAACTTGATGCACTCAAGTCGGCGGACCCAGGGCTCCATGCCGACATCCTCACGGTCTGCGAACTCGTGTTCACACATCCCGAACGAGCCCAGGGAATGTCAGCCGCGGTGCGGACGGAGCAGGGGATCGTGATGCGGCTCGCAGTACCCGGGCGTCACCCCTTCAAGGTGTTCTGGAGCACCGCGCTCCCGCGCATCGAGGCAGTCTTCCCGTACCCCGGCTGAACCCTCAGTCGAGGGCGAGCGGCAGTTCGCACCACACCGTGAGCGAGAACTTCTCGCCGCTGCGCAGCTGCCGCGTGGCGTGCGGGTGCGTGACCAGGCTGGGCCACGCAATCAGCGTCCCCACGGGGACGTCGGCATTCGTCCAGCCCTGCCGCGGGAACTCGAGCTCGGCACCCTCGTAGCCGTCGTTCAGCTTGATGCTGGCCGACACCTGCGCCACGTCATGGTGCAGGCGCAGTTCCTCCTGCTCACCGAGCGCATAGTGGATCACGAACGCGTCCCGCAGGCCGTGGTAATCCACAATGGGCCACCAGTTGCGCACGGCCGGCCACATACGCGCGCCGACATCCTGCTCGAACGCCTCGAACAGCCGCGGCGAGATGGCAGCGAGCGAGAGGTCATACGAACCGACCGGGTCATCGGGCTGGTGCTCGAACCCGCCGGCAGCCTGTGCCGCGCGGATCACCGTGGCGCAG
>JBJTCK010000091.1:0-11683 GCA_046091825.1 Actinomycetota bacterium | reverse complement strand
TGCAGGTCCTGCTTCGTGGCCATGTGGGAGTAGCCGCCATGCGGAAGGTGCTCCAAGAGCGTCTCGCCTTCGTCCTTGCCGAGGACCTCATGGGCCCTGTTCGCAAGGTTACGTCTGTCGTTCTCGTAGCTCATGAGCATCGTCCCTCGTTCCTGCCTTTGCCGGACCCGTCCCGACACCTGCAATGTGTGGGGCGGTCAGAGAAGACCGGCAAGACCGGTGGCTCGCTGCACCTTGGTGCCGATAGCCGTGCGGAGGGCCTCTTCCGTGGCAACGATCGTCAGGTGCGGCTTGGCCCTTGTCATTCCCGTGTAGAGCAACTCGCGTGTGAGGATCCGGGAACGACCCTTGGGCAGGACCACGACCGTGTGCCCGAACTCGCTGCCCTGGCTCTTGTGGATGGTGAGCGCATGGACCGTCTCCACGTGCGGGACACGCGCGATCGGCAGCACGGTGACACCCTCGGGATCGCCGAACACGACCACCGGACGGTCGTTGGCATCCCGGCAGACGACCCCGATGTCACCGTTGGAGAGGCCACTGAATGAATCGTTGCGGGTGACCATGACCGGCCGGCCGACGTACCACTGGCCGCGGGCCAGGTCCCCGAGCTGGCGTTCCACCGCCGAGTTCCACCCCGACACCCCGAGGTTGCCGCGTCGGTGCGCGCAGACAACCTGGAGGCTGTCGCGGAACTCGAGCACCTGCCGGTACTTCTCCTCTGTGGTGGCCCCGGCCGCGAGTGCACAGAGCTCGCGGGCATGGTCTGCCACTGCGCGGGCCAGTTGCTGGAGGGCTGCGTCGTCAGCAACCGGGTCCACCCAGGCGAACTGCGCCTCGCCGGCCGTGCCGCCGGCATGCCGGCGCACCGCCGCCAGAGCTGCATCGGCATCACCGGCCTTCGTGTGGGTGGCAATGTCATCGACAGGTGACCCCTCCTCGAAGCGGTGCTTGCCGGTCAGCGGCTCCACCTTCACGGCACCGCGGGCGGACGCCTCCACGATGTCGGCGAGCACGGTGCCGGCATCCACGCTCGCCAGCTGGTGCGGGTCGCCCACGAGGACGAGCTGGGCTTCTTCCTTCATTGCCTCGAGCACTCTCGCCATCATGGACAGCGGCATCATGGACACCTCGTCGATGACGACGAGGTCGTAGGGCATGCGGTCCTTCGCGTTGAATCGCCACTGCACGCGTGCCACGGGGTTGTACTTCAGCAGCTTGTGAACGGTGAACTTCGGGAGCCCGTTCACCACGCTCTCCATTGCGGAAGGGACGCTGCCCTGAGAGACCGCCCACCGCACGGCGGATCGCAGCGCGCGGTCCATGCGCTTGGCGGCCAGGCCGGTGGGGGCGGCGAGTGCGACCGTGTCGGCCCCCGGCGCAGCGGACATGTGGGCGACGATTCGGCGGGCGACCTCGGTGGTCTTGCCGGAGCCGGGGCCGCCCGTGATGATCGAGAGACGTCCCGCGGCCGAGGCGTTCCGCAGGTACCCCGCCACGCGGAGCTCCTCTTCGTAGGAGCGCGCGGCGTAGAGCCTGGTGCCGTCGAGCACGAACGGCCGGCGCGGTGCGTCGTCACGCTCGGCAGGAGAGCACACGAGACCCGTGCTGGCCAACACTGCCGTGACCCACTCGGCCGCGTCGGCGGGCCAGCGCACAGCCGCCCCGTTTGGGTCCTCGGGCAGCCAGAGATCGATGTGCGAGAAGTCGACACAGGTGTGACCGGACCGCGACGTGCCGAGGACGAGTGCGAATGCCACCCATGAGAGCGGGTCGACATTGCGCGAGGCACCTGCCAGCCGCAGGAGCGACGAGACGGCGCGCAGGTCGCGGGACTCGACGGCGCGGGAGTCCACGTACGGCTGCAGGTCATCGGGGTACTGGGTTGATGCGTACAGCGAGCTCATGCGCGGACCCCCGCCATCACGTCGGACAGGCGGTCCCACAGGCCGTCAGGGGCCTGCCAGACGAACACCCCGTTGCAGTACCCGCCAGCATCCTGAGGTGTGTGGTCGCCCACCATCCCGCGGATGAAGAAGTATGCGAGCCCCGCCACGGCCGGCGCCGCGGCCGCTGCCGAACGGGCGCGGACGTAGCGGTGCACCGCGACCCCGTAGATGAGCGCCTGCAACGGGTAGTGGTGGTGCTCCATTTCCTCCAGCATCCTGTGGCGTCCGTACCCGTCGATGAGTGCGTCCATGCCGTCCTCGTCCAGGCGGTTGCTCTTCCAGTCCGTGACCCAGAGCGACTGGGACCCGTCAAGGGTGACACGCAGGAGAGTGTCGATGGAGCCGTTCATCAGCCCCATGAGCGGGACGTCGAATGCGGTGGACGCGAGTTCGCGCGCGTACGGGGCGAGGATGTCGTCACGGCGCCCGGCACCGTCGAGGACCTCCAGCAGTGTCCGCCCGATGTCGCTGACTTTCACGCCATCCTTGGCGGTGGCGAGACCGATCTCGAAGCCGAGTTCGTTCAGCCTGTCCTCCGGACCGACCTCTGCGAGTCGGCGCGTGCCGAAAGGCCCGCCGAGCGGGGTGACGAGTGACTGCACGATGCCGTCCACAAGTTCGTCACGGTGACTGCGCAGGAGCGCGCCGTTCGCCACAGCGTCGACGACGCGGGCGACCTCTGCCCGGAGGTCAGGTGCCCTGAAGTCGACCCGTTCGTACATCGAGTGCATGACTTTGCCGAAGTACGTGCCGCCGACCAGCCGCGCCAGTGGCATCTCGGGAACGCCCAGGGGCACGGTGTCGTCGCAATACCCCGACCTGATCGAGATGATCTGCTCGTCGTCGTCGTTGTGCCCCGCGCCGCTGCGGTCATCGATGTCATTGACTTCCGCCTGGCGCCCCTGGCGTTTCTTTGCGATGCCGGAGAACGACATGCGCTGGTACGTCTGCTCCGTGGAGCCGGCGAACGGCGAGAGACCGGGCTCCTCCCCGGAGGCCTGGCCCATTTGGTAGCGCGGGTAGTGGCCGATGTCGTCGGCATCCACCACATCGACCACCTTCCTGACCGGCGCGAACCGGGACGGGACGTTCAGGCCCTCGGTGACGCGACGTCCACCGTGGGGGCTGCCCTCCGGCTGCCCGGCCACGATGAGCGAGACATGGTGCTTGGCGCGCGTCATCGCGACGTAGAAGAGCCGCATCACCTCGTCTGCCTCCTCTGCCGCCCTGCTGGCCTTGGCCGCTGGGAACGCGCGCTCCACCGCGTAGCCCGCGTCGATCACGCGCTCGGTCTCGCCGGACGCGTCAGCCTTCGGGCGGTAGAACTGGTCCGCCCCGCGGGAGCTCTTCTTCGTCTTCCACAGGTCGGCCACGACGACAACGGGGAACTCCAGTCCCTTCGATGCGTGGACGGTCATGATCTGCACGGCGTCACGGTCACTCTCCACGCGGCGGCTGACCGTCTCGGACTGGTCCTCGCGGGCGGACAGCCCGGCGATGGCCTCGAGCACAGCCGACGGCGGGCACCCGGCACCGTTGGTGGCCCGGTGCAGGAGCTCCACAACGTGCGCGAAATCGGTCTCGCGCCTCTCCCCGGCGTCCCCGCGGACGATTCGGGCGGCAATCCGCTCGTCTCCGCGCAGGCGGGCGGCGACGGCGGCAACCCCGCCGCTGCGGAGCGCCCGGCCCCATTCGGTGACAGTCCGCTGGATCGTCTCGATCCGCTCCTCGTCGAGCGCGCCGGCATCGGCGAGCTCCACCCCGAAGAACGGCGTCGCGGCCACCAGCCTGATGAGTGACGAATCGTGTGGCTCTGCCATGGCGCGGAAGAGGCGTGCGAGTGCAGCAGCCATCTCGCCCTTCATCACGCTCTCCGTTCCAGAGCTGACGGCGCTGACCCCGAGAACACGGAGCGCCGCCTCAACGGCCGCCCCGGTGCTCTTGCTGGTCACGAGCACGCAGATGTCACCCGGCTTCGCCTTCTCCGTCTTGCCGTCCTTCGTGATGCTCACCGTCTCGAGGATCTCCCTGACGCGCAGTGCGGTGGGACCGACGATGCGGTTCTTGCTGCCGGCATCCCCGAGGTCGATGATCGTCAATGGCTTGCTGCCCGTGAGCGACGAGCCAGGAGCCCCGTCACGCGCGGTCACGGGGACGTAGTCGATCCCCTCACCGAATGTCCAGCCCGCGAAGAGATGGTTCAGCGCCTCGAGCAGGTCGCCGTCACTGCGCCAGTTCCTGCGGAGCGTGAGCCGCCTGTCGTCGCGGCGCACCGCGAGGTACGCCTCGATGTCGGCGCCCCGGAACCTGTAGATCGCCTGCTTGGGGTCGCCCACGGCGACCAGCGTGTGGGTGGTGGACCCCGGGTCGACGATGTGGCGGAAGATCGACCACTGGAGCTTGTCGGTGTCCTGGGCCTCGTCGATGACCGCAAGACGGAAACGCTGGCGGAGTGCTGCGGTCAGAGCGACCTGGTTCTTGTCGGCGAGAAGTTCCGCGGCACGGCGGAGGAGGTCGTCGAAGGTCGGCTGGGTCTCGGTGCGCGACCTGATGTCCCCCACGCAGGCCTCCACCACCTCGACGAGGTGATCGAGGCCGGAGTTGAGCTCCGCCACGGTCTTCCCGCCCGTGGCCTTCTGGTACGGGGCGTACGCCAGGACCGACAGCGGCGACCCGAGACGTGCCTCCACGACGGCACGGAGCCGTGACGAGTCGTAGAAGTTGCCGAGCAGAGCCTCCGATATCACGGTGTCGTTCACGACCTCGGAGATGATGCGGTCGAGGTCGGTCTCGTCACCTTCCCCCACGGCGGGCAGTCCGGCCATGGCGAGGATGCGCGCGCACACGGAGTGGATGGTGGAGATGGTGGCCGTGTCGAACTCGCGGACGGCACGTGCGAGCCTGTCGGCACGCCCTGCCGCGTCCTCCTCGAGCAAGACGGCAGCGAGGACGTCGTCCTTGTCGGCCGAGCCGTGGCGCAGCTGGCGCTCGAGAGTGACGAGACGGCGGCGGATGCGGTCGCGCAGTTCGGCGGCCGCGTTGCGCGTGAACGTGGTGACGAGGATGTTCCCGATGCGGATGTCATCGTCGAGAGCGATGGCGCGCGCCACGTAGGCCGCCACCGAGAACGTCTTGCCGGTGCCGGCGCTCGCCTCGATGACGGTGCCGTTGACGACCCGTGGGTCGACAATGTCGAAATCGGGGTACACCTGGCCGCTCATCGAATGACCCACTTCTGGAGGCCGTTGCTCTTGCCGCCGTCCTTCTCGAGGAGGAACGACGCCTCGCGCGTGCCGAGAAACGCGACGACTGCCGGGTTGTCTTCCGGATAGGCGCGTTCGATGACGGGCGAGGACCCGAACACGACTGCCTCTGCCGATGCCGCGAACTTCCGTCCCTCGACGAATTCGTCGAACGCGTCCAGCACGGCGTCGTCGTCGATCCCGCCCGCCGCGATTATCTCGGATGCCGTGCCGCCGAACGCACCGCAGGGTGTCACGCGGGCGACGGGTTCCGCACGGGCCAGCTCGAGGAGGCGGCGTGCGGCTTCTGCCTGGTCGATCGAGGCAGCCAGTTCGATGACGTTGGCGAGGTAGCCGAGCCTGTTTCCCGCATCGCGGTGGACCACCACCGCCTGGGCGACGTTGCGCCCCGCAGCACGCAGTGCGAGCAGGCGCACCGCGAGTCTCGTGATTTCTTTGTCTGCCTTGGTGTGGTACAGCAGCGAGAACACGATGCCCGCACTCGCGTTCTCGGCAACATTCGGCACGTGGCAGTCGATCACTGCGTCGTCCTCGCCGCGGATCTTGAACTCGAGCGGGTCAGGATGCGCCAGCGGGATGCCGAGCGTGCTCGCATGGCCGCGCACCGCGGACGCAACGAGGAATGCGGTCTCCAGGGCCTGCTCCTCGAACGGGGGCACCGGGAGCGTGTCGCTGCCGACAGCTGCCGCCTCCCAGTCCGCGCGCGAGGGCTCCTGTGCCTCCGGCGCGGCAGCGGCGACCAGTGCCGCGGCGAGACGCGCCAGCACGAACTCGTCCATGTCGACAG
Organism: Actinomycetota bacterium; assembly: GCA_046091825.1. Classification (GTDB taxonomy): domain Bacteria; phylum Actinomycetota; class Acidimicrobiia; order Acidimicrobiales; family Ilumatobacteraceae; genus UBA2093. The sequence goes on along the minus strand of JBJTCK010000091.1, from coordinate 5,684 downwards.
GGAGGGTGGCCCCCGGGTCGACGGACTCGCGCTCGACGTAGATGTGGAGTGTCTCGCGGAGGTAGTACGCGAGCGGGTCGATGACGAGCATCTCGAGGTTCTGCAGCGGGACCTCCGGGTACGGGTCGGCGGTCACCGCAGCAGGGACCGCGGATTCCTCGTCGGCAAGCAAGCCGCGCGAGGCCGACAGTGCCGCAGCATCGTGGGACCAGCAGAGGCCCGGCACGGGACCCTTCTCCGTGACGAAGTTGAGTGCGCCACTGGCGTGGCGGGGGTGCAGGTGCTCGACGGCACTGAGTTTCGTCGGGTCGTCCGGGATCTCTACCCCGAGTCGGCCGCAGAGATCGAGAAGCTCGGCGAGCGGCGTGACGAGCGGGACGTGCGAGTTGTTCTTGATGCTGCGTCCGTTGCACGTGACGACGAGTCGTTCCCCCGCCGCGAGCACCGCCTCGAGAAGCACCCTGCGGGTGTCGACGCGCGGGTCGGGGTCCCCCATCAACGGTTCGGCCGCGATGATGTCGTCGCCCTCGGCCTCGCCGACGGCGAGGGTGCCGTCGTCGAGACCGACGATGCACACGACACGGAACGGCACGGAGCGCAGCGGGACGAAGGACGTGGCGGTGACGGCACCGGTGCGCAGCGGCTGGCGCCCGGGTGTGGTGGCGAGTCGCTGGCCGAGGAGATCGGCGAACTCGGCGAACCGGACGGTCTCGAGCACCTGGGTGCTCGACGTGCCCTGCGGCAGGACCGTGGAGTCACGGAAGACCTGGATGACCGCGAGCGCGTCATCGAGGTCGGTGCAGGACGGGCCGCACAACGCCTGGAGGAGCCTCTCGACCTCCTGGCACCACACGCTGACCGGCTGCGGCTCGCGGGACTTGTTCTCAATCTCCGCGAGGACCCCGAGGATCTCTGCGAAGGCTGTGACCGCGTCGATGTCAGCGGTGTCCACGTGGTCGAGGGGCACCACGCCGCCGATCTCACGGAGCGGAGTGACCGCATCAGGCAGAAGGGCCCCGAGGAGGGCGCGGTCGAGCATCTCTTTCCAGGTGTGCGCGGTGATCCCGGTGGCACCGAAGCCTGCTGCCGCCCTCTGGCCGGCATCGAGACCCCACCTCACCCGGGTGGTCTCCACGAGGCGCACCCAGACGTCGACGTCCTCCTGGCTGAGCCTGCGGGGACGAAGGACAAGGTCGTCGGATGCGATGCGCATCACCGACGCGACATCGAAGCGGGAACCGGCGAGCGCGAGGACGGCACCCAGCAGGTCCGCCCCCGGGCTGACGTCACGCAGCGAACGGTCCGCCACGACGAGCGGGATGGTGACCTTGCGCTCGTCGTGGAGCTTCATCGGCTGGCCGAACGTCGCCTTGAGAAGGGGGGCAGCCTCTTCTATGTCGGCGCACAGCACGACGACCTCGTGGGGCTGGAGACCCGGCAGGTCATGGAACGCGTGGAGGATTGCGTCACGCAGCACCTCGACCTGGCGGGCGAGGTTGTGCGCCCGGTGGATCTGCACCGAGAAGTCAGCGCCGGGGACCTCGGCACGCACGACGCTGTGGGGAGAACGGACCGCATCCCGCATGCGGTGCAGCAGGTCAGCGGCAGGGACGGGAGCCGCCGCCTCCGGCGCGGTTGCCTCGATGCCCTGCGAGGCAAGAAGCATCTGCATCTCGAAGGCGCCGCGCAGCCAGGTGGTGGCGAGCACGTCGCAGCCGGGCACCACGTGCTTGTCGTCGCCGCGCGCGGGTGCCCGGCCCGGCGTGAGTGGCACGTCCGCGGCGAGAGGGGCCCACCGCTGCCAGAGATGGGCAGACGGCTGCACGCAGATGACCTCGACATCGATCACGTTGCCGAGAGCACGGAGGATCTCGAGGTTGGCGACGGAGAAGGACTCGACCCCGGCGACCATGAGCCGCGGCGGGAGCCCGGGCATGCCCTCGCCGGAATGCAGGCGCACGCAGAGTTCCGCAGTGCGCGCCGGCCAGGACGGGACCCCGATCACGTCCCTGACCCTGCGCCAGAGGGCGAACTGCCACTCGACCTGGGAGTTGTCGCGGCCGATCACGTCGTTCGTGCGGTGCGCCTCCTCCCACCCGCGGATGAGGGACGGGCGGCGGGCGGCGTAACGGTCGAAGCGGTCCGCCAGAGCGCGGGCTGCGCGCAGGTGGCCGCCGTGCTTGCGCACGAGTGGGTCATCAGCGGGAAGGTCATGGATGACGCGGAGGACCGCCATGGTGACCCGCTCGATGGACCACGCGTCGTCCTCGTCCTCGATGCCCTCACGGAGGATGCCGTTCAGCATGCCGACGTACCCGACGCGCACGTTCGCCATGACACCGTCACGGTTGCCCGCAGTGGCACCGAGACGTGCCGCCACCTGCGGTGCGAGCCACGCGCGCATGCCGGCCGTCGGCACGATGAGATGCTGGGTCTGGAAGAGGTCGGCCTGGGCACCGCCCTGCTCGAGGTGGCGCACCACGGGGTCAACGACGTCCCCCACGTTCTCCACGCACCAGACCCTCAGCGACATTGACACCTCTTTCCGCCCCGCACCGTATTAGGGGGCCCTGCCGACGGACAATCGACTGCCCTCGGGATCAAAGATTGTGCCAGAGGGGTGTGGGAGGGTTCCCTGGTCCCTGTCGGGCGCTACTCAGCGAAGAACTTGCGCAGGTCGCGCAGGCGGGCGTCGTTCGAGAAGACCTCGACCGGGGCGTTCGTTGACAGTCGCAGGGCGCGCTGGATGATCCGGCACGTGGTGTGCTGGTTGTACTCGGCCAGCGTGACTGCCCAGCCGTCGCGGCCGGCACGAGCTGTGCGGCCCGAACGATGCAGGTACGTCTTGTGGTCCATGGGCGGCTCGTAGTGGACGACCAGCGCCACGTCGTCGATGTCGATGCCGCGCGCCGCCACGTCGGTGGCCACCAGGATCGTGAGGTCTCCCCTGGCGAACCGTGCCAGTGCCTTCTCGCGTGCGGCCTGGGTGAGGTCACCGTGGATGGCGGCCACCTTGGCGCCGAGCTCGTCGAGCTTGTCAGCGACCCTGTCACAGAGGCGCTTGGTGTCGCAGAACACCACCGTCTTGCCGGCGGCCTGGGCCATGGCGTTCACGACCTTGTCCTTGTCCATCCGGTGCACGGCCAGGAACAGGTGGTGCATCGTGCCGACCGTGTCGGTCGGCGAGTCGATGGACACCTCCTCGGGGTTCTTCATGTAGCGGCGGACCAGATTGCCGACCTGGCCGTCGAGCGTGGCGGAGAACAGCATGGTCTGGTGCTCGCCGGTCACGTGGCGCAGGATCCACTCGACCTGGGGCGTGAAGCCCTCGTCCGCCATGCGGTCGGCCTCGTCCAGCACGACCACCTGGATGTCGTCCATCACGACCTCACCGGCCTTCATCAGATCGATGAGGCGCAGCGGAGTGGCGACCACCATCTCCACGCCCTTCTCGAGCGCGTCGATCTGGTCGTCGCGGGAGGCGCCGCCGTACACCGGCAGCACGCGCCGGCCGCACGCCTTGCCGATCGGCTCGAGCACCTCTGCGACCTGCAAGGCGAGCTCCCGGGTGGGCACGAGGACGAGGCCGCGCGGGGCGCGGACACGGGCGGCTGCGTCCATGCGGGCGAGCATCGGCACCCCGAACGCGAGCGTCTTGCCGGAGCCCGTGCGGGCGCGCCCGCAGAGGTCGACCCCGCGGAGGGCCACAGGAATGGCTTCGGTCTGGATGGCGAACGGGGCGTCGAACCCGGCGGCGGCGAGACCGGCATCGACTTCGGGGGGGACACCGAGCGAGGCGAAGCCGGTGGGGGTGGTGATCTTGTCTGACATTGAGCCCCCCACGGTACCGAGCGGTAGGGCCGACGGGCGGGGACGGCATCGGTGAACTTTTTGCCAAGAACTGCACGGAAGGCCCCCTGGTCCGTTAGTTTCATCCAGCCTGACGCGGGAGAGACCCGCGCAGAAAGGACCATTCACCAACGGATCAGCACCGAGCAAAAGTCGTACGGACCGGGTCCAGAAGGACAACGGCGTGCGCCACCCGCCACGGGCGAACCCTCTACTTCACAGGTAGGAGTTCTCATGGACGCACATCTCCCACGACCGGACGGCACGCAGACGCGTGGCCTGAAGGGAATCCCGTACGACTGGCAGGAGCTGCTGGTCCCGGCCGAACCCGATTTCTCGGCCGGGCTGAACGACCTGATCGACGACGAGTTCGTCACCGAGACCCGCTGACCGATACCCATCGCAGCACAATCGGAACCCCGGATCCCCGCGCGCGTCCTCGTGCTCGGGTGCGGGAGCGTGGCCCAGTGCACGATCCCGCTCCTCATCGACGACCTCGGCATCGCCCCTGCGTCGATCCACGTCGTTGACTTCGTCGACAACCGCCCCCGCATCGCCGGCCCGCTCTCGAAAGGCGTCACCTACGAGACCGGCCGGCTGACCCGGGAGAACATGGACGAGTTCCTCTCGTCACGCTGCTCGGACGGGGACATCCTGCTGGACCTCGCGTGGAACATCGACTGCCCCACGATCCTGCAGTGGTGCTTCGACCACAACGTGCGGTACCTCAACACCTCCGTGGAGGTGTGGGACCCGTACGAGGACCTCGCCACCACGCACCCGCTCGAGCGCACCCTCTACGTGCGCCACCAGGAACTGCGCCGGCTGAAGCAGAGGTGGGGCCGCAACGGCGCCACCGCAGTGCTGGAGCACGGGGCGAACCCGGGCCTCGTCAGCCACTTCGTGAAGCGCGCCCTCGCCGAGATGACGGGGCGCATGCTCGCGGACGGCACCGCCGCCGGGGCGCGCGCGGCGTCCATGGAGTCGGCACTTGCCGCGGGCGAGTTCAACCGGCTCGCCATGCTCACCGGCACGAAGGTGATCCACATCTCGGAGCGCGACACGCAGCTCGCGGTCGAGCCGAAGCGGGTGAACGAGTTCGTGAACACGTGGTCCGTCGACGGGCTCTACGAGGAGGGCATCGCCCCCGCCGAGCTCGGCTGGGGCACCCACGAGCGCACTTTGCCGCGCAACGCATGGGTGCACGAGGACGACGGCCCCCGCAACCAGATCTGCATCGCCCGCCCGGGGATGGAGACATGGGTGCGCAGCTGGGTGCCGGCCGGCGAGATTCGCGGGATGGTGGTGCGCCACGGCGAGGCGTACACGATGAGCGACCACCTCACCGTGTGGGACGGCGGCACGGCCGCGTACCGGCCCACCGTGCACTACGCCTACTGCCCCAGCGACGTGGCGATCATGAGCGTGCACGAGCTGCTCATGCGCAACTACGAGATGCAACCGGAGCAGCGCATCCTGAACGACGAGATCGCCCAGGGCGAGGACCAACTGGGCGTGCTGCTCATGGGCCATGACTACAAGGCCTGGTGGACGGGGTCAGTCCTCGACATCCACGAGGCGCGCGGCAAGGTGCCCCACCAGAGCGCCACCACGCTGCAGGTCGCGGCATCCGTGATGGCGGCCGTGAAATGGATGATCGCCGAGCCGATGCAGGGGGTCAAGGTGCCCGACGAGCTGCCCCACGAGTTCGTGCTGGAGGCGGCCGTCCCCTACCTCGGGACCATCTGGTCTGACGCCGTGGACTGGGATCCGCTGCGCACCAGGCGAGACGTGTTCGACCAGTGGAGCGACTCAGCGGCCGGCCTTGACCGCAC
>JBJTCK010000090.1:0-96769 GCA_046091825.1 Actinomycetota bacterium | reverse complement strand
TGCTCATGCGCTCCAGCCCCCGTCCACCTTGAACTCCGACCCTGTGGAGTACGCACTGTCATCGCTGGCCAGGTACAGCGCCAGACGCGCCACGTGGACGGGCTCGGCCTCGTACCCGAGGGGGATGCGGGTGCGCACCATCTCGCGCACGCCCTCCCCCGCCTCGTCGAAGGTCTGCAGCATCGGGGTGTCGATGATGCCGGGGTGGATCGAGTTGACCCGCACCCCGAACGGGGCGAGCTCCTTTGCGACGCCCCGAGTCATCCCGCGTACCGCCCACTTGCTAGCGCCGTACGCGAGGAACCCGGGCGTGCCGTCGAGCCCCGCCACCGACGAGATGTTGATGATGCTGCCGGTCTTGCGCGAGGTCATGTGGGGGGCGACCGCCGCCATGCCCAGGAACACACCGACCTGGTTGATATCGATCGTGCGGCGGTACGCGGCGAGCGACGTGTCGAGCACCGTCCCCCGCTCGAAGATGCCGGCGTTGTTGACGAGCACGTCCAGCTGCCCGAACGTCGCGATGGTGAACTCGACGGCCCTGCGCCAGTCCTCTTCGCTCGTCACGTCATGACGGACGAAACGGCACTGCGACCCGTCGGGCGACAGCCGCCTCGCCGTCTTCTCTCCCTCGGCGTCGAGCACGTCGGAGATGACGACCTTCGCCCCCTCCTCGATGAAGAGCTGGGCCTCCGAGGCCCCCATTCCGCGCGCGCCACCCGAGATGAACGCGACCTTTCCGACGAGACGGTCTTTACCCATGTGGAGTGTCTACTCCACTCAGTGCGAGCTGCGCACCTCGAGCAACAGCCGTACCGCCACCACCACGAGGAGACTGGCGAAGAGCACGTTCGAGACAGTGTCGTCCATGCGGGCGGCGATCCACCCGCCGGCGATGGCCGCGAGGATGCCCGAGCAGCCGAGGATGACGGCGGACCGCATGTCCGCGTTGTCGTTCTTGCGGTTCCTGATGGTGCCTGTGATCGACGTGACGATCATGACCCCCGCGGACGTCCCCTTCGCGATGACCGGGGGAATCGAGAACAGGACCATCATCGCCGGGACCATCACCACCCCGCCGCCCACGCCGAGCAGGCCCGCGAGGATCCCGGTGGCCAGTCCGACCGCAGTGAGGCTGGCCGCCATGGCGACGTCCATTGAGGCCCGCCCCGTGCCGCTGCTGCCCATGAACAGGCGCGCGGCGGTGAGCAGGAGGAGACCCGAGAAGCCGAGGGCCAGCGCCTTGTGCGGCAGGACGTGCAGCAGCTTCGTGCCGAGCAGCGCGCCCCCGACCCCGCCGATGGCCAGCCACAGGACGACCGGCCAGTCGATGTGGTCGTGGGCGAGGTACGTGAAGAAGGTGGACAGCACGATCGGCAGCACCGCAGCGAGCGACGTCCCGTGCGCGAGCCGCTGGTCCATCCGGGCCACGATCACGAGGCCCGGGACGATGAGGATGCCCCCGCCCACGCCGAACATCCCGGAGAGAAACCCCGCGAGGATGCCCACGGTGACGATCACGGGGATGCTCACCGGGGTCTTGACTTGCTGTTCGGCCACCGTTCAGTTCTACTACCTGGACTGTGGCGGGGCGTGGTTTGCGGGGGTTGACGGATCGGGCAGGACGGCTCGCCGTGTGCGGGATCTTCCTCTTCTTCCCGGCATGCGGTGCACGCGGCGGGGACGACGGGAGTGCAGGGACCGCCGCGTCACCCACGACCGGGGCACTCCTCGCGCGGCTCGAGCGCCGCTGCACGGACAACACCGCAGCCGGCCTGGGCGAGGGGACACTGTGCGCGGACAGCAACTTCCGGACGGGGACTGACGAGTTCTCCTTCGCCAACTGGGGCCGGTCGACCGCCGCCGACGACAACATCACGGTGCAGACCCTCATCGACATGTTCGGGCACTCTGCCGTGTGCATGCCCGGCACGGAGACGGCCTGTGTGATGCGGCCGCGCACCGTGCAGAAACTGGAGGAGTGGAACGCGGCGATCGCGAACGGACGGTGCGAGGGCATGGCGGCGCTCAGCATGCGCCTCAGCCTGCGTTATGACCTGCCGTCCGATTTCCTCCCGGGTGCCACCACCACGGCAGAGCTCCGCCGCGACACCCCGGGGGGGTCGCGGGCCGTCGCGCACTGGTGGGCCACGCAGTTCCTCGACGAGGTCGCCGGGGCCGCCGCACTATCGCGCACGAGGTCCCCGCTGCAGCTCGTGGAGGACCTGATCATCGGGCTCGAGAACGACCTCGGCCACACGCTCGGGATGTACTCGGGCGGGGCGGGGCACTCCGTGACGCCGTTCGCGGTGACGAGGCGCGGCGACAGTTTCGTCATCCACGCGTACGACAACAACCACCCCGGTCGCCGGACCGAGGTCATCGTGACGCGCGGCAACGAGTGGTCGTACGAATGGGGAGCCGGCGCAGGCGGGACGGTGACGGACTGGGCCGGCACCACCGGGACGCTCGAGCTCACGCCGATCTGGGCCCGCAACAAGCAGTTCGCGTGCACGTTCTGCGGCGAGGCAGCCCCCGGTGCCGACACGACGGTCACGGTCACGTCCGACGACGCCACCCGCGGGCTCCACGTCTTCGTCGACGCGGGGAGCGAAGGGACGCTCGAGGTGTTCGGCGGCAGCACAGTGGGGAGCATCGAGGGCGCGACCGTCTCGTTCGGCAAGTCGATGACCCTCCTCCCCCAGGCCGCCCCCACTGTCACGATCTCCCTGCCTGTCTCTGTCGACGATGCGGACATCGAGCTGCGCACGCCCGCAGAGGGACAGGTGACCAGCACGTCCTCGGTGCTCGTGCGGCGCGCCGGGAGGGCCGACATCCGCGTGAGCGGAGCCGGGCCGACGGGCCTCGTGGGTGCCACGAAGGCGTCGCGGCCCGTGGTCAGTCTCTCTGCATCCGGCACATCGGTCAGTGCGGCACCGGGGGCCCGGGTCGACGTGTCGGTCGCCGGCGAGACGAACCTGGTCCGGACCGTGGTGGCGGACGGAGCGGTCCTCGTCATCGACGAGCCGGACGTGGAGAGGATCGACGGGTCCACGATCGAGGTGACCTACAAGGGCGGCGGGGGTGCCTTCGAGTCGCGCACCACGGTGGACCTCGCACCGGCAGGAGCGAAGAGCACGGTCCTCAGCGTCGACAACGGCTCCCTGGCGGCAGCCGCCACGGCCGGCACCCCGCAGAGGGTCGCCCCGGCCGCACGGTTCCGCACGTCACCCGTTCCCGTCAACGGACGGCCCGCACCGGGCACCTCCGCACCGACGACCGTCCCCACCATCGAGGTGACTCTTCCCGACTGAGTCGCGGGTGCGCGGCGTGTCCGGCCCGCGCGCGTCAGCGGAAGTTCGACGCGACCGACGACCTGAATACCGAGTAGGACTGGCGCCGCGCCTCGGGCGTGGCGCCGAGGGTGAAGTCCGGGACACAGACCTCGTCGAAGCCGATCGCCGCGTACTCGGCGACTGCCTCGTTGATCTGCTCCACTGTGCCGACCACGGCACGGTCCGCCGGAGCGCGTTCCCTGACCTTCTCGGCCGTCGCACCGTCAGGCACCAGGAAGAAGAGTGCCTGCACCGACTTGCGCACTGTCGAGGGGTCGCGGCCCTCCTTCTCGCACGCGGCGAGCAGCCTCTCCATGACGGGCCTCGTGGTGCAGGGGGTGCCCCACGTGTTCCACTCCTGGGCAAAACGCGCGGTGAGCCGCAGCATGCGGGGGCCGCCGGTGCCGACGAGGATGGGCAGGGGCCTCTGCACTGGCTTCGGCTCGCACGGGCAGTCGGTGATCTCGAAGTGACGGCCCTTGAATGTTGTCCGCTCGTTCGCGAGCATCGATGCGGTGATCTCGATGGCCTCGGCGAACCTGTCGACACGATCCTTCGCACCGAACAGCTCCACCCCGAACGCCTTGTGCTCGTTCACCTGCCAGCCGGCGCCCATGCCGAGCACGAACCGCCCGGCCGACATGTTGTCGATCGTGGCCGCGCGGTTCGCGATGAGCGCGGGATGGTTCATCGTGGTCGGCGTGACGAGCGAGCCGAGGCGCATGCGGGACGTGACCGCGGCAAGACCGGAGAGCACGCTGAAGCACTCGTTGAAGTCACCCGCCGCCGGCGCACCGTCGGCCGTGTTCGGCATGTAGTGGTCGGCGTACCAGAAGCCGTCCCAGCCCTCCTGCTCAGCGAAGAGTGCGAAGTCGCGGACCTCAGGCCACGGGTGGGCACTGTTCGCCCAGACGGAGAACTGCACGGGTCAGCTCGGCCCGGAGAACATGCCGCGGTACGTCGTCGGCTTCGGCGGAGTGGTCTCGCCCTCGTAGCGGTTGATCTCCGCGCGGGCCACGACGCCCCAGTGCACCTCGTCCGGGCCGTCCGCCAGGCGCAGCGTGCGCTGGCTGGCGTACATGCGCGCGAGCGGAGTCCACTGCGACACGCCGGTCGCACCGTGCATCTGGATGGCCTCGTCGATGATCTGGCAGGTGCGAATCGGCACCATGGCCTTGATCGCACTGACCCACACGCGGGCCTCGGCGTTGCCCATGGTGTCCATGGCCTTCGCGGCGCGCAGGACCATCAGGCGGCAGGCCTCGATCTCGATGCGGGCCTTCGCGATGACCTCGGGGTTCTTGCCCAGGCGCGCGATCGGGCGGCCGAACGCCTCGCGGGTGAGACCGCGGCGGATCATCAGCTCGAGCGCGCGCTCGGCGGCACCGATGGAGCGCATGCAGTGGTGGATGCGGCCGGGCCCGAGGCGGACCTGGGAGATCTCGAAGCCGCGGCCCTCGCCGAGGAGGATGTTCTCCCTCGGCACGCGCACGTTGTTGAAGCGGATGTGCATGTGCCCGTGCGGCGCGTCGTCCTCGCCGAAGACCTCCATGGGGCCCACGATCTCCACGCCGGGCGTGTCCCTCGGCACGAGGATCTGGCTGTGCTTGCGGCTGGGCGGCCCGTCGGGGCTGGTCATCAGCATCACGATGAAGACCTTGCAGCGCGGGTCGCCGGCGCCGGAGGCGTAGTACTTGTCGCCGTTGATGACCCACTCCTCGCCGTCCAGCTCGGCGCGGCACTGCAGGTTCTTCGCGTCGGACGACGCGACGTCGGGCTCCGTCATCACGTATGCGGAGCGGATCTCGCCGTTCAGCAGCGGAGTCAGCCACTTCTCCTTCTGCTCGGGAGTGCCGACGCGCTCGAGCACCTCCATGTTCCCGGTGTCGGGGGCGGAGCAGTTGAGGCACTCGGAGGCGAGCGGCGACTTGCCCAGCTCGACGGCGATGTACGCGTAGTCGAGGTTGGAGAGGCCCTCGCCCGTCTCTGCGTTCGGGAGGAAGAAGTTCCACAGGCCCTGGGCCTTGGCCTTCGACTTCACGCCCTCCAGCAGGTCCAGCTGCCCTGGGGCGTAGTCCCAGCGGTTCTCGCGGTTCTCGCCGAGCGCGTAGAACTTCTCCGCCATCGGCTCGACTTCTTCCTTGATGAACTTCACCACGGCGTCGAAGAGCGGCTTGGCCTTCTCCGACATCGCGAAGTTGAGATCGTCTCCGGCCTCGAGTCCGGTGTGCATACCTGGCTTCGGCATGGTGCCCCCTTTGCAGCCCATCAGCAGATGGTGTGTACGGACCGCACCCTACTTGCGGGCACCCCGGGCAGGAGAAGGCGGGGACAGGCGGGCCGGGACGTCAGGCGAGACGCACGGACACCGTGGCCGACGCTGGGTCCCCCGCGAACAGGGCCGTCTCCAGCAGGTACTCGCCCGGGGCCAGGACCATTCTGTGGGCGGACACGTCACGGGTCTCGAGCGCCGCACGGCTCACGGCGATTCGGGCCGTGACCGAGACTCCCGCCGCCGCATGCACCTTCGTGAAACCGACGAGCTTGCGCTGCGGTCCGTCGCCGGCCGGGCGGCCGTACACCTGGACCACGCACTCGCCGTCGACCGCGCCGGCGTTGCGCACCTCGACCTCCACATGGCTGCCGTCCCCCGCCGCGCGCGGTGCACCCAGCTCAAAGCCTGAGTAGCCGAGACCGAACCCGAACGGGTACGCGGCCCGGACACCGTCGCGGTCCAGCTTCCACTGGCCGTGCCACAGGTCGTAGGTGATGCTCGTGGCGTCCTTGTCGAAGTGCGGCAGGTGCGACTCGTCGACGGGGATCGCGAACGGGAGGTGCCCCGAGGGATTGACGTCCCCCGAGAGGATGTCGGCCAGCGCGTCGCCCCCCATCATGCCGCTGTACCAGGAGAACAGGACCGCCGGCACCTCGTGGCGCCACTCCTCCATCACCACGGCGCTGCCGCACACGACGACGACGACCGTCCTCTCCTGGCGTGCCGACACCGCGCGGATCAGCTCCACGTCACCGGCCGGGAGACGCAGCGAGGTGCGGTCGCCGCCGCGGGCGAACGAGACCTCCCCCTTGTCGTTCGACCTGGCGCGGCGCGGGTTCTTGCGGTCGGACATGTTGTGCTCGGCATCCACCGGCCAGTGGTTCTCGCGGACGTACTCCTTGTAGGCGGCGACGAGCTCCGGGTCGTCGCCGGGGGGGAACAACGTCCGCAGGTGCGCGTTCTCGCTGCCGTCGCCGATGAACTCGCCCTCGTCCTCCTTGGTGTACCCGACGACGACCACGGCGACGTCCGCGGCAGACGCGATCTCGGCGGCCCTCGCGGCGTCGGTGCCGTCGTAGTGCACCACGCTGTCGCTCCCGTGACGCTGTGACAGCCCCGCGAGCGGCGTGACCGCGAACGGCGACATCACGTCGCTCGACCCGCCGTCGCCCAGGTTGCGCATGTCCGACAGCCGCCCGAGGACGGCGATCCTCCTCGTGCCCGGCGCGAGCGGCAGCACGGGTGAGGACCCCACGGGGTCGTTCTTCAGCAGCACCATGCTCTTTCCTGCAGCCTCGCGGGCGAGATCGAGATGCTCCGGCGCGAGCAGCACGTCGACCGGGTTGCGGGGGAGGCCGCCCACGCCGAAGCGCAGCATGGTGGACAGCGTGTTGACGACCGCGCGCTCGACCTCGGAGATGTCGAGCTCGCCGCTCTCCACTGCCCGCACCACGGGCTCGTATCGGATCATCCGGTAGGGCATCTCCACGTCGAGACCGGCCCGCACGCTCTTCACGCCGTCGCGCAGGCCGAAGATCCAGTCACTGATGACCATCCCGTCGAAGCCCCACTCGTCGCGGAGGATGTCCGACAGCAGTTCCGTGCTCTCGCCGGCCCACTGGCCGTTCACCGAGTTGTACGCACTCATGACCGCGGCCACGCCCTCCGCCACGATGCGGCGGAAGTGCGGCAGGTACACCTCGTGGAGCGTCCTCTCGTCGCACTCGACGTCGACCGTGAAGCGCGCGTTCTCCATTGAGTTGAGCGCGAAGTGCTTCACGGTGGCCATCACGTGCCTCTGCGCACCGCGGGTGAGTGCCGCACCGAGCTCACCCACGTGGTGCGGGTCCTCGCCGTACGTCTCCTGGGCGCGGCCCCACGCCGGGTGGCGCAGGAGGTTCACGCACACGCCGCCGTACAGGTCCGCGCCGATGACACGCAGCTCGCGGCCGATCGCGTCACCGATGCGCTCCTCGAGACCGACATCGAAGCTCGCTCCGCGCGCCATGCTCACGGGGAACGCGGTGGCGGTGCCCACCACCACACCCCGGGGGCCGTCACTGAAGTGGAACCCGGGTATCCCGAGACGCGGCACGCGGCACGCCCGGAACGGGCGGTGGTGGTAGCCGCCGCTGCCGATGTCACGCAGGCCCTCCCACGTGGGGACGCCGCCGTCCAGGCAGTGGAGTTTTTCCTCCGTGGTCATGCGGTCCACGAGGGCTTGCGCCTCCGTGCGCGCCGGGGACCCGCCCCTCACATTGGCCAGTGCTGTCTCGTACTCGGTCGGCATGGGACGAGACCGTACCAACGAAAGAGCCGCCGCCCCGAAGGGCGGCGGCTCCCGGCGGGACCTGTGCGGTTACTTCTGGAAGAGGCCGTCGGTGATCATCGGGCCCACGACCTCAACGCCCTTCTCGGCGGCGGCGATCGCGGCGAAGAGCACGAGGGCCGCCCCTGCCATCGAGACATTCTTGAAGAAGGAGATGGTCTCGGTCTGCTTGGCCTGTGGGTCGGTCGCCTTCCAGAAGTCGTGCATCATGAGTGCCATCGCGAGAAGGACGACCGCCAGGACGAGTGCCCCGAGGTCTGCCCACACGCCGAGGACAACTGAGAGGCCGCCCGCGAGCAGCATCAGGCCGGACACGGCGTTCGCGAGCTTCGGCTGGGGCACGCCCTTGAACTGGGCGTAACCAGACATGGCCTCCGCCTTGGTGAAGTGGTTGATGCCGCCGGTGATGAACATCAGCGCGAAGAGGATCCGGCCGATGATGAGGACGATGTCCATGTTGTGTGTCTCCTTGTGTCTTTCTGGGTGTGACGGCAGGACCGTCCTTGCTTCCCCGTGCAATGCGCTGTTGCACGAGAAATTCCTTGCGAGCGCAAATATTATTGCAGGCAGGTCCTGCACTGGTGGATGCCACTAATTTCGGGGGATTCCCGAGGGAGGCCCCAGATGTCCGCAGACCGCAAGCCAGCGACGCCCCAGACCAGGGCGCGAAACTCGGCCGCCACGGTCCCCCAGGACGCGGGCGACTTCGAGCGCGCCGGCCGGGGATTCATCGCTGACATCCCCGACAGGCGGGTCCGCGACACCGACGGCCGGGTCGTAATGAACGCCGACAACTACGGGTTCCTCGACCGCGCGAACCCCGCACCGGACACCGTGCACCCCAGTCTGTGGCGCCACGCACAGCTGAACCACCACCGCGGGCTCTTCGAGGTCATCCCGGGAGTGTGGCAGGTCCGCGGCTACGACATCTCCAACATCACATTCATCCGTGGCACGAGGGGATGGCTCGTCATCGACCCGCTCACCACCGCCGCCACTGCGCGGGCCGGTTACGAGCTGGTCAGCGAGCATGTGGAGAGGCTCCCTGTCACCGCGGTGATCTACACCCACTCTCACACCGACCACTTCGGCGGGGTCCTCGGCGTCACCACCCAGGAGGCGGTCGACGCGGGCGAGTGCATGGTGATCGCACCCGAGCACTTTCTCCACGAGGTCGTCGGCGAGAACGTCATCGCCGGGTTCGCGATGGGCCGCCGCGCGCTGTACCAGTTCGGCCCGCTGCTCCCGCCCGGGCCGCAGGGCCACGTCGACTGCGGCCTCGGCAACTCCATCCCTCTCGGCGGGCCCGGGCTCATCGCCCCCACCGTGGACATCACCCGCACCGGTGAGGAGATGACCGTGGACGGCATCCGTGTCGTCTTCCAGCTGACGCCCGAGACCGAGGCGCCGGCAGAGATGAACTTCTACTTCCCGGACCTGAAGGCACTCTGCATGGCGGAGAACTGCAGCCACACGATGCACAACCTCGTGCCCATCCGCGGTGCGCTCGTGCGCAACTCGCTCGCGTGGTCGAAGTACGTCAACCAGGCGAAGGACATGTTCGGTGCGGACGCCGAGGTGCTCTTCACGTCCCACAACTGGCCCCGGTGGGGCAACGAGGACCTGAACGGCTTCCTCACCGCCCAGCGCGACATGTACAAGTGGATGCACGACCAGACGATGCGGCTCGCCAACCACGGCAGCACCCCCACGGAGATCTCCGCGGTGCTCAGCCTGCCGGAGGAGTTCCTGGCGAACGACCACACGCGCGGCTACTACGGCGACCTCATCCACAACTCGAAGGCCGTGTACCAGCGGTACCTTTCCTATTACGACGGGAACCCCGTGAACCTGAACCGCTACGAGCCGACCGAGGCGGGCCGGCGGTACGTGGAAGACATGGGCGGTGCGGCACGGGTGGTCGAGACCGCTCGCCGCTACTTCGAGCAGGGCGACTACAGGTGGGTCTGCGAGATGCTCCAGCACGTGGTGTTCAGTGACCCTTCCCACGCGGAGGCACGGGCCCTGCAGGCCGACGCGTTCGAGCAACTCGGTTACCAGGCAGAGTCCTCCACGTTCCGCAACGCCTATCTCATGGGGGCGCAGGAGCTGCGCCAGGGTCCCCCGAACCTCCCGTTCGGGGCCCGGCGCGGCCTGCTCGTGGCGATGACCGTGGAGCAGGTGTTCGACACCATCTCGGTGCGCCTCCAGGCCGAGAACCTCGGCGGAGTCGCGCTCGCCACGAACTGGACGTTCCCCGACGCCGGGGAGAAGTGGGTGCTCGGCATCTCGAACCGCACGCTCTACCACTCCCCTGGCCGGCACGACCCGGCCGCCATGGTCTCCGTGACGCTCGACAGGTCGCTGCTCGTGGACGTCATCACGCAGGTGACCACGTTCGCGGAGGGGATCGAGTCGGGACGGATCGTGCTGGAGGGCGATGCGTCGGCGCTGCTCACCATCTTCGGCAACCTGGAGACCTTCACCCCGGGCTTTGCGATAGTCGAACCGTGACCCGCGCCTAGCGGGCGGCGCCGCCGTTGCGGATGATGACCTCGTCGCCCAGGTACTCCTCCAGCATGTCCACCCTCGCCTGGGCCGTGTGGATGTTCAGCTCGATCCTCTCCTCGGACCGGCAGGAGTGACGGACCGAGAGCACGAGCGTCCTGTCGCGCATCGACGACGAGACCTCCGACACGCACTGGTCGTGCGAGCGGTCGAGACCAGTCGCGACACGGAGCACGCCGGCCATCAGGTCGACGGCCAGGCGGTCGTCGCGGCCGAGCCCGCCGTACTCGGGGTGCGATTCCTTCGGCGGGGACTTGCGGTGGTAGCGCGCAGTGAGCGCAATCATCTCGATCTCGTCGTCGCTGAAGCCCATGAGGTCGGCGTTGCGGATGATGTAGTACGAGTGCAGGTGGTGCTTCGAGTAGGAGATCGCGTTCCCTGCGTTCGCGAGCAGTGCCGCGGCGCGGAGCATCCTCTCCAGCGGCCTGTCCACCTCGTAGTGGCGGCTGACGGCACGCAGGACCCTGGCCGACAGCTCGGCAACATGAAGGCTGTGCTCCATGTCAACGGAGCACCTCTCGGCGAGACGCACGGCGCTCTGGTGCGCGGCATCAACGGGTTCCTCCGGCATCACGCCGAGCCTCTGAGCCGTGTCGACCAGCACCCCCTCGCGGAGCGCGTAGTCGCTGTACTCCAGCCGGTCGATGCCGAGCATCTGCACGACCTCCTGGAGGATGACCGCGCCGGCGGCGATAATGTCGGCCCGCTTCGGCTCTAGACCCTCGATCCCGAGTCGTTCCTTCGGGCTTTCTGCGCCGAGAATCTTGTCCACCACCTGGTCCAACTCGTCCGCCGCGAACGCAAAACCGTTGAACGACTGCGGCACCGGGCGGTCGCGCCTGGCCGCGGCGATGCGCGCCAGAGTCTCGTTGGTGCCCGAGGAGAGCACCGTCCGGGAGAAGCCCACCCTGGCGATGTCGTGCGCGAGAGGTGCCAGGGTGCTCTGCACCTTGGCCCGGAGCCTCTTCACCCCCTGCGGGGTCACCTCCCCGCCCGGGAGGAACGCATCCGTCATGCGCACCGCGCCGAGCTTCAGGCTCTGCGCAATGCGCAGGTTGCCGCGCGCCGAGATGCAGAACTCCGTGGAACCGCCGCCGATGTCAATTGTGAGCACGGAGTCACGCGTGATGTCGAGCGACCGGCTGATCCCAAGGTGGATCAACCGTGCCTCCTCGGTGCCGCTGATGACCTCGACCTTGATGCCGGTCTCGCCCCGGACGGCGCGCAGGAAGTCGCGCTGGTTGTCCGCCTCGCGGACGGCACTCGTGGCCACCGCCCTCACCCTCGCACCGTGGGCATCGGCGATCCGTTTCATGTGGCGCAGCGCCGTCACACCGCGCTCGATCGCCCCCGGTGCCAGGTGGTCCATGCCGTCCGCACCCTCGCCCAGCCGGACGACCTCCTTCTCGGACGCCAGCACGTCGAACCCGTTCGTCCCGACCCGCGCCACGACCATGTGGACACTGTTGGTGCCGACGTCGATGGCGGCTATCACGGTGCCCGTCGCGGCGGGGTTGCTCATCGGGATTCCGCCCCGGGTGAACCTGCGGACAACGCCGGGTGAACTTGTGCATCGACGAAGGGTTCCCGTTGCCTGTCCTGTCTGGTCATTTGTACCGTCATGTGGGTGGGTCCGCCGTTCGTCAACCGAGAACTTAGTTGGCTCGATTTCAATGCCCGCGTACTCGACCTGGCCCGTGAGACATCTGTCCCGCCTCTCGAGCGGCTGAAGTTCGTCGCCATCTTCGGGTCGAACCTGGACGAGTTCTTCCAGGTCCGCGTGGGCGCACTCCACGACAGGCAGGAAGCGGGCGTGACCACGCGCAGCTTCGACGGTCTCACCGCCACGGAGCAACTGGACCGCATCCGGGCAAAGACTGTGGGCCTGTGCGCGGAACGTGACC
This sequence comes from Actinomycetota bacterium, assembly GCA_046091825.1. GTDB lineage: Bacteria > Actinomycetota > Acidimicrobiia > Acidimicrobiales > Ilumatobacteraceae > UBA2093. The sequence goes on along the minus strand of JBJTCK010000090.1, from coordinate 84,358 downwards.
GGGTCCTTGCCGACGTGCTCGGTGTCCTCGCGTCGCACGGCGTCCGAATCGTCACGGACTCCTCGCTCACGGCCGCCCAGACGCAGACCCTGGACACGTACTTCGAGTCGAGGGTGTTCCCGATGCTCACTCCGCTCGCGGTGGACCCCGCCCATCCGTTCCCGTACATCTCGAACCTGGCCCTCAGTGTCGGCGCCATGGTCACGGACCCCGTCTCGGGCGAGGAGCGGTTCGCACGCGTGAAGGTGCCCACCACCATCAACCGTTTCGTGGACGTTGGTGACCGCACGTTCGTGCCGCTGGAGCACGCGATCACGCGGCGCATCAGCCGGCTCTTCCCGGGGATGGAGGTCTCGCAGGCCCATGTCTTCCGCGTGACCCGCAACACCGACCTCAGCATCGACGCGGAGGAGGCCGAGGACCTGCTCGCCGCCGTGGAACTGGAGCTGCGCCGCCGCCGGTTCGGGAACGCGGTCCGGGTGGAGGCCGAGAGGTCGATGGACCCGAGGATGCTCGCGCTGATCATCGAGGAACTGGAGCTCGACCCAATCGACGTGTACCTCCACGACAGGATCATCGACTCCGCCAACCTGTGGGAGCTGCACCGCATCAACGACCCCGCGCTACATGACGGGACGTGGACGTCAGTGACTGCGGGCAGGCTGGCCGCCGCCGAGGACCGCGGTGAGTCGTTCTTCAGCGTGCTGCGCCACCGCGAGCTGATGGTGCACCACCCGTACGAGTCGTTCACCACATCCACCGAGGAGTTCATCCGCCAGGCCGCGGCGGACCCGTCGGTCCGGGCCATCAAGGCCACCCTGTACCGCACCTCGGCGAACAGCCCGATCGCGCGCAGCCTCATCGAGGCGGCCGAGAGGGGTGTCCAGGTCGCGGCCCTCGTGGAACTCACCGCCCGCTTCGACGAGCAGACCAACGTGACATGGGCCAAGGAACTGGAACGGGCCGGTGCGCACGTCGTGTACGGCATGGTCGGGCTGAAGACCCACGCGAAGTGCCTGCTCGTGGTGCGCGAGGAGGAGCACGGCCTGCGGAGGTACGCCCACATCGGCACGGGCAACTACAACTCCACGACCGCCCGCACCTACGAGGACATCGGCCTGTTCACGTGCGACGACGAGACCACCGAGGACGTGGCGAACCTGTTCAACTTCCTCACCGGCTTCTCACAGACGCCCCATTTCAACCGGCTCGTCACGGCCCCTGCCGACCTGCGTCCTGCCGTCCTCGACCTCATCTCCCGTGAGACGGCACTCGGCGACGAGGGCAGGATCTCCATGAAGATGAACTCGCTCGTCGACGAGGAGGTCATCCGCTCGCTCCGGCGTGCCGGCGAGGCGGGTGTCCACATCGACCTGATCGTCAGGGGGATGTGCTCCATGAGCCTCGCCGGCCTGGAGGGCAGCAACGTGCGGGTGCGCTCCGTGCTCGGCCGGTTCCTCGAGCACTCGCGGATCTACCGCTTCGCCCACGGCGGGACGGACGGTGTACCCGTGTACCTCATCGGTTCGGCCGACATGATGACGCGCAACCTGGACCTGCGCGTGGAGGTGCTCGCGCCCATCAACCACCCGAAGCACCGGTCATGGCTGGACAAGGTCTTCGAGATCTTCCTGAGGGACGACGTGGTGCGGTTCGACCTCGGCCATGACGACGCGTGGCACCGCGCAGGACCGGCAGATTTCACGTTCGTGCACGACGCACAGGGCCAGTTGATGCGGTGGGCAACGGACCTCCAGTTGAGCCAGGGAATGCCGAGTGACTACGACCTGGCCGAGAACGCCGACTCCGGGGGGATCAGGCGCCCGAACCCGGGCGTCATCGACTGGCTCCGCGAGCATCTCGGTCGTCCCGACTGACAGTTCCCCCGCGCTTCGCCCGGTGTTGCCCCCGTCTTCACCGTATGGCAAGGTCGGTGCGCGACCATCCAGCCATGAAGATGAAGTCAGTCGTCACGGCAACCGGTGCGTACGGAACTGCGGTGCTCATCGGCACCTACCTGGCCAGCGGCAACGGGACCACGGCAACCGGCGCGTTCTCGGGTCTCTCCGTGCTCGCCATGGTGATGGCGCGCCGCGACTGGCGGCTCATCGCCGGCATGACGGCCTCCCCTGCAGCAGCGGACGAGCCTTCCCGGCCGGCACCGATCCGCACCTACGAGGTGGAGCAGGACCAGCCCGGACGGATCCCGTTCTACGTTTCGGATGCTGATCTCTTCTCCCGCGCCTCCTAGGGCCACGGGTTCCCTCGCCTAGTCTCGGGGTCCGCAGCGACCCGGGGGGACAATGGCACACCGCATCACGGCACCGGCGATGCAGCGCGCGCAGCGCCTGCTCGACCAACGGGTGCTGGGCTCCGTGCACACGGACGGCATCGACTTCACCGTCGAGGCGACCGAGGAGACGTTCGAGCCCGTGCCGTACTCCGCCGCCGTCACTTCGCCACGCATCCCGTTCGCGATCGGCACGAAGTGGGGCCGGCCCTGGCACTCACGGTGGTTCCGTCTCACGACGACGGTCCCCGCGCACCTCGCGGGCCGGGCACTGCACGCCGTCATCGACCTCGGGTTCACCGGTCGCGGTGACGGCTTCCAGGTGGAGGGCCTCGCCTGGCGCGACGGCCGCATCGTGCACGCCGTGCAGCCGGACAGGCGTGCCGTGGACCTCGGCACGCTCCCGGCGGGTCACGAGGTGGAGCTGTGGGTCGAGGCGGCCGCCACGCCGATCATCGCGGGGCACGCGCACGGGTACGGGCCCACGCCTCTCGGTGACCCCGCCACCGCGCCTCCGTCCCCGCTCTACACCCTCAGGCGCGCGTCACTCGCCGCGTTCGACGCCGTCGTCCAGTCGCTCGCCACGGAGCTGCACGCGGTGATCGACCTCGCGCTCGACACCGACACCACCGACCCGATGCACGGACGCATCTTCGCCGCGCTCGACGCGGCGGGCCACGCGCTCGACGTCAACGACACTCCCGGCTCTGCGCAGGTGGCACGCACCGCGCTCCGCGCCGTACTCGACGTGGGCAACGGGCCGGCTGCGCACCGCGTCACTGCCACGGGTCACGCCCATCTCGACACCGCGTGGCTGTGGCCGGTGCGCGAGACCCGTCGAAAGACCCTGCGCACGTTCGCGAACGCCGTGCACCTACTGGAGCGCAACCCGGACATGGTGTACTGCCACAGCCAGGCCCAGCACTACGCGTGGGTCGCGGAGGACGACCCCGCGATGTTCGCGCGCATCAAGGAACTGGTCGCGGAGGGCCGGTGGGAGCCGGTCGGCGGCATGTGGGTGGAGACGGACCTCAACCTGCCCGACGGCGAGAGCCTGCTGCGGCAGATGGTGCAGGGCCAGCGCGCGTTCCAGGGATGGTTCGGCCGGCGGTGCGACGGGGCGTTCCTGCCCGATGACTTCGGCTACCCCGCGGCGCTCCCGCAAATCGTGTCGCTCGGCGGGGCGCGCTGGTTCTTCACGCAGAAGCTCAGCTGGAACGAGACGAACCGCTTCCCCCACCACACGTTCTGGTGGGAGGGCCTCGACGGGACCAGGGTGTTCACGCACTTCTCCCCCGTCGACACCTACAACGCCCTCAACACGCCGTCACAGCTGCGGTTCGCCTCGCGCAACTTCTCCGACCACGTCGGCGCGTCGTCCTCGCTGGTGCTCTACGGTCACGGTGACGGCGGGGGCGGGCCCACGCAGGCGATGGTCGACCGCGCACGACTCGCCTCCGACCTCGCCGGCGTGCCGCGGGTGACCATGGGCCGCGTCACAGACTTCTTCGCGGGTTCGATGGCGGAGTACGGCGGCTTTGCGCCGGTGTGGACGGGCGAGATGTACTTCGAGAAGCACCGTGGCACGTACAGCACGCAGGTCGGCACGAAGCAGGGCAACCGGCGCAGCGAGCAGCTGCTCCACGAGACGGAGGCATGGGCGGCGCTCGCAGGTACCCGGCCCGCGGCGCTCGACAACTGGTGGCAGCGCGTCCTCACCCAGCAGTTCCACGACATCATCCCCGGCTCGTCCATCGCGTGGGTCCACCGTGACGCGGAGGAGGAGCATGCGGCGATCGCGGCCGAGACCGGTGACATCATCGTTGGCCTCCTCGGTGCGACCGGCCGCGACGCCCATGTTGCCAACCCGTCGTCGGCCGCATTCCGTGGCGTCGTCAACACCGCCGACGGGCCTGCGCTCGTCGAGGTCCCACCGTTCGGCTGGGCCCCAGTCGGAGACCCGCAAGCCGCAGATACACCCGTCACCGTCCGTCAGCACGACGGTTCGGTCACGATGTCGTGCGGTGCGGTCTCCGTGACCGTCGGCAGCAATGGCGCGCTCGTGTCGCTGCGGTCAGGCGACCGTGACGTGATCCACGGTGATGACATCGCCGGCTTCGTGCTGCGCCAGGACACCCCTGCGGAGTACGACAACTGGGACATTGACATGTCTGATGCGGACAGGACGCCCGGGTTCGTGCCCTCGGTCGCTCCACCGGAGGTCACCGAGGCGAGCCCCCTGCGGGCATCAGTGACGTGCAGACACGAGACCCAGCGCTCGCACTGGACTGTGCGCTGGTCGCTCGACTGCACGGGACGGATCGACGCAGTGATGGACGCCGACTGGCACGAGAGCGAGACGCGCCTGCAGTGGCGCCTGCCCACCGACGTCCACTCGCACGACGCCGTGTGCGGCACCCAGTTCGGCCACGTGCGCCGCGCCCGCCACACGAACACCTCGTGGGACGTGGCCCGTTTTGAGGTGTGCGCGCACAGGTGGGTCGCCGTCGCCGAGCCGAGGTTCGGGGTGGCGATTCTCGCGGACGGACCCCGCGGTTATGACGTGCGCAACGACGCGGTGCAGCTCACGTTGCTGCGCTCGCCCCGCTTCCCGGACCCGGAGGCCGACCGCGGGAAGCAGCACATCGAGTGGTCCCTGCGCGTGCTCGCCGGCGGCCTGGACGTGGCCGCACTCGAGGCGGAGGCAGAGACTGCGGCACACCCGGTGCGCATCGTCGCCGGTGCGCCATCGTTGCCCGCCGGGCCCTTGACGTGGTCGGCGCCGGGCGCGCTCGTGAGTGCGCTGAAGCCGGCCGACGACGGCTCCGGCGACGTGATCGTGCGCGCGTGGGAGACCACGGGCGGCAGGTGCGGCGGGTCGTTCGCTCTCGCGGGCTTCTCCCGTGCCGTCACGTGCAGCGTGCTGGAGGAGCCCACCGGGCCGGAACTCGCGCGCGATGGAGACGGGTTCGCCGTCAGCCTCGGGGCGTTCGAGATCGCGACGTGGCGGCTCAGCCGATAGCTGCGTAGGTGGCCATCAACGGCCCCGCGGAGCGAAGGTCACCCACAGTGCCTGCACCCATCCGGTTCATCACGTAGGCAAAGGTCATCTCTGCGTCCAGGTCGTTCACCACGAGCGACCCGCCCCAGCCGCCCCAGAAGCACGCGCGCGGGTTCGGGCTGATGGGCACGTTCTCGGAGTTGAGCCCGTACCCCATGCCGAACCTCGCCGGCATGCCGAGCACGAGATCCGTGCCGTCTGCCTGCACCTCGAACAGCTTCTCCACGCCCGCCGCGCTGAGGAAGCGCCGGCCGCCGGCCTCGCCTCCGTGCGAGATGACCGACTGCAGCAGCGCAAGCGACCTTGCGTTGCCGTGGCCGTTCGCCGCCGCGCTCTCGCAGCGGCGCCAACCCATCTCCCACGACTGTGCGGCACTGAGCAGCGGGTTGCCGAACGTGCGCGCAGGAATGGAGGAAGGGTCCGCGCCGGCGAGCGAGAGCGGCGCGGGCGGGATCACGTTCGAGATGCGCGGGTCGCACTCTGCCGGTGTGCCGATGTGGAAATCCGCGCCGAGCGGGCCCGCGAACGTCTCGCGGAAGTAGGTGCCGAGCGACATCCCGGTCACGCGGCGCACCACCTCGCCGATGAGGTAGCCCTGCGAGATCGCGTGGTAGCCGCTGGCGGTGCCGGGCTCCCACCACGGTGCCTGCGCGGCGAGGGCCGAGGCACAGAGGTCATGGTCGTAGAAGTCGGACGGCTGCATCGGACGGTCCCAGCCGGGCAGGCCGGCCGTGTGGGCCATCAGGTGTGCGACGGTCACGGACTCCTTGCCGTTCGCGGCGAACTCGGGCCAGTGGGCGCGCACCGGGTCGTGGAGCGAGAGAGCGCCCTTGTCCGCCAGCTCGAGCAGCACGAGGAACATCATCGTCTTCGTGCTGGACCACACGTTCGTGATGGTGTCGCCATGCCATCCGGACGTGCGGGCCTCGTCGGCGTGCCCTGCCCAGATGTCGACGACCGTCTCGCCCTTGTGCACCACGGACACCGAGGCACCCACCTCGAAACCGTCGGCGAAGTTGGCGAGGAACGCCTCGCCCACCGGTTCGAAGCCGGGCTTGACGGTGCCGTGCAGCGTGATGCTCACTTGTTCTCCTCCGTGGCGGGCCGGACCAGATTCAGGAACTGCCCGCGTGCGTGCAGCCTGTCGACGAACGCCGGCTCGTAGGCGTTCCACGGGTCCTTGCGGACCTCCTCGTCGAGCACCTTCGCGTCCTCGCCGATGAGCACGCGCCACTCGTCGGCCATCACGCCGGCGAGGATCACGTCGGCCGCCTCGGAGGCGGTGACGGGGGCGTTGTCACGGAACCCCTCCTGCTGGGCGATCATCGCCACGCGGATGTCCTCGTCGCTCACGGCACTGAGGTCCATCCGAAGGTTACGCGACATGCGCTGGCGAACCTCGTCGAGGGCCCCACTGTCCATTTCCTTCGGGTCGGTGCCGTGGAGCTTGCCCGAGTTGATGACGATGTTGGTGCCGATGTGTCCGGGCATCACCACAGTCGCCTTCACGTGCGGGGCGTTGAGGCGCAGGTCCGTCATCAGCGCCTCGGTGAAACCCTTCACGGCGAACTTCGCGGCGCTGTACGCGGTGTGCGACACGTTCGGGCCGATTGTGGCCCAGAAGCCGTTCACGCTGCTGGTGTTCACGATCTGGGCGACGTCGGCGGCGACCAGCATGTCCATGAACGCCCGGCAGTGGTAGTAGACGCCGTGGAAGCAGACGCCGAACGTGCGCTCCCACGACTCGCGGGAGTCGTTCAGGAAGCTTCCCCCGCCGCCGATGCCGGCGTTGTTGAACAGCAGGTTCAGCACCGGTCGCCAGGCGCGCACCGCGTCACGGAACGCGAGCACCTGCGCCTCGTCCGAGACGTCGGCGATGAACGTGAGCAGCTGGCCCTTGTTGCCGGCGGCGAGCTGCGCCGTCTCGTCGAGGTTCTCCTTGATCACGTCGCAGGTGGCCACGTCGCATCCCTGTGCGGTGAGCTTCAGTACGAGCTCGCGCCCCATGCCCGTTCCGCCGCCCGTGACCACTGCGGTCATCCCGCCGAATCCGTTCTCGAACCGTGTCCCCATGCCGTGTCCCCCGTTGTCCATGTCACTCCGCGTACTGGTCGCGGAGGTCCTTCTTCAGTACCTTGCCCGTGGCGTTGCGCGGGAGCTCCGCCGTCTGCCAGAACACCCTGCTCGGCACCTTGAAGCCGGCAAGGCGCGACCTCAGGTGCGCCAGCACGTCGTCCTCGCTGTGCGCGTCGTGCCCGTCGGCCGGCACGATCACCGCGGCGACCTCCTCGCCCAGCTTCTCGTGCGGGAGACCGATGACCGCGCAGTCCTTGACGGCATCGTGCTCGAAGAGCGCCGACTCGATCTCCACGCAGTACACGTTCTCGCCGCCGCGCAGCACCATGTCCTTGATGCGGTCGACGACGTAGATGTAGCCCTCGTCGTCCATGTATCCGGCGTCGCCGCTGCGGAACCACTTCCCCACGAAGGCCTTGGCGGTCGCCTCCGGCTTGTTCCAGTAGCCGCGCGCATTGTTCGGCCCGGAGATCCACACCTCGCCGACCTGGCCGCGCGGGAGTTCGTTGCCGTCGTCATCGGCGATCATCGCGTCGGTGCCGACCACGGGGAGACCCGACGACTCGGGCCGCGCGAGGTACGCAGGACCCGCGATCCCGATGCAACCCGCGGTCGTCTCGGTGAGGCCGTAGCCGTTGCCCGGCGAGACCTTGCCGGCGAAGTCCTTCCCGATGCGCAGGATCGTGTCAGGCGAGGGCGGGGCCCCGCCCTGGCCGATCGACGTGAGGGAGGAGATGTCGTGCTTGTCCCTGTCCGGGTGCTCGAGCAACGAGCGGACCACAGTGGGCACGCCGCCCATCTGCGAGACGCGGTGCTTCTCGATGAGCCGCAATGCCTCGCCGGCGTCCCACTTGAACTGGCTCACGATCGTGCCGCCGAACGCGGTCTGGTTGATCATCCCGCACAGGCCGGCGATGTGGAAGAACGGGAACGTGGAGAGAGAGACGGAGGGGGGCGGCCCCGCGGGCACCTCGGAGGACCCAGCCATCCGGGCGGCCAGTGCCACCCCGAAACGGGCGTTCCACGTGTTGGTGACGTAGTTGCGGTGCGTGCCGATGGCGCCCTTCGGGAAGCCGGTGGTGCCGGAGGTGTAGAAGATCGTGGAGTCGTCGTCCGGGTCGATCACGACATCGGGCATCTCCGCAACCGCGCGCGAGGTCACCTCGTCCCAGCCCACCGCACCGTCGGTCGCCTCGGCTCGTGCCACGACCGTGAGCCTGATCCCGCACTCCGCCCGCATCGCCGCCGGCAGCCGCTCCAGCCTCTCGCCATCCACGATCGCGACCGTGGCGCCGGAGTCCCCGAATGCGTAGCGCATCTCGTCGGTGATCCACCATGCGTTCAGGCTGACCACGATGGCGCCGATGCTCTCGACCGCCCAGAACGCGAGGGCGAACTCGGGGTAGTTGCGCATGCCAATCGCGACCCTGTCGCCCTTGACCACACCGTTCCCCGTGAGCCACGACGCGAGCGAGTTCACCTTGCGGTGAGCCTCCGCATACGAGGTGACCTCGTCCTCATAGACGAAGTACGGGCGGTCACCGTGCGCGGCGGTGGCGAGCCACTGCTCGCGCAGCGAGGCAGGCGCGTTGCGGAAGACCCGCCGCGGCAGGCCGTGCATCTGCACATCGACGAGTTCGTACAGTTCCCCCGCGGCGGTCAGAGCCGCCGTCGCATCCCCCCTGGACAGCATGGGGGCACCGTATCAACGGAACCCAATCATCCCCGAGTCGACGATCATCCTGGACAACGGCCGGGCGAGCTCCCGGACCCGCTCGCACCTCTCCTCGCCGAGTGCGGAGTACGGCGCGGCGGCGAGCTCGTCGGTGCGCTGCTCGATCCGCTCGCGCTGCGCACGGCCCAGCTCCGTCAGATTCCCGTCTGCGTCGCAGATCCCTCGCGAGCGCAGGGCATCCACGGCGGCGCCCCACTCGTTCTCCGGCCAGGCGCGCGAGGATGCGAGGACCTTTGCGGTGACGTCACCGGCACCCGCGTGGGTCACGAGCGCCTCGAGACCGCCGATGCCCTCCGTGACGAGTGCCGCGATGTGCCCGTCCCCGCGGAACTCGCGCAGCAACGACTGCGCGTGCCACAGCACGAGGTGCGGTGCGTCAGGCCATGCGAGCGACGCATGTCCGGCGAAGAGCGGGCGGCCCTCCGGCGACCCGCACGCGACCTCGGCCGCCGCGCGGAGCAGCCCGGCGAGCTCGCGGATCTCCGTCGTGTCGACGGCGCCGCCCCAGCCGCGGTTCAGGCCGGCGTCGACAGCCGCCAGACGGGTCACAGTCCACTTCGCCGGCGCGGCGATATCCCACGCTCCCTTCATCGCGTCATGCACGAGCGCGGGGTTGAAGTTGTAGAAGGTGGAGACGACGACCTCGGCGGGCACGGCGCCCATCGGGGCCGAACGCGAGGCGAAGTACCCCGTGCGCGGGCCGACCGGGCCGAGTGCCTCGTACGCCGCGGCGGCCTCCGGGAGGAAGTAGATGAAGCCGTGGATTGGCTCGGCTGTCCGCCATGTCTTGCGTGCTGTCTCGCTGCTCATGGCGCCCTTCTTACAGCACGGGGCCGCGGAGCACTGCCTCGAGGTCGGCGTGCTCCATCCCCGCGAGCGAACCACACACCACGAACCGGTGCGCATCCGTGACCGGGGCCGGCACGGGGACCATGTGCGGGACGACGAGCACGGTGCAGCCGGCGGCGTGCGCCGACGCGGCCCCGGTCGGCGAGTCCTCGATCGCCACGCACTGCGCCGGGTCGACACCCAGCCTCCTCGCGGCGAGCAGGTAGGGCTCGGGGTGTGGCTTACCGTGCGCCACATCGTCGCCCACGACCACCTCGTCGAACGATCCGGAGGGCAGCGCCGTGACCACCTCCGAGGCGAACCTCCGCCACGACATCGTCACGAGTGCGGTCGGTGCCCCGGCGGCACGGCACGACGCCAGCAGGTCACGGGCACCCGGCCTCCACGGGATGTCCCGGCGCACGGACGCGACCACGCGGTCGAGGAGCATCTCGACGATCTCGTGCGGCGTGAGAGGGACCGGCCCGTTGTCGCGCACGTATGCGCCCGTGTCGAGCAGGTCCATGCCCACGACTGCCTTGCCGTGCTCCAGCGACCACGTTCCGCCGTGCATCTCCACGACCTCGTGCTCTGCCGCGATCCAGTACGGCTCCGTGTCCACGATCGTGCCGTCCATGTCCCACAACACGGCGGCGAGCTGCGTGCTCACTTCGAATCGCGCGCGGCGAGCGCCTCCATCGCGGCACGCACGTGCGACTCGGGCAGCGACTCGGTCATCTCGACCGTCCCCGACATCACCACGAAACGGCCGGCACCGTCCTGGCCGAAGAGCGGACGCGTCCGGGGGCCGCTGCCGAGCGTGCGCACCGGCCGGCGCAGCCATGAATCCAGCCCGAGCACGGGCAGCGCCGTGCGGGTGACGGAGGACGGCTCGTTCCCCGCCGCGACGGCATCGAGAACGTCGAGGGCAGCGAGGCAGATCGACGCCCCCGCGCGCGCAGCGTCGACCCAGGGGTCAATGTCCGCGTCGCGTGTCGTCGGCATCGCGGCGACCTCCTCGAACCACTCGCGACCCGGGCGGTCGCCCGGCCAGTGCGGGTCACCGGGGTACGCGGTGGCGGCGGCGAGCGCACGCAGGGACAGCCGGTCGAGCGCGGACTTCCAGGCAGCCACGTGGTCGCGGCCGTGCCACCACGCGCATGCGGACTCAACCATCGGCAGCGACGCACGCATCGACACCATCGGGTTGAGCAGGATGCCCCCGCACACATCAATGACACCGCGCTCCCTGCCGGAGTACGGGCCGAGGTGCAGGAGAGTCGACATCATCGCGTCGTTCACGGGCACGTTGTCCCACAGCAGCGGTGCGCGCCCGCCGGTGGCGGCAGCACGAGCTGCAGTCTCCGCCGCGGTGATCCCGTCCGTAACGACGGTGCGGCCCGTCCACATCACCGCCACGTCCGGGTGGAGGCTGTCCGTGAGCTCGGCGAGATACGGCGAGGTCTCCGTGCCCGTGTAGTGCGTGGGCACGAGCCACACGTCCGCGCCGAGCACGTCACGGATGCCGTTCGCGAGGTCACGGTGGCGCAGGCCGGCGCGCAGCACGGGCAGGTCGTCGAAACACAGCGTCACGGTGCGGCACCCGGCGTCCGTCACCGGGCGAATCTTCGCGACGACTGCCTCCACTGTGGCCTCCGCGCCGGGGGTGAGTGCCACGGACACGTTCACCTCCGGTGACCGGGAGATGATCTGCGCGAAACTCTCGATCTCGGCCGGGGTGAACGGCTCCTCCCACCTGTCGCGGTGGCGCGGCTCGCTCTTCGGTGCCCACACGTAGGTGTTCCCCCCGCACGCGGCGAGCACGTCGATGCACTCCAGGCGCTCGTCGGTGCTCCACGGGTCACCGTAGAACCCCTCGATCACACCGAAAGGCTTTCCTGGCATCCCACGGAGGCTAGACGGGCACCCCCTGCGCGTGACCTACTGTTGGCGCATGACATCGAAGAACGTCTCGCTCGGGTACATCGCCGGTTACTGGGGAAGCGGGCCGCCGTCCGGTGCGCTCGAGGCGATCAAGGAAGCGGACCGCCTCGGCTTCGACAGTGCCTGGACGGCCGAGGCGTACGGCAGTGACGCGCTCACGCCGCTCGCATGGTGGGGTTCCCACACGGAGAAGATCCGTCTCGGCACCTCCATCATCCAGATGAGCGCGCGCACCCCGGCCGCCACCGCGATGGCTGCAATGACGATGGACCATCTCTCCGGCGGGCGCTTCATCCTCGGTCTCGGTGCGTCCGGCCCGCAGGTGGTGGAGGGCTGGTACGGCCAGCCCTACCCGAAGCCGCTCGCGCGCACACGCGAGTACGTTGAGATCATCCGCCAGATCGTGCGCCGCGACAGGCCGGTCGAGCACCACGGCGAGTTCTACGACATGCCGCACAAGGGCGGGTCGAACCTCGGCAAGCCGTTGAAGAGCACCATCCACCCGTTCCGGCCCGAGATCCCGATCTTCCTCTGCGCAGAGGGCCCGAAGAACGTCTCGCTCGCCGCGGAGATCTGCGACGGCTGGCTTCCCCTCTACTTCTCCCCGAAGGAGGACGCGTGGTACCGCGCCCGCCTGGAGGAAGGGTTCGCGAAGAGCGGCGAGGAGAACAAGGCGGACCGCTTCGAGGTCGCCATCCCGCTGACGGTCGTGCCGGGTGACGACGTGGAGAAGTGCGCGGACCTGGTGCGGCCGAACCTTGCGCTCTACGCCGGCGGGATGGGGGCACGCGGCGCGAACTTCCACTTCGAGGTGTTCGCCCGCATGGGGTACGAGGACGTCGCCCTGAAGGTGCAGGACCTGTACCTCGCCGGCAAGAAGGCCGAGGCGGCCGCGATCATCCCGCTGAAGATGGTGGAGGACGTTGCTCTCGTCGGGCCGCCCGACAAGATCCGCGACGAGGCGGCAAAGTGGCGCGAGACCTGCATCACGACCTTCCTCGTGGGCGGGCCGGCGCCGATGCTGTCGAAGTACGCGGAGATGCTCCTCGGCTGAGGACTCCGGCCGGCAACGGCCCGGGACACCCCGGGAACAGGGAAAGACGGACGCAGTGACACGGTTCTGGAATACTCCCTGACGTGCTCACGCCGCCTGCATACCTCTCCCCCTCCGCCATCGGCACCTTCCGCCAGTGCCCGCAGAAGTTCAAGCTGTCCCGCATCGACAAGCTGAGCGAGCCGCCCACTTGGCACACCCACCTCGGCACGTTCGTTCACGAGGTGCTCGAGCACATGTACCAGCAAGAGCCGGGGGCACGGACTGTGGAGGGAGTGCGCGCGATCGCCGCGGAGCGCTGGGCAGCCAGCGGCTGGCAGGACAAGGTCGACTCCCTGGCCGACGACAAGAAGCTGGGACCCATCGGCAAGTTCAAGACGCAGGCGTTCGACTGCATGAAGAACCTCTTCACGCTCGAGAACCCGGCCGAGACCGAGTTCGACGGCATGGAGCACAACGTGTCCGCGTCGGTGGAGGGCGTGCAGCTGCGCGGCATCATCGACCGCTTCTCGTTCAACGAGGACGGCACCATCACCATCTCGGACTACAAGACCGGCAAGGTCCCGAACCCGCGCTACAAGCCCGAGGACGACGAGTTCTTCCAGTTGCTCGCGTACGCACTGATGCTCCAGGAGGCGGACCAGGAGACCACGTCCGGCGTGGAGATCGTCTACCTCGCCGAGCCGGTCGTGCGCAGGCTCGAGGTCACGCCCGTGAAGCTGTCCATCGCCAAGGGCACGATCGTCGAGACGCGCGAGTCCATCGACAACTTCGCGTCTCAGGGCGACTTCCCCTGCAGCACGGGCCCGCTGTGCGACTGGTGCCATTTCAAGACCACCAAGGTCTGCCCCGCCTTCAGCAGCTGAGCAACTGAGCCATCAGGCAGTCACCGCCGGCACCTGCTGCGTGATGCAGTGGATGCCGCCGCCGCACTCGAAAATCGGTCGTGCGTCCACCCTCACGATCTCGCGTCCCGGGTACGTCGCCGCCAGTTGTGCGGCCGCCGCGTCGTCGTTGGGGTCGTCGAACGCGCACATGATGACGGCGCCGTTGCACACATAATGGTTGATGTAGCTCCAGTCCACCGGGCTACCGTCCTCCCATCCCCTCGCCGGCGCCGCCATCTCCACCACGTCGAGAGCACGCCCGCGGGCGTCAGTCGACGAGCGCAGCACCGCGGTGATCTCATCGGACACCGCGAAGTCAGGATGGGCGGGGTCCTGCTGGCGGTGCACCAGCACCTTCCCCGTGGGCGTGAAAGTGGCGAGGATGTCGACATGGCCGCTGGTGCCGAACTCGTCGTAGTCCTTGGTGAGACCCCGGGGCAGCCAGATCACCTTCTGCGCGCCGATCATGGCGGCCAGTTCGTCCTCCACCTGCTGCGCCGACCATCCGGGGTTGCGGTCAGGGTCGAGCTGCACGGTCTCGGTGATGATCACGGTGCCGGTGCCGTCCACGTGGATGCCGCCGCCCTCGTTCACCATCGACGACTCGAAGATGCGTGCCCCGCTGGCCGCCGCAATCACTGCCCCGACACGGGCGTCGTGCTCGTGCGAAAGATACTTGCCGTTGCCCCATGCATTGAAACGCCAGTGCGCTGCGGCCAGGCCACCATTGCCGTCCACCAGGAAGGTCGGGCCGCTGTCGCGGCACCAGGCGTCGTCAATTGCCGTCACGTAGATCTCCGCGCCCTCCCCCAAGTGGTCCCGCGCCGCGTCGACATCATCCGGGTTCACCGCCACGAGCACCGGCTCGAACCGGGCCACCGCCTTGGCCACCGCGGCCCATGCCTGCTGGTATCTGTCGAGGGACTCGGAGCCGGACGGCCCGAACGTGAAGTTGCCGGTGGGGAACTGCATCCACGTGGCCACATGCAGTTCCCACTCTGCGGGCATGCGGAATCCCGCACTGCCGGGGGTGCCGTTCATCACCCACACGGTAACGCCCGCATCCCGTAGCGTGGCACCGTGGCAGACCCGGTGCTGATCTTCGACGGCGAGTGCGGGTTCTGTCGGCGCTCGGTGCGCATCCTGAGGGCCCGCATCAGGCGCGTGCCCCGCATCGTCGCGTGGCAGTCCATCGACCCGGCCGACTACGGCACGACCGAGGCGGCCTGCAGGGAGGCCGTGCAGCACATGGGGTCAGACGGGAAGGTGCGCGGCGGCGCCGATGCGATCGCGCGCCTCCTTGCCGAGGCGGGCCTGCCGTGGGCACTTGCGGGCCGGGTCATGGCCATGCCCGGCATCATCCACGCCGCGCGGCCGGCATACCGGTGGGTGGCGCGGAACCGTCACCGTTTCCGCGGCGACCCCGCCTGACCGTTCCTGCTCAGGACTCGGCGGTCTCCAGTTGCGCCGAGAGCGACAGCCACTCGTCCTCGGCGCGCGCGAGCTCGTCCTGCACCGCCGCCAGTTCCGTGGTGACCCTGGCGAGGGCGGCATGGTCCGCACCCGCAGTCGACAGTTGTCCGGTGAGGTCGTCCCTCCGCATGCCGAGTTGCTCCATCTTCTTCTCGGCCTGCGCGATGAGGCGGCGCAGTGTGCTGGGGCTCTGGCGGGTGGCCGGTGCCGACTTCTGCTTTCCCTTCGGTGCGGCGCTGCCGGCCGCCGGTTGCCCCTGAGGTGACGGAGCCGCAGTGGGCGTCCTCGAAGCGGTCTCGCGTTCGGCAAGCCAGCCGGCCACCCCGCCCCGCACCAGGCGCGCGGGGCCGGCGCCGTCGAGCGCCATCACCTCGCTGACGGTGCGATCGAGGAACGTGCGGTCGTGGCTGACTACCACCACGATGCCCGGCCAGTCGTCCAGGTAGTCCTCCAGTGCGCGCAGTGTGTCCAGGTCGAGGTCGTTCGTGGGCTCATCGAGGAGCAGCACGTTCGGCTGCTCGATGAGGGTGAGCAACAACTGCATCCGGCGCCGCTCACCGCCGGACAGCGTGCCGATCTCGGCGAACTGCGCGTCGCCGTCAAACCAGAAGCGCCTCATCAGGTTGATGTCCTCGACGGACGGCGAGCCCTTGTCTCCCGCCACGGCGTCGCGGACCCGCACCTTGTCGTCGAGTTCCCGGCCGAGCTGGTCGTAGTGACCGATTCGCACCGTGCTGCCGCGGGCCACCGTGCCCGACTGCGGCACGAGAAGGCCGGCGATGATCTCGAGCAGCGTGCTCTTGCCCGCGCCGTTCGCGCCCACGATGCCGAGCCGGTCGCCCGGCTCCAGGGAATGCGTCACGTCGTGCAGCACGTGCGGGACGTCCGACTCCCACTTCCACGACACGCCGGCCAGTTCGATTCCCTTGCTCCCGAGCCGCGTGCTGCCGAGTGAGAGGTCGAGGTCACCCTGGCGGGCGGCCTGCTGCGGCCTGCGGGAGACGATCTCGCGCGCGGCATCCACCCGTGCCTTCGGCTTCGTGGAGCGCGCGGGGGCACCGCGGCGCAGCCAGGCGAGTTCCTTGCGGGCGGCGTTCCGGCGGACCTGCTCGTCCACCGCCGCCTTCTCCTCCCGTTCGATGCGCGCCGCGAGGTACGCCGCGTACCCGGAGCCGGCGTTGACCCCGGACGGCACGTGCACGTGCGCGCGCCCCCTGTCGATCTCGACCACCTTGTTCGTCACCCGGTCGAGCACGTGACGGTCGTGCGTGACGAGGAGAAGGCCCCCGCCGTACGCGGCCAGCCACTCCTCCAGGAATCTCACTGCGTCCAGGTCAAGGTGGTTCGTGGGCTCGTCGAGGATGAGCGCCTCCCACTCCCCCGCGAGCAGCCCGGCGAGTGCGGTGCGCTTCATCTGGCCGCCGGACAGCTCGTCGGTGCGCGCCGACATCATGGCGCCCATGCCGAGGCGCTGCAGCATGGCGTCCGACTGCCACGTCCCGCCGGCAGCGGCGCGGACGGTTCCCTCCGCCAGCCGCGTCGCCTGGGAGAGGACACCGATGCGCGCACCGCGTCCGCGCCTGACCGTGCCGGACTCGGGTTCGCTCTCACCGGCGAGGATGCGCAGCAACGTGCTCTTGCCGCAGCCGTTCAGCCCGACGACCCCGATCCGGTCACCCTCACTGAGCGTGAGCGAGACGCCGGTGAACAGCGGGCGGCCGGGCCTCGACGCCGAGACACCCTCGGCGTCGATGAGAACTGTCGGCACCGCGGGAAGGATAATGGTGCGGTGATCCGACTGCGCCAGGTCTGCCTCGTCGCCCGCGACCGTGACGCAGTGGTGTCGCACATCGAGTCCGTGTTCTCGCTGCGCACCGCCTACGAGGACCCCGGCGTGGCAACGTTCGGCCTACACAACGCCGTCATCCCGGTGGGTGACCAGTTCCTCGAGGTGGTCTCACCGGTGCGCGACGGCACCACCGCCGGCCGCTACCTGGAGCGACGCGGCGGCGACGGCGGCTACATGCTCATCTTCCAGACCGGTGACCAGGAGCCGCACCGCGCGGCCGTCGGTCGCATGGGCTGGCGCATCGTGACCGACTTCGCCGCACATGGCTACCGCTGCATGCAGCTCCACCCGGCCGACACCGGCGGCACGTTCCTGGAAATCGACCAGCAGGACCCGCCGGATGACTGGCACCCCGCGGGCCCGGCATGGCGCGACCACGTGGACACCTCTCTCGTGACGTCGTTCGTGCAGGCCGATGTCGGCTGCGCCGACCCGGAATCAGTCTCCGCACGGTGGGGCGCCGCGATGGGGCTGCCCGTCACGATCGGGCGGAACTGCGGCATGCACAAGGTCAGGCCGGAGGAATTCTGCGTGCGCTTCGTGCCGGCCTCGCCGCGGGGCGACGGCCTGGACTCGGTGGAACTCGGCGTGAACAACCAGGCGGAGATCCTCTCGCGCGCCGCCGCGCGGGGTCTTGCCGTGGACACCGAGTCCGTGACGATCTGCGGCCTGCGCTTCGTGCTGACCGAGCGGGGCTAGCCGAGCTCGTCGGCAACGGCCATCACGACGTCGCGCTCGTCGTCGCTGAGGCGCGCGAGCAGGCTCGCGTCGAAGTCGTCGGCGAAGCGCAGTCGCTCCACGTCCGGCGCAGGAGTGACGTTCTCCATCCACACCGCGTGGAGCAAGAACGGCATCTGCTCGTTGTTCGCGCCGCGGGCCGAGGCGACCGGGCCACGCGACACGTCGGCGGCATCGAAGCAGTCCAGCCTGAAGCCGTCGTCGTTCAGCACCGGCACCACGACCCATCCGTCGCCGCCGCCCGGCACGCCCCCGCGCCTCGGCACGAAGATCGGCGACGACGGCAGGTCGCCGAGCGAGGGGAATCCCCACTCAGAGGACACCGTGAGGCCGTCGCGCGACAGCGTCACCAGGCGGGCGGTCTGCTCCGCGCCGCTGACCTCCCTCTCGTCGATGCGGTCGCGGTACACGTGGAGGACGCGGCGCGCGAGGAGCTCCGGGTGGCGGCCCTGGTACACCACGTGGTGGTGGGTGGGTGACGTGCGGCCGGCCGTGGACCAGTCCATGGCGGAGAGCTGCAGGTTCCACGACCGCTCGTCGCGGAACCGCGCCTCCACGCGTGGCACGGGGTCGCCCGGCGTGAAGACCATCTCGGACACGGTCTGGGCGCACATGGCGGTCTGGTAAAAGCCGAGATACGAGGGGTTCACCGGCCTCCCGTGCGCATCAACATCGCCTGCCTTCAGCCGGTACCCGAGGTCGGTCAGGTCCAGGTGCTCGAAGAGCACGCGCACGCCTTCGGCATCGTCCCACTGCGCGTAGTAGTGGCCGGTCGTGGGGCCGAAGAATGCCCTCTCGCACGGCACAGGCGTGCCGGGGGGCGTCGCCTCCACCGCGTCCTTGCGCACGAAATACACGGGGACCTGCTCGTCCACCGTGACGGTGCGGTCACCCCCCATGATCTCGTTCTTGTCTGCCTTGAAGTTGCCCGAGTCAGCGAGCACTAGCCAGTTGCGCGTCTGGGTGATCGTGTGCATCGAGCCGACCACGACCGCACTGTCGACCGGCCATGTGCTGACACGCGTGCCGTTGCCGTCGTAACGCACGAGGTGCGGCTGCATCCCCGCTGCAGTCAACACCAGCTTCACCGTCCACATGCAGTCGCGCTCGTCGTCGATAACGGGATGGGCGGTGGAGAACACCTGCGGCAAGGGGTTGCGCGCACCAAACGAGTCGCCGCCCCAGCTTGCGGCACTGCCGACCTCGCCCAGGAAACCGAGGAACACAGGGTCGACCTCCACCGGGCGCCCGACGTCCCACGTGGCGAAGAGCCGGCCGTTCCAGGTGAGGGGCGCGGTGTTCGCCATGTTCGCGTGCCCGAATGGCGACTCGAGACCGAGGAGGCCTCCCCTGAACCTGTCCCGCGCCCGCTCGTGCAGCCGCCACACCGGCGTCTCGATCGTGCGCGCCCTCACAGGGATGCGGCCCGGCGCGGCGCCGTGCGTCCCGGGTGTCATCGAGATGCGCATCATCGCGCCGAACCCGAACAGCTGGTACGACAGCCTGTCGTCCACCACCGGTGCGCTCACGAACATCTCGCCGTGGAGCCCCTCCGGCCACGCCCCGGACGTGACCTGCAGGTCGAGGTCCGCGAACCGTGCGGTGAAGATCGATTCAGGCAGGGGCACGGGGCGAACTCTATGCGGTCGCGGAGGTGCCGCGCGAGGGCCCGCCCGTCAGGCCGCGGACTCGGCGGCCTGCGCGAGTCTCTCGAGCGTGGCCTCCATGTTCCGGCGGTTGTGGGACGCGCGGTCGGCGACCCCGCTGACGATCCCGCCGATCTTGTCCATCAGTTTCGTGCGGTGGTCCACCCAGCTGTGCGTCACGCGGCACCCGCCGGCGGTGGGCTCGATCTCGTACACCCAGTCGACCCACTTCCTCCCCAACAGCATGAGCCCGAAGGAGAACTTCTTCGGCGCATCGCACGCATTCACCTTCACCACGGTGGACCATTGCCTCTTGCCGTTCTTGTTGCGGCCCTTGAACTCGGCGCCCACGGCGGGGCCTGCGGCACCCTTCACCCACTCGCCGCCCTGGTTCTCGGGGGACCACTCCCCCATGCGCGGCAGGTCGGTCACCATGGACCACACCTTCTCGGCGGGTGCTGCGATGTCACGGGTCACGGAAACTGTGTTCGTCATGACATCGATTCTCCCACGGAACGACGCGGACGGCAGCGAGGGCGGGGGTCAGTCGCAACAACTGTCGCGCCAGCCGCAGCCGGTGCACTTGAAATGGGCGTGCTCCGGGATGAGACCGTGCCCGCAAAGCGGGCACTCGCTGAACGTTCCGTAACGGGCCCGGCAGGCGTCGAACTGCACGGCCGGCGCCGTCCCTGTGCCCGTGGCTTCCGTCGGCTGCGTCTGGTCCATCGGCCCATTCTTGCCTGCCCCCGCGTGGTGCCGGGGGAACCTCAGCGGAACTCGAGGCCCTCGAACTCCCCGGTGGAGCGCCACTGCTCGAGGTGCTGGAAGAAGGCGATCGGCCCGCCCGGGTGCCCGCTCGAGTTCAGTTGCTCGCGCCGGCCCATCTCCCTGCCCTCGTTGTTGTAGTAACCCGGAGTGCAGTCCATGCCGCCACGGATGCCCCGGGTCACGCTGGTGATGAAGTCGATCCAGGCGTCCTCTGCCTCCCTGGTCGGCTCGACCTGCACGGCGCCGCGCGCGTCGGCGTGCGACATGACCGCGGCGATGGCGAGCCCGTTCTCCACGTAGTTCTGCGGGACGTTCGCGATCTGGTTGGCCGCCTGCGAGAACCCGAGGATGAAGAGGTTCGGGAAGCCGTGCACGTTCATCCCGTGGAGGCTGCGCATCCCGTCCGCCCAGCAGTCGGAGAGACACTGCCCGCCGCGGCCGGTCACGTCGTACCCGCTGCGCCGCGTGTAGGAGGTGCCCACCTCGAAGCCGGATGCGATGACGAGGCAGTCGAGCTCGTGGTGGACGCCGTCGACCCATGCGCCGGTCTCGTCGATGCGCTCCACGCCCCTGCCATCGGTGTCGACCAGGTGCGTGTTCGGGTTGTTGAACGACTGAAGGTACTCGTCGTGGAAGCAGGGGCGCTTGCACAGCTGGCGGTACCAGGGTTTCAGGGCTGCTGCGGCACGGGGGTCGACGATGATCGAGTCCACCCTGTCGCGGATCTCGCTCATCTTCTCGTCGTCGGAGTCCTCGTACGCCTTCAGCAGGGTCTCCGGGCCCAGCTCGCCGCCTGCCTTGATGATCTCGACCATGCGGTCGCGGATGCGCATCGAGATGTCCGTCCAGCCGTCCATCACCAAGTCCTCGTCGGCGAAGCCCATGGTCTGGAGGGTGGTGAAGTTCATCATCCACTCGCGCTGCCACCCCGGCTCCAGCCCGGCGAACCACTCCGGGTCGATCGGGTGGTTGTTGCGCGCGTCGATTGCCGACGGGGTGCGCTGGAACACGAACAGTTCCTTCGCCGCGCGCGACAGGTGCGGGATGCACTGCACCGCGGTCGCGCCGGTGCCGATGATGCCGACGCGCTTGTCGGCGAGCCCCGTCATCAGGGCGCCCGTGGGGTCGCCGCCGGTGTACGCCCAGTCCCACCTGCTCGTGTGGAAGGCGTGCCCGCGGAACGACTGGAGGCCGGGGATGCCCGGCAGCTTCGGGCGGTGCAGCGGGCCCGTCCCCATGCAGACGTAGCGGGCGCGGAGCGTGTCGCCGCGGTCGGTGCGCACGACGTACCTGGACGACGCCTCGTCCCACTCGATCGATGAGATGCCGGTGGAGAGGAGCGCCCTCTCGTACAGGCCGAACACCGTGGCGATCCGCCTGGCGTGCGCGTGGATCTCCGGTGCGGGCACGTACTTGGCGGAGGGGACGGTGCCGACCTCCTCCATGAGGGGCAGGTAGATCATCGCCGCGGTGTCGCACATCGCGCCGGGGTAACGGTTCCAGTACCAGACACCGCCCACGTCGCCGGCCTTGTCCACGAGGACCACATCCTCGATGCCGGCCTGCTTCAGCCGTGCCCCGGTGACGAGACCCGCGAAGCCGGCACCGACCACCAGCACGTGCACGTCGCGGTCCACGGACGCACGCGGCACGGGCTGCACGTAAGTGTCGTCGAGGAGGTTCGCGAACCTGCCCGAGGGCTCCTGGTACTGCTCGTTGCCGTCCGGGCGCAGCCGCTTGTCCCTCTCGGCGGCGTAGCGCTCGCGGATCGCGCGGCGGTCCTCCTCGGTCAGTGTCCTCGTCACGGCCCCGAAACTAGGAGAACAACTCGCGCACGGGCGACTCGGGGTCGTGGAGGACCTCGGTGACGTGGTCGATGCGCAGGGTCGCACGCCCCGCCGTGTCGTATGCGGGCCACGATGCAGCACCGCCCTTCGCGAACGCCGACACCTCCCCGGCGAACCTGTCCGCAATCTCGCCACGGCCCTCGCCGTCACCCAGCAGGAACTCGGTCCCCGGGGCGGTCGCGTTGTCGAAGACGAACGGGATGTCGAGGGCGTGGCACGAACCGAGTACGCCGCCGAACGCGGTGGACGCGAACGTGAACCAGTACTTCCACGTGGGGTTCCCCAGGGCCGCACGGCGCTCGGCGAGCTGGATGGCCGGCGCGCGGAACGCGTGCTCCGTCTGCACCGCCGCGATGAGCTGCGAATGGTTCGCCTCCGGACGGTGCGCCTCGATCACGCTGCGTGCGTGCCCCGCGCGCTCCCCGAAGCTCGACTGCAGGAACTCCTGCCAGCGCGACTCGTCGCACCCGGCCATGGACGGGTCGAACGTGGTGAAGAGCCGGCTCTCGTCACGCGTGGTGCCCATGAGCAGCGGGACCGGGCTCGCGGCCACCGCGGAGAGGATGTCGTGCGGGAGCGCGTCACCCCCGCCGGCGGGCGTGAACATGTCGTAGTTGGTGCTGCGCATCTGCAGCACCTTGCCCTGCGCCTCGAGGACCTGCTCCACGGTGAGCGCACGTGCCCCTTCCAGACCGTCGACTCCGGCGGCCCGGAAGAACTTCTCTGCCCAGTCGTTCGCTGACTCGAGCGTGCGCAGCTGGCGGATGGACGGGCTCTGTGCCACCACGCGGTGGAACAGCCCTTCCGCCTGCGGCGAGGCCATCAGCGAGAGCACCGCCGACCCGCCCGCAGACTCGCCGAAGATCGTCACGTTGCCGGCGTCGCCGCCGAACGCACCGATGTGGTCGCGCACCCACTCGAGGCCGCAGATTTGGTCGAGAGTGCCCCAGTTGCCGGAGCCGAGGTACCCGAGTGCTCCCAGACGGTAGTTCACGGTCACCACCACGTGCCCGCGCGCCGCAAGGTTGCTCGCCTCGTAGAACGGGCTGGAGCCCGAACCGTTCACGTACGCGCCGCCGTGAATCCAGTGCAGCACGGGCAGGGCCGAGCCCGGGCCTGCGTCTGCCGGGGCGAAGACGTTCAGGCTGAGGCAGTCCTCGCTGAGCGACGGCTCCGTCTGGCCGAACATCTGCTCGAGCATCCCGGGTGTCTGCGGGGCAACCGGGCCGGCGGTGCCGCCCGGGGCCGGGACACTTGCGAACGGGACCCTGACGGGCGGCTCGAACCGTGCTGCGGTGGCGAACTTGATGCCGAACCAACGGTTCACGGCGGGGGAAGTCACGTTGCTCATGGCCGAACTCTACGCCCGCGGGGATCCGGTCGGCCCAGCCGCGGGGTCCCGCACGAGCCGCATCAGGAAGATCCCGTTGTAGTCCCACATCAGTGTCTCCCCCTCCATCCAGCGGCGCACCACGACACCAGGGAGGTCGCGCGGCCGCAGCACCATGGCTCCGTCCTCGAACGAGGCGGCCACCACGATGGGTGTCGTGAGGTCCACCTCCATCACGTCGTGGCACCCGTTCTCGAACGTGCCGTCGACCGCGGGGAAGTCGTGGATGATCCGCCCGCCCGTGATGATGACCCGCCGCCCGGCCTGCTCGATGCGCTCCACATGGCCCCACAGGGGGAGGCTCTCCGGTGCCCGCTCCCCGTTCATCAGCACCTCGTGTGCCCTCCAGGTGCCCCTCAGGTCCGGAACGCTCGCAGCAGGCGGGTCCGTGCATTCGGAGAGAAAAGGCCCGGGCATGGCGCCGTGCCAACCACCCGGCGGGGTGTTGACGCGGGGGAGGTCGAGGGAAGTCGTCATGGCCGCAGGTTAGGGGGCCCCTCACGGCCGCCCCGCAGCGAGCCGACCGGCCGCAAGCAGAATGGCAGAGGAAAAGGTATTAGTTACCTGTACCTTTCTATGCAACACCCCCTGCGTACCTTCCCCCCGGACGGGTCACAGGGACCCGCCGCGGCAAGCCGCCGCAGAAAACTACAACCACAGAAAACAAGGAGAACAACCATGACGGTCTCGACCATCAAGAACATCACCATCGGCCAGCCGGTCCGCCGCAAGGGACTGTCCATCTTCCCGCTCTCGGTCCCGGGCACCCGTGCCTCGGGGGCCAAGATCGCCGATGACACGCTCATCGTCACCGAGCTCACCTCGGCGAACGTCCCCGAGCTGCAGGTCCACAACCCCGGCACCGTGCCGATGCTCATCCCCGCCGGCCGCGTGCTGGAGGGCGGGCGCCAGACCCGCACCGTCAACGTCTCGATCCTCGTGCCGGCCGGGGCGACCATCGTCATCCCGGTGTCGTGCGTGGAGGCAGGCCGCTGGCACGGCGGGCACTCGTTCCGCGACTCCAAGCGCGTGACCAGCAGCGAGGTGCGCCGCCGCCTGGCCCGCGGCGTGAAGTCGAACCTCGACCACACCGGCCGCAAGTTCTCGGACCAGCGCGAGGTGTGGAACGCAATCGACGACGAGCTGCGCATGCGCAGCATCAGCCACGACAGCAGCCTCTACCTCTCCGCCTACGGCCACGTGGAGCGTGACCCCGAGCTGCGCGTGCTCGCGAAGGAGCTGATCACGAACGGAGTGCAGCCCGGCCAGACGGGCATCGCAGTCGCCCACGGCGGCAAGGTCATCGGCATGGAGGTGTTCGCCTCCGAGGAGGACCTGCGCGCCAGCTGGGAGGCCCTCGTGCAGTCGGCACTCCTCGACCTCAGCATCGTCGACACCACCGTCGAGGCCACGGCGACCGAGGATGACGTCCGCTCGTTCGTCGGTGTGTTCGCCGACTCGCCGGCCACCACGGCCAAGGGCACGGGCATCGGCACGGAGTACCACGTGGCGGACGCCGCCGTCGTCGGCCAGGCGCTGGTGGACGAGACCGGCGAGCTGCTGCACGCCTTCGCCTACGCCGAGGCCTGACGGTCGCGGTCCCCGTCGGCACGCCGGTGCCGGCGGGGGCGGCTCAACCGGGCAGGGCCACGATCGCCTCATGCTCCAGGGTCGCCACGGTCACGCCGTCCACCTCGATGTGTATGTCGGCGACAGCGCGCTCCCCTGATGCCTCGAAGCGGCGCACCACGGTCGACCGGACGGTTGCCGTGCCACCGTCGGGTGCCGCGGCATGGTGGTGCACGATGCTGCGGGTGTGCACCCAGCTGCCGCGGGCCACGTGCTCGTGGAACACCTGGTTCGCGAGCGCCGGCCACACGGCGGGGTGCACCACCCGGTTCCGCACGCACAGTCCGTCATCGTCCCCCAGCCGCACGCCGTAGTCACTGCCCCACTCCCCCGACAGACGGAACGTCATCACCGGCAGCGGCTCGCCGTCGCGCATCGGCAGCGGCGGCCCGGCATGGTGCACCGCGCGGAAGACCGCGCGCGGCTGGTCAGCCTCGTCGGTGACCGCGCGGATGAGGAGAGGGTCGACGGGGTCGGGCAGGCACCGCACGGTGTCGCCTTCGAACACCGGCCTGCGCAGGCGCACCTCGCCGCCGCCGAAGGACACCCAGCCGAGACCGCCCGCGACGACCAGCGGGTGCACGAGGTATGCGTACGTGGACACTCCGGCCACGAGCGCACGGGGGAACCCTGCTGCTCTCGCGCCTTCGTCCGTGTGGATGGGGTTGCGTGCGTGCTCCGGCAGGTTCACTGCCGTCACGCTCCAGGCCTCCGGCCGCAGAGCGTGGTCATCGGTCATGGTGCGACCATACCGAAACCGGCATGGGAGGCTGTCCGCATGGATGCGACCATGCCGATCGACCTCTCTGCCCCCGGATGCCCAGTGGAGGTCCGCGGCATCGCGGAACTGACCGGGTCGCCCGGAGCTCTGCGGCCGATGCGACTGCCCGCGTGGGCCCTCGCCCAGACGGACACGCCCGCCCTGCCGGTCGTCGCATCGATGCCGAGCGGCGCGCGGCTCTCGTTCCTGACGGACGCGACCGAGGTCGTCATCGAGGCACAGCTCATCACGACGAAGACTGCCGACAGGCCGGTCATGCCGGTGGTCTTCGAGGCGACTGCCGACGGAGAGCCCGTGGCGCGCGCCGCCGCGACCGACTACCACCTCATTCACACGCCCGACGTCACGAAGCAAGATGTCGTGATCGTGCCCGGCCGTCCTGCGCGCGTGGTGCTGGACGGGCTGCCGACGGGGAGAAAGCACCTGGAGGTCTGGCTGCCACAGAACGCGGGCATCGAGATCCGGACGTTTGCCGTCAGCGCCGGTGCAGCCGTGCTCCCGCCGCCGGTGGACACGAGGCGCCGGTGGGTGCACTACGGCAGCAGCATCAGCCACTGCATGGAGGCAGGGCACCCGCTGGGCGTGTGGCCGGTCATCGCGGCACGCGCGGCCGGCGTCGACGTGCGCAACCTCGGTCTCGGCGGGCAGTGCCACCTGGACCAGTTCGTGGCCCGCATGATCCGCGACAGCGATGCCGACATGGTCAGCATGAAGGTGGGCATCAACGTGGTGAACCTCGACAGCATGCGCGACCGGGCGTTCCTCCCCGCTTTCCACGGTTTTGTGGACACCGTGCGCGAGGGCAAGCCCGGTGTGCCCCTCCTCGTGGTGTCGCCCATCTTCTGCCCCGGCCACGAGGACGGCCCCGGCCCGTCACTGCGGTCCGAGTCCGGTGTGTACAGCAGGGAACGGCCGGGCTTCCTCGCCACCGGCGCCCTCACGCTCCGCCGGATCCGGGAACTCCTTGCCACTGCCGTCGCCGCACGCCGCGACGCGGGCGACACGGACATCCACTACCTCGACGGACTGTCGTTGTTCGGAGAGGGCGACGCAGCGGACCTGCCGGACCTCCTCCACCCGAACAGCGAGGGGTACGCGCGCATGGGCGCCAGGTTCCACCGCCTCGCGTTCGTCGACGGACCCTTCGCCGGCCCGGCGGCCGGCCACCAATCCGCGCCGGGCTAGACACCGTTTCGCCCGGGGTGCGAGACTGCGCGCGGGGACGAGCCGCCTGACGGGCGGCCTCACGAGGGGGTCTGTATGACGACTGCGAACGACGTCGATGTTGTGGTGGCGGGGGCCGGCTTCTCCGGTCTGTACCTGGTGCACAGGCTCCGCGAGGCGGGCTTCTCCTTCCGCGTGCTCGAGTCAGGCGGCGACGTGGGCGGCACCTGGTACTGGAACCGCTACCCCGGTGCGCGGTGCGACATCCCCACCACCGACTACACGTACTCATGGGACCCGGAGCTCGACCGCGAGTGGACCTGGTCGGAGAAGTACGCCACCCAGCCCGAGATCCTGCGCTACGCCCAGCACGTCGCGACGAAGCACGACATGTACCCCCACATCACCTTCGACACCCGCGTGAAGGAGGCCGTCTGGGACGACTCGTCCCGGAAGTGGACCGTCTCCACCGACACCGGCGAGTCGATCACGTGCCGCCACTACGTCATGGCCACGGGATGTCTCTCCGTGCCGAAGGACCCCGACATCCCCGGCACCGACAACTTCAGGGGCGGTGTCTACGTGACAGGCCGCTGGCCGCACGAGGGCGTCGACTTCACCGGCCGCCGTGTGGCCGTGATCGGCACAGGGTCCTCCGGGATCCAATCCATCCCGCTCATCGCCGCGCAGGCCAGCCAGGTGACCATCTTCCAGCGCACCCCGAACTTCTCGGTGCCCGCATTCAACGGCCCGGTTTCGCAGGACCGCAAGGCCCCGCTGCTGGCCGACCGTGACGCGTACCGCGAGTCCGCCAAGTGGACGCGCGGCGGCGTGCCGCTGCCGCCCGCCGAGGTGTCCGTGTTCGCGGTGACTCCGGAGCAGCGGCGCGAGATGTTCGAGGAGAAGTGGGCCCGCGGCGAGCTCTTCTCCATCCTCGGCATCTTCATGGACCAGAGCACGAACCGTGAGGCGAACGAGATCGTCTCGGAGATGATCCGCGAGAAGATCCGCGCCACCGTGAAGGACCCGGTGACGGCGGAGTTGCTGTGCCCGAAGACCTACCCGTTCGGCACCAAGCGGCCCTGCCTGGACACCGAGTACTTCGACACCTACAACAAGCCCCACGTGCGTCTCGTGGACCTGAACACCTCCCCCATCACCACCATCACGGAGGACGGGATCACGTTCGGCGGCGAGACCGTGGGGTTCGACGACATCGTCTATGCCACCGGATTCGACGCCATGACCGGCGCGATCGTGAGTGTCGACATCACGGGCCGCAACGGCACCACGCTGAAGAAGAAGTGGGAGCACGGCCCCCTGCAGTACCTCGGTCTCATGGCCACGGAGTTCCCGAACTTCTTCATGATCACCGGCCCGGGCAGCCCGAGCGTGCTGTCCAACATGATGGTGTCGATCGAGCAGCACGTGGACTGGGTGACCGAAACGCTCGTCCACATGCGCGACAACGGCCTGGAGACGATCGAGCCCACCGAGACGGCCGAGGCCGGCTGGGTGCGCCACGGCGCGGAGTTCGCCGACATCTCGCTGATGAAGGACACGAACTCCTGGTACATGGGTGCCAACGTGCCCGGCAAGCCTCGCGTGATGCTGCCGTACCTCGGTGGTGTCGACGGCTACCGCCGTGTCTGCGACGAGGTGGTGGAACGCGGGTACCTCGGATTCTCACTGGAGGGCCCGGGCAACAAGACGTGCAACGACGGCGTCATCCGGTCCGTGCAGCCCGACGTGTTCATCGTGCTCGACATGATGAGCCAGATGGGCCTGCCCCCGATGGAGACGATGGGCGCAGAGGGTGCTCGCGAGTTCAGCACCGCGAGCGGTGCCATGCGCCCGCCCGGACCGGAGGTGGGCGAAATGGCCGACGGGACACTGCCCGGCGCGGACGGCAGCCCGCTCGAGTACCGCCTGTACCGGCCAGCAACGCCCGGGCCGCACCCCGTGGTCGTCTACTTCCACGGTGGCGGCTGGGTGATCGGCAGCCATGTGAGCGACGAGCCGATGGTGCGCGACCTGTGCGTGCAGTCGAATGCAGTGTTCGTGTCCGTGAACTACCGCCATGCCCCGGAGGCACGGTTCCCCGCCGCAGCAGACGATGGCTACGCAGCGGTGAAATGGGTCGATGACCACATCACCGAGCTCGGCGGCATCCCCGGCAAGCTCGCGGTCGCGGGCTGGAGTGCCGGCGGCAATGTGGCCGCTGTCGCGGCACAGATCGCACGTGACAACGACGGACCTGCACTGTGCGGCCAGCTTCTCCTCACACCGGTCACCGACGGCTCGAGGGAGTACCCCTCGCTCGACCTGAACGGGGAGGGGTACATCCTCACCAAGTCGCTCATGAACTGGTTCTGGGACTGCTACGCGGACAAGGCCGACCGTTCGCACCCGAAGGCTTCACCGCTGAAGGCTGTGTCCCTCGCCGGACTGCCGCCCGCCACCGTCGTGACGGCGCAGTTCGACCCGCTGCGCGACGAGGGCAATGCCTATGCCGACGCACTCCGCGCAGCAGGCGTGCCGGTGAACCACATCCGGGCAGGCGGGCACATCCACACCTCCATCTCGATGGTGGGCGTCATCCTCTCGGGCGAGAAGCACAGGGCCCAGATGGCGGAGTCCGTCCGGGGCTTCTTCGCCTGACAGGCGGCCCGTCAGGGCACTGGTGCCGCGGGGATCCCGGCGTGCCACACATTCGGGGCGGCACACCCGAAGGAGCACGTACCATGACCACAACGGACAACGACCGCCGCATCCTCCACTCGGCCTTCGAGGGAGTGTGCGGCCCGAGACCAGCGGAGATCCTCATGGAACACCTTCCGCCGGCTGGCTGGCGGGACCTGGCCACCCGGAGCGACGTGGAGCAGTCCTCGATTCTCCTGCGCGCCGACATGGAGGTCGAGTTCGCCGACGTGCGCAACGAGATGCACACCGGATTCGCCGACATCCGTGCCGAGTTCGCGAATGTCCGGGCCGAGATGCGGATCGAATTTGCCAACGTGCGCACCGAGATGGCAGACCTGCGCACCGAATTGGTCGCCGGCATGGAGAAGGGATTCCGGTCCCAGACGTGGAAGATGATCGGCGCGATTGTCGCCAGTCAGTCCACGACGCTGGGCATGGTCGCGCTCATGCTGAGGTGACTCCGTCCTCTCGCAGCACCCGGAGCTCCATCCTCTGGCGGTCCCCCGTTGCTCGTTACCATCGCACGAATGCAGGAACAGACCACTGACCTGCTCCGCGGTGCGGCCAGACTCGTGGCCGGCAAACGCTCCGACTGGCGCCTCCACAGGCCGGCAGTTCCTGGGAGGCCGGTTCCGGGGGTCCCGCAGGCGGGTCGCTACTCCACGCGCAGGCCGGAGATGGCGCGGGCGATCACCAGCTGCTGGATCTCGCTGGTGCCCTCGAAGATCGTGTGGATCTTGGCGTCGCGGTGCATGCGCTCCACGTGGTACTCACGGGTGTAGCCGTAGCCACCGAGGATCTGGATTGCCTCCTCCGTGACCTTCACGGCCATCTCCGACGCGAAGTACTTCGACATGGAACCCTCGGCGTTCTTGAACCCACCGTTGCGGCCCAGCCACGCGGCGCGCCAGATGAGCAGACGGGCCGCGTCGATCTGCGTGGCCATGTTGGCCAGCTTGAACGCGATCGCCTGGTTCATGATGATCGGCTTGCCGAAGGCCATGCGCTCCTTCGAGTAGTCGAGCGCGATCTCGTACGCGCCGCGGGCGATGCCGAGGGCCTGCGCACCGACGGCGGGGCGGGTGGCCTCGAACGTCTTCATGGCGGGCTGCGCCTCGCCGGTGCGGCCGGCCTCGCGGGCTCGCGCCAGCTTGGCGTCGAGCTTCTCCTTGCCGCCCAGCAGGCAGCGGCCGGGCACGCGCACGTCGTCGAGCACGACCTCGGCGGTGTGCGAGGCCTTGATGCCGTGCTTGGCGTACTTCTGGCCCTGCGAGAGACCCTTGGTCCCCGGGGGCACCACGAACGATGCCTGGCCCCGGCCCTTCAGTGCGGGGTCGACGGCCGCCACGACCACGTGCACGTTGGCGATGCCGCCGTTCGTAATCCATGCCTTCGTGCCGTTCAGCACCCACTCGTCGGTGGCTTCGTCGTACACGGCACGCGTGCGCAGCGAGGAGACATCGGACCCGGCGTCGGGCTCGCTCACGCAGAAGGCGCCGAGCTTCACGTCGTCGGCGGTGCCGTAGCACTGCGGCACCCACTCGATGACCTGCTCAGGCGTGCCGTTGCCGCTGATGCCGGCGGCGGCGAGACCCGATCCCATGATCGCCATGCCGAGACCGGCATCGCCCCAGAAGATCTCCTCGATCGCGACCGGCAGGGTCAGGCCCGACGGGTCACCCATGGCGCTCATCATGAAGTCAATGCCGTAGAGACCGATCTTGGCGGCCTCCTGCACGACCGACCACGGGAACTCCTCGCGATCGTCCCACTCCTGTGCGGCGGGACGCATGACGTCCTTCGCGAACTGGTGGATCCAGTCCTTGATCTGGAGCTGGTCGTCGGTGAGGTGGAGGGAGAATTCAGCCATGACCCCAAGGTTACCGAGTGGTAGCGGGGTCACCTACCCGTCATCACCAGCCCGTGGGCGCCTGCCCCGGGTGGTCGACCCAGGGGTTCTTCTGTGCGCGGCCCGGTCAGGCGGTGCGGCGCTTGCGGAGCATCCCTGCACCGAGCACCAGCATCGCGAACGCGAGCCAGACGAGCGCAGAGGTGGACCCTGACCCGGTGGAGGGAAGCGCGACTTTCGCGCCGGACGACGCGGTGGGTGCAGCAGCGACGGGTGCGACTGCCGAGGCCCCGAGGCTGTCGCTGGCACCGGCAGCAGCTGCTGCGGTGGTGAGCGCGGTGGCGAAGTCGGCGGTCGCGGTGCCGGTGGAGGGCACCGACAGGGCGACCGACCAGTCACTGGCCGTCGTGCCGGAGTCGGAGTCGTACACGTTCTCGTAGTTCGCGTTGCCCACGGAGGATGCAGTCACGATCCAGTTGCCGGCGGGGATGTCCGCGACTTCGTAGTTGCCAGCGGAGTCGGTCTTCACGGTGAACGTCTGGGTGCTGGAGTTCCCCGCGCCGGCCTTCACCGTGACGGTGTGGTTGGCGAGGATCTTCTCCGAAGAGCCCTTCTTGCCGTCACGGTTGGAGTCGATCCAGACCGTGCCGGTGAGCTTGCGCGTGGCCGCGACAGTTGTGGCAGTGGTGGAACCACGCACCGTGGTGGTGGTCGCGCCGCTGACCGTTGTGGTGGGAGCAACGGTGGTGGTCGGGGCGCTGACCGTTGTGGTGGGAGCAACGGTGGTGGTCGGGGCGGCCGCGGTCGGCGAGCCGAGGGTTGCGGCGTTGCACGTGGCGAACGTGCCGTTGCAGGCGGTCAGGGCGGACGCGAACTCGTCGGAGTCGAATTCGTCCATCTCGGTCAGCACGGAGCTGGGCGACTGACCACCCTCCACGACCTCCACCTCGTAGTAGTCACGCGGGGTCATGGTCTTGCACAGGCCGGCGTACGCACCGGTGCCGTTGAAGATCTGTGCACCGATGCCCGTGTTGTTGAGGCCCCTCACCTGGAATGCGTTGCCTGTGAGGGCATTGCCGCTGACGTCCGTGAAGGCGATGATGTCGCCCCACTTCTTCTCCGGTGCCGGGGTGTAGGTCACGGCAGGGTTGAACACGTTCGGGCTGGGCTTGGACTGGAACAGCACGTTCGACCACTGGTCATGCGAGGCCCCGCCGTGCTTGCCGTTGCCGTTGCCAACGCTGCGCTGCGCGACGGTGATCTTCACGTAGGGGTTGCGGGTGGAGTGGGTTCGGTGGCAGATCTCGACCTTGTCCGATCCGGACGGCGGCGCGGCCGAGACGACGTGGGAGGTGGCGGCAACCGAGGAGGCAATGAAGATCGCGCCGAGGACAACGCGGAAGAAGTTTCTTTCGTTCATACGAAATGAACGCTAACCCCAGGGAATAATGTTTCTAGTTATACGGGGTTGTCTGCCAGAGGCGTGCGGGCGGTCACCCGCCACACCGCAAGGAGTGCCACGGCAGCAAGGATGCCGGCCGTCACGAACGGCGCACTCACTGCCACATGGTCGAACATCAGGCCCGCCAGGACCGGCCCGGCCACGCGCCCGAGTGCGGCCACGCTCTGCTGGTACCCGAGCGCCTCGCCGCGGCGCTCCTCGGGGGCGAGTTCGGTCACGAGTGCGGTCCCCGTGGGTACGGCCACTCCCTGGCCGAACGCGATGAGCGTGAGCGCCACGAAGAGCAGGGGCCACGTTGTCGTCGCGGCAAGGACGAACATACCGGCACCGACCACGACCAGGCCGGTGCGCATGAGCAGCCGCGACCCGAACGCGACGGTGAGCCGCCCGATGAGGAGCCCCTGCACGAGCACGAGGAGCGCGCCGACGAAGAGGAACACGAGGGCGGTGGAACCCTCGGTGAGCGAGAACGTCTCCGCACCCCACAGCGAGAATGTCGTCTCGAACCCCGCGAAGCCCAGGGTGGAGAGCAGCCCCACGGCGGCGAACCTGCGCAGACCCGGCGAGAGCGCCCCCCGTCCGCGCGGTGCGGGCGGGTGCGTGCGGGCCACCGGCCGCGTCTCGGGCAGTCGCACGACGGCGGCCACCGCGTTCACCGCGGCGATCGCACCGGCAACGTAGAACGGCACGTGCGGGCCGCCGAGAGCAGCGAGCCCGCCGAGAGCCGGGCCGACGACGAACCCCACGCCGAACGCCGCGCCGAGCATGCCGAGCAGCTGCGCGCGCCTCTCCGGCGGGGCGATGTCGGCGACCGCGCCCTGCGCAACCGCGAGGCTCGCACCTGACGCGCCGTCGATGATGCGCCCGAGGAACAGCACCCACAGTGCACCAGCGGCACCCGTGACGAAGCAACCGATGGCCGTCCCCACCAGCGAGAGGACGATCACCGGCTTGCGACCGATGCGGTCGGAGACGCGCCCGAGGACCGGGGCGAACACCATCTGGGCGAGGGAGAAACTGGCGAAGAGCAGCCCGACCTGGAGACCGTTCGCGCCGAACCGCTCGGCGTAGCGACCGAGGATCGGCACCACGACGCCGAATCCCACCAGGTCGAGGGCGACTGTGGTCCAGATGGTCCAGAAACCAGCCGGCACCGGCTGGCGCGTGCGTTCAGCCACGCCTGACCCTGGTGCCTTCCTTCGATGTCTCGACGACGTAGCCGGCAGCCTGCAGCTCGTCACGGATGGCATCCGCCGTGGCGAAGTCCCGTGCCGCCCTCGCCGCGTCAAGTTCTGCGGCGCGCGCCAGCACGGCCTCGTCCACGTCTGCGCCGGCGGAGAGCACCAGACCGAGTGCTGCAGTCATGGACATCACGGCGGCGCGCAGTTCACCGGCGCGCGCGGCATCCCCGGCGTCGAGCGCTGCGTTCGCGGCCCGCACGGCATCGAACACGGTGGCCATGGCGCCCGCAGTGTCGAGGTCGTTCTCCATGGCGGCGGCGAAGGCGGCGACGACCGTGGCGTCCGGCTCCGCGCCGGGCACACCTGCCGTGCGCGCCGCGAACGAGTCGAGGCCGGCGAGCGCGTTGACGCTCGCGTCGATGTTGTCCTGGCCGACACGGACGGGGCTGCGGTAGTGCGACTGCAGGAGCAGCATGCGGTAGGCGCGGGGGTCGTAGTGCTCGAGCAGGTCGAGCAGATTCGCCACGTTGCCGAGGCTCTTCGACATCTTCTCGCCCTCGGCATCGACGACGAAGCCGTGGTGCATCCAGTGGTTCGCGAACGTGCGTCCGAGCGCGACGGCCTGCGCGCGCTCGTTCTCGTGGTGCGGGAAGCGCAGGTCGGCACCGCCGCAGTGCAGGTCGAACCCCTCGCCGAGGAGGTCGAGGCTCATCACCACGCACTCGCTGTGCCACCCTGGGCGGCCGTCACCCCACGGGGAGGGCCACGCGGGCTCGCCGGGTTTCGAGAACTTCCACAGCGCGAAGTCGGCGGGGTGCTTCTTCTCCCCCGCCCCGAGCACGTCGCGCTCGCCCCCTCCGGCGAGCATCTCGTCGAGGCTCTGGTGCGCGAGCAGGCCGTAGTCGGGCACGGACGGCACGTGCAGGTACACCCCGTCGGAGGTGGGGTACGCGCGGCCGGCGTCGACGAGCGTGCCGATCATCGCGACCATGGACCCCACGTACTCGGTGGCGTGCGGGACGTCGGTGGGGCGCAGCACGCCGAGCTTTCCCATGGCCTCGAACCACACGTCCTCGCAGCGGTTCGTGATGTCCTGCCAGGGTCTCCCCTCGCGGGCGGCGCGGTCGATGATCTTGTCGTCGATGTCGGTGATGTTCGACACCAGCCGCACCCGCAGGCCGGTCCACTCCAGGTAGCGGCGGAGGATGTCGTAGACGAGGGTGGCGCGGCCGTGGCCGAGGTGGGGCGGGCCGTACACGGTGGGCCCGCAGGAATAGATGCTGACCGTGCCCGGCTCGCGCAGGGCGAGGGGCCTCACTGTCTGGGACGCGGTGTCATAGAGGTTCAGCACGGGTCAGAGCCTACGATTTGATTTCTATGTCCAGCGTCCCCGAGAAGCCCGCACTCGACGGAATCGAGTCCCGCTGGATCACGAGGTGGGACGCCGACGGCACCTACTCGTTCGACCGAGGTGCGGTGCGCGCGGACGTGTTCGCCATCGACACTCCCCCGCCGACCGTCAGCGGCTCGCTGCACATGGGGCACGTGTTCAGCTACACCCACACGGACACGGTGGCCCGGTTCTGGCGCATGCGCGGGAGGTCCGTCTTCTACCCGATGGGCTGGGACGACAACGGACTGCCCACCGAGCGACGGGTGCAGAATTTCTTCGGAGTCTCCTGCGACCCGTCGGTGCCGTACGTTGCCGGGTTCCAGCCGCCGTTCCGCGGCGACCCGCCGAAGGACCACCGCGCGGTGCCGGTGTCGCGGCCGAACTTCATCGAACTGTGCGAGGAGCTGACGGCGCAGGACGAGAAGGTCTTCGAGGACCTGTTCCGCCGGCTCGGCCTCTCGGTCGACTGGTCGCTGCTGTACGCCACGATCGACGAGCGCTCGCGCCGCGCGTCGCAGCGGGCGTTCCTGCGGAACCTTGCCCGGGGCGAGGCGTACACGCAGGAGGCCCCCACGCTGTGGGACGTCGACTTCCGCACCGCGGTCGCACAGGCCGAGCTGGAGGACCGCGAGCGGCCGGGTGCGTACCACGCCGTCCACTTCGCGAAGGCCGACGGGTCCGGCAGGCTCACGATCGACACGACCCGGCCGGAGCTGCTGCCCGCGTGCGTGGCGCTCGTGGCGCACCCCGACGACGACCGCTACAAGCCCCACTTCGGCACCACCGTGCGCACCCCGCTGTTCGGGGTGGAGGTGCCGGTGGTCGCGCACCCGCTCGCCCAGCCGGACAAGGGCACCGGTATCGCGATGATCTGCACCTTCGGCGACCTCACCGACGTGATCTGGTGGCGCGAGCTGCAGCTGCCCATGCGCGCGATCATCAGCCGCGACGGCCGGATCATCGCCGACGCGCCAGACGGCATCACCGGCGACGGTGCGCTCGCCGCGTACGCGCGTCTCGCCGGCAAGTCGGCGAAGCAGGCCCAGACCGAGATCGTCACGATGCTGCGCGAGTCGGGCGACATGGAGGGCGAGCCGCGTCCCATCACCCACCCGGTCAAGTTCTACGAGAAGGGTGACCGTCCCCTCGAGATCGTGACGAGCAGGCAGTGGTACATCCGCAACGGCGGCCGCGACGAGTCACTGCGCGGCGACCTGCTGGGCCGGGGCGCACAGCTGCGCTGGCACCCCGACCACATGCACCACCGCTACGACAACTGGGTGCAGGGCCTGAACGGCGACTGGCTCATCAGCCGCCAGCGCTGGTTCGGCGTGCCCGTGCCGGTCTGGTACGCGCTCGACGCGGACGGCGAGGTGGTCCACGACGCGCCGCTCGTGCCGGACGAGTCGCGCCTGCCGGTGGACCCCAGCACGGACGTGCCCACCGGTTACAAGGAGTCGCAGCGCGGCAAGCCTGGCGGCTTCACGGGCGACCCCGACGTGATGGACACGTGGGCGACGTCCTCGCTCACCCCGCAGATCGCGGGCAGGTGGGCGGACGACGACGACCTTTTCTCGCGCGTGTACCCGTACGACCTGCGCCCGCAGGGCCACGACATCATCCGCACGTGGTTGTTCAGCACGGTGGTGCGCTCGCACTTCGAGCACGGCGCGGCCCCCTGGGGGAATGCGGCGATGTCCGGCTGGATCCTCGACCCGGACCGCAAGAAGATGTCGAAGTCGAAGGGCAACGTGGTGACGCCCGTGGACCTGTTCGACAGCTACGGCAGCGACGCCGTCCGTTACTGGGCCGCGAACGCGCGCCCGGGCATCGACACCGCGTTCAGCGAGGAGCAGATGAAGGTCGGGCGCAAGTTGGCCACGAAACTGCTGAACGTCACCAAGTTCGTCCTCGGGTTCGGCGAGGCAGATGCTTCCGCCGTGCCGGACAACCCGCTGGACGTCGCAATGCTCGCGCGCCTCGCCTCCGTGGTGGAGGAGGCAACCTCGGCGTTCGAGAACTACGACTACGCGCGTTCGCTCGAGAGGACGGAGTCGTTCTTCTGGTGGTTCTGCGACGACTACGTGGAGCTGGTGAAGAGCCGGGCGTACGCGACCCACGGCGGGGAGGGTGCCGCCTCGGCGCGTGCGGCCCTCTCGCGCGCGCTCTCCGCGATGCAGAGACTGTTCGCACCGATCCTCCCCTTCGTCACCGAGGAGGTGTGGAGCTGGTGGCAGGACGGCTCCGTGCACACCGCGGCGTGGCCCGTGGCCGGCGAGCTCACCGCCGGCACGGCGATGGACGCGCGCGCGGGCGAGGAGCTGATCGAGTCGGTCTGCGGCACGTTGGCGCTCATCAGGCGCGCAAAAACCGAGGCGAAGGTCAGCCAGCGCGCGGCAGTCGCCCGTGCCGTCGTCTCCGCCCCGGCCGCGGCCATCGCATCGGTGCGGGCAGGATGGCCCGACATCGCCGATGCGGGCTCGGTCACGGATGCCGAGTTCGTGGAGCGCGACGGCGAGATCGCCGTCACCGTCACGCTCGCCCCGGCCGACTGACACCGCCGTCACGACAGTCCCGCCGTGGGGCCGCACACTACGGTGGAAGAGTCATGCCGGACCGCTCGGGACATCCCCACCGCACGCTTCGCCAGCGCCTCCTGTTCGGGGGGAACCTGGTGCTCGCCGTCGCCCTCCTCGTGTCGGGGGGCGGGATGCTGTACGCCAACTGGAAGCTCTCCAACCGACAGGTCGTCACCATCGACACGGTGCCCCTGGAGGGTGACGGTGACCTCAACCTGCCCGAGGGTGACCTCTCCGCGCGCAACTACCTGATCACCGGCTCCGACAACGACGCGTGCATCGACCCTGACTCGCCGTACGCGGGCGGGTTCGGCAAGCGCACCACCTACGGCGAGCGCAGCGACAGCATCATGGTCATCCGGGTGAACCCGAAGGACAACCAAGCGGCGATCCTCTCGTTCCCGCGCGACATGTGGGTGTCGCAGGCCGGCTCCAGCCGCAAGGGGCGCATCAACTCGAACTTCGACAAGAAGAACCCGAACCGCCTGGTGCGCACGATCACCGAGAACTTCGGGATCAAGATCGACCACTACGTGAACGTCGACTTCTGCACCTTCAAGGAGGTCGTGGACGCGGTCGGCGGCGTGCGTGTGCCGTTCACGTACAAGGCACGGGACCGCAGGACCGGCTTCCAGGTGCTCCGGGCGCGCGTCTGCTACACGTTCCAGGGCGACCACGCGCTCGCGTACGTGCGGTCGCGCCACTACCGGTGGTTCGACCCGAAGACCAACAAGTGGACGAGCGACGGCACCTCGGACTGGGGCCGGATCAGCCGCCAGCAGGACTTCACGAAGCGTATGATCAAGAAGGCCCTGGACAAGGCCCGCACCAACCCCCGCGTCGCGACCAACATCCTTAACGCCGCACTTCGGAACGTCATCACCGACGACAAGGTGACCCCGCTCCTCCTGCTGCAGCTCGGCCAGGCCATGCGCAACTTCGACGCGGACACGATGGGCAGCTACACGTTCCCCGGCACCGGCCAGCTGGTCGGCAAGGACTCGGTGATCGTGCCCGACTTCGAGGGAGAGGTGTCGAAGAAGATCCTCGCCGTGTTCCAGGGCAAGGCGAGGCTCGGGGCGAAGGTGGAGGGGGCCTCGGCGACTGCACCTGCCGAGTCGGCCGATGCAGTGATGATCGTGACCACCACGCTGGCGGCAGTGTCGAGCGCAGCAGCGGATGCCGCCGCCCCCTCGGCGACGACCGTGCCCCCGGCAACGACGGCCCCCGGCGTTCCCTCCACCGTCCGCCCCGCTCCGACGACCACGCTCCCCCAGGTCACGATCGAGAACAACCGCCGCGGTGTCATCCCGCCCGACGACCCGAACTGCC
The DNA here is from genome assembly GCA_046091825.1 of Actinomycetota bacterium. GTDB lineage: Bacteria > Actinomycetota > Acidimicrobiia > Acidimicrobiales > Ilumatobacteraceae > UBA2093. The sequence continues at coordinate 44,699 of JBJTCK010000090.1, read as the reverse complement.
AGTACTAGGCGCGGGCGGGCCTCACTCGAGTGCGCGGGCGAGTGCCTCGGGCACCTCGCTCGGCCCGCTGATCAGCACGAGCCGCGCACCCACCCGGCCCGCGAGCGCGCGTGCCTCGTCATGGTCGTCCGCCGGGGCCACGATCACGAGTTCCTCCACCGCGGCCGCCGCTGACTCCACGTCGCCCTCCACGGTCGCGCGGCAGTCGCTCAGGAGCACCGCCACCCTCCGCCCGGCCCGCGAGCGCAGCAGCTGCTGGTTCGCCACCTTCAGTGCGCCGGCCAGGTCGGTCGTGCCGAAGCCGCGCAGGGTGAGCACGTCGTTCACGACCTTCTCCGCGGCCTTCGGCACGTCCTGCGACTTCGCCACCACCACGTCCTTGCCGAACGCGAGCACGCTGTAGTCGCCCGGGTTGCGGCTGGCGACAGCCGCCGCGGCGACGGCGGACGTGGCAAGCGGCTTGCCGCCCATGGAGCCGCTGCGGTCGACGAGCAGGCACAGTGCGGTACCCGGCTTGCGCCAGCCCCGGATGCGGAGGCCCTGCTCGTCCGGTGCCACGCCGTGGCGCAGCTCGTTCAGTGCGTCGAGGCTGGCGTCGATGTCGATGTCCCCGGCATCGGGCCTGTACGGCTGCTCCTCCATGCGGCCGATGCCGCGCGGGCGTGAGCGCCCGCGGTTCGCGATGTCAAGCATCAGCCGGCCGGCGAGACGGCGCGCGAGGTCGCGCAGCTTCGGGTCCGTGGCCCCGGTCAGGTCGGCGAGCATGCCGAGCATCTCGTCGGGGTTCTCCTGCATCTGCTCGTCCACGGCCGCCTCGTCGAGTTCCCCGACCTCGGGCGACACCTGCTCGAAGTTGTCGTGACGCGAGAGGTCGCGCCGCGAGACGGTGCGCTTGCCCGCCTCGGCGACGGCCTGGTCCGCCTCGTCGCCTTCCTTCGTCAGTGGCTGCTGGTGCCCCGCGTCGGGGCCGGGGCTTTTCCCCCGCCGGACCCGCCGTCCGTGCGCGCGAACACCGACTCCCAGATCTCGGTGATGATCTCCTCGGCGGTGCGCGACCCTCCCTCGCGCACGCGCACCCTGCCGGAGAGCGCCACGAGCGCGGCATCGAGAGACACGGCCGGGTCCGTGACGGGCTTCCCGCGCAGCGACGCGAGCGACTGGGCGACCATCGCGAAGTCGACCGCGCCGCGCACCGACGACCCGACACGCAGGTCGGGATGCGTGCGGGTCGCACGCGTGACCTCCACGACCTCGTCCTTGTACCCGGCCGTGAGCGGGTTGTCCCCCAAGGCCCGGTCCACGATCGCGAGCTCGTCCGCGGCGGACTGGTAGGACATGGCCACGCGGCACACGCGGTCGTACACGGCGCCGGAGATGCGTGCCGTGCCGACGGCGTCGAACGGGTTCATCGCGGCGACCAGACGGAACCCCGCGGCGGCCCGCACGCGGCCGAGGCGCGGCACGGTGATCTCCCCCTCGCTCATCACGGTGATGAGCACGTTCAGCGTCTCCTCGGGGATCCGGTTGATCTCCTCCACGTAGAGGAGAGAGCCCTCGCGGAGTGCGGTCACGAGCGGGCCGTCCACGAAGACGTCCGCGCCGTACCCCTCGTTCAGCACGCGAGCGGGGTCGAAGTGGCCCACGAACCGCGCAGGGGTCAGTTCGGCGTTGCCCTCCACGAACTCGAAGCCGATGCCGAGCCCGGTCGACACCGCGCGCAACAGGGTGGACTTGCCGGTGCCGGGCGGGCCCTCCAGGAGCACGTGGCGGTCGGCCGCGAGCGCAGCGACGACCAGCTCCAGTTCCCTGGTGCGGCCGACGACAGAATGCGAGAGCGAGCCGAGGAGACCCGCGTGGTCAGTCATTCACGATGATGCCGCGGATGTTCTCCCCGTCGCGCATCGCCCGGTAGCCCTCGTTGATCTCGTCGAGGGTGTATCGCTTCGTGATGAGCTCGTCCAGCTTCAGCTGCCCGGCGCGGTACATGTCGAGCAGCGCGGGGATGTCGGCACGCGGGTTGAGGCTGCCGAAGATGGTGCCCTTGACCTCCTTGTTCCACATCGCCAGCTGGAAGAGGTTCATCTTCACGTCGTTCTCGGTCATCGGCGAGATGGCGGTGACCACGCAGGTGCCGCCCTTGCCCACGAGCGCCAAGGCCTCCTCCATCATGTCGCCGTGCAGCACGCCGGGGGTCATGATGACGCGGTCGGCCATCTCGCCCCAGGTGATCTCGTTCACGGACTGCATGGCCTCGGCCATCGAGGAGAAGGTGTGCGTGGCGCCCATCTCCATCGCCTTCTCGCGCTTGAACTCCACCGGGTCGATCGCAATGATGCGCTTCGCCCCGGCCATTCGTGCCCCCTGCACGGCGTTGATGCCGATGCCGCCGATGCCGACGACCACGACGGTGTCACCGGGCTGCGTGTCGGCGCGCTTGGTGGCGGAGCCCCAGCCGGTCGCCACGCCGCAGGACACGAGCGCGACCGCGTCGAGCGGCAGGTCGGGCTCCACCCGGATGAGCGACGCCTCGGCGACGCACGCGTACTCACTGAACGTGCCCAGCTTGGCCATCATCGTGACGGGCGTGCCGTCCTTGTCGAAGTGGCGCGGCGTGCCGTCGGTGATCATGTGGCCCATCAGCGTGCCGGCACCGAAGTTGCAGAGGTTCTGGCGCCCGGTGGAGCAGTAGCGGCAGCGGCCGCAGGAGGGCACGAAGCTGGCCGAGACGTGGTCGCCGGGCTTCACCGAGGTGACACCCGGACCGACCTCCATGACGACACCGGCGCCCTCGTGGCCGCCGATGAAGGGAAAGAACTTCGCCCCCATCAGGTCGAGGAGGTCCTGCGGCGGCACCATGTCGCCGGTCACGAAGTGCTCGTCGCTGTGGCACATGCCCGCGACCTTCCAGTTCACGAGGACCTCGCCGGCCTTCGGCGGGTCGACGGTGATCTCCTCGACCTGCCATGCCTGGTCGATGCCCCTCAGGACTGCTGCGCGTGACTTCATGTTGTTCCCCTGTGTTCTCTGCTTGTTCCGGTCGACTGTTCCTGGCGTCCTACGAGTACACCAGCACGCCACGGATGTTCTTGCCGTCGCGCATGTCCTGGTAGCCCTCGTTGACTCCCTCGAGCGGGTACGTCTTCGTGATGAGGCCGTCAAGGTCGAACTTGCCCTCGCGCCACAGGCCGAGGAGCTTCGGGATGTCGGCGCGCGGGTTCCCCGAGCCGAACAGCGAGCCGACCAGCTGCTTCTCCATGAGCGTGAGGTCGAGGAGGCTGATGCCGGCACCGGAGGTCTCCATCGCAGGGTGGATGTTCGTGACGACCACGCGGCCGCGCTTCGCGGTGAGTGCCATCGCCTCACCGAGCACCGAACCGTCGCCGACGCCCATGGTCATGATGACCTTGTCCGCCATGGTCCCCCAGGAGAGCTGCTGGACCAGGCCGAATGCCTCCGCCATCGAGCTGGCCGTGTGGGTGGCGCCGAACTCCATGGCCTTCTCGCGCTTGAACTCGACCGGGTCGATCGCGATGATGCGCTTCGCGCCGGCGAGCTTCGCGCCCTGCACCGCGTTCGCACCGATGCCGCCGATGCCGACGACGCACACGGTGTCGCCCGGCGCGACATCAGCCGCGTAGACCGACGAGCCCCAGCCCGTGATGACGCCGCACCCGAGCAGGCACGCCTTCTCGAGAGGGATGTCGATGTCGACCTTGATGCACGACGCCTCGTTCACCACCGTGTGGTGGGCGAACGTCCCGAGCATGCACATGAGGCTGAGGTCCTTGCCCTTGGCGTGGTGGCGCGACGTCCCGTCCGCGATCTGGAGACCGAGACCCATGGCGGCACCGAGGTCACAGAGGTTCTGGTGGCCGTTCGAGCAGCTGGGGCACTTCCCGCACGACGGGATGAACCCGAAGATCACGTGGTCACCCGGCTGCAGCCAGGTCACGCCGGGGCCGACCTCCTGCACGATGCCGGCACCCTCGTGGCCGCCGATGACGGGGATGTTGGCCGGCAGGTCGCCGGTGACGAGGTGCTCGTCGGAGTGGCACATCCCGGATGCGACCATCTTCACGAGGACCTCCCCCGCCTTCGGCGGGTCGAGCTCGATCTCCTCGATGCTCCACGGAGCGTTGACTTCCCAGAGAACGGCGGCCTTGGTCTTCACGTGAAGTTCCCCCTTCGGCGTGGCACCGTGCCACGTCACCCCGAGCCTAGTTCTGCCCCCCGGAGGGGCACCAGCGGAGGGACCGTGGCTACTGTGGCAGGCATGGACCAGGACAACACCAAGGCCACCGAGCCGCAGACGGCAGATTCCGAGACCGCGGAGGGCTCGGACATCGTCGAGGAACTGCTCGTCGAGGAGATCTCCATCGACGGCATGTGCGGCGTCTACTGAACCGACCCGGACAGGTCATGCCCGCCACCCTCGAGTCCGCGTGCTCCCTGCACCCCCAGGTGGCGATCAGGCCGGAACCGTTCGGCGCACTCGCCTACCACTACGGCAACCGGAGGCTCGTCTTCCTGCGGCATCCCGATGTCGTGCGCGTCGTCGAGTCGCTCGCCGGTCACGCCTCGCTGCGCGAGGCACTCGTGGCCAACGGGATCGAGGAGGCACGCTGGCCGTCGTTCGTGAGAGCCATCGACTCGCTCACCGCATCGGAGATCGTCAATGTCGGCTGAGACGCTCGTCGAGCAAATGAAGGGCGGGCTCGACGCGCCCATCTGCCTCACGTGGGAGTTGACGTACGCCTGCAACCTGGAGTGCGTGCACTGCCTGAGCAGCAGCGGCCGGCGCGACCCGCGCGAGCTCACGACCGCACAGTGCATCGCCGTGCTGGACGAGCTGCGCGACCTGCAGGTCTTCTACATCAACATCGGCGGCGGCGAGCCCATGGTCCGCCGCGACTTCTTCGAGATCATCGAGCACGCGGTGTCGAACGGCATCGGCGTGAAGTTCTCCACCAACGGCGCGTTCATCGACCCGGCCAACGCCCGGCGACTGGCGGCCATGGACTACCTGGACATCCAGATCAGCCTCGACGGCGTCGACGCCGCCACCAACGACCCGGTCCGCGGAGAGGGATCGTGGCGAACGGCAATCACCGCCATGGACAACCTGCGCGACGCGGGGTTCGGCCAGTTCAAGATCTCCGTCGTCGTCACTCGCCACAACGTGGACCAGCTGGACGCCTTCAAGGCGCTCGCGGACTCCTACGGTGCGCAGCTTCGCATCACGCGCCTGCGTCCGGCCGGGCGGGGCGCCGATTCCTGGCACGAGCTCCACCCCACGAACGCCCAGCAGCGACAGATCTACGAGTGGCTGCTGCACCACGGGGAGAACGTGCTCACCGGCGACTCCTTCTTCCACCTGAACGCCCTCGGCGAGTCGCTGCCGGGCCTGAACATGTGCGGCGCAGGCCGCGTGGTCAACCTGATCGACCCCGTCGGCGACGTCTACGCGTGCCCCTTCGTCATCCATGACGACTTCAGGGCCGGCAACGTGCTCGACGATGGCGGGTTCACGAAGGTGTGGCGCGAGAGCGACCTCTTCCTCTCCCTGCGCGAACCGCAGAGTGCCGGCGCCTGTGCCTCGTGCGGCGCGTTCGACGCGTGCCAGGGCGGGTGCATGGCCGCGAAGTTCTTCACGGGCCTGCCCCTCGACGGCCCGGACCCGGAGTGCGTGGGAGGGGACGGCGAGAAGCTGCTCGCCTCCGTGCCGGTCAGCCTGGCCCCGAGGCCGTCTCAGGACCACTCGAAACCCGCGCGCGACCGCATCCCGGTCAGGGCCGGCGGGGGCAACTGACATGGGTGCGGCAGGGTCAGTCCTCGCGGTCGCCATCGCATACCTCTGCGGCACGATCCCCACCGCCATCGTCGTGGCCCGCTCGAAGGGCATCGACATCACCACGTTCGGTTCCGGCAACCCCGGGGCCAGCAACGTCGGGCGGGCCCTCGGCACGAAGTACTTCGTGCTGGTCATGGTCATCGACGCGGCGAAGGGAGCGTTGCCCACGGCCCTCGTGCTCGGCGACCGCCCCGTCGCGTACGCATGCGGCGCTGCGGCCATCATCGGCCACGTCTTCCCGGTGACGCGCAGGTTCCGCGGCGGCAAGGGGATCGCCACCGGCGGCGGCGTGGTCCTCGCCCTGCAGCCGTTGGTGATGCTCGCCGCGTTCGTCACCTGGATGGCCGTCATGAAGGTGTGGAGGAAGGCATCGGTCGCATCCATCCTCGCGGTCCCCGTGGTCGTCATCGGGTTCCTCGTCGTCGGGGCGCCCGGATGGGAACTGTGGAGCATCGTGGGGCTCGCGGTCCTCGTGGAGATCAGGCACGTCTCGAACATCAAGCGCCTCCTGCAGAGGTCCGAACCCACCATCTCGGGCAAGACCTCATAACCTCATCGATGTGTTCCCGGTCGACTTCGCGTTCTTCGACTGGCTGAAGGACTACTCGGGATCCCCGTGGTTCTACGCCGTGATCCTCGTGATCGCCGTTCTCGACAGCGTCATCCCGGTCGTCCCCAGCGAGACCATGGTGATCATCGGCGGAGTGAGCGCGGGGCTCCATGACCTCTCGTGGCCGGTGGTCGTGGCCGTGGGTGCCGCGGGTGCGTTCACCGGTGACCTGTTGAGCTACACGATCGGCTACCGGGCGAGCGACAGGCTGCAGCGCAGGTACGAACGCACGGAGAAGGGCCGGCGCCGCCTGGCGTGGGCGGAGCGACAGATCCGCAATCGGGGCGGCCTGCTCCTCGTCACGGCGCGGTTCGTGCCGGGGGGCCGCACCGTCCTGACCCTCACGTGCGGCATCACGAAACAACCGCGCAGGTGGTTCGTGCGGTGGACGGCCGTGGCCGCCGTCATCTGGTCCTCCTACGCCACCATGCTCGGGTTCATCGGCGGGCGGACGTTCCAGGACGACCACACCAAGGCGTTCGTGGTCGCGTTCGTCATCGCGATCAGCGCGACGGTGTTGATTGAGTCCGCCAGGTTCCTGCTGCACCGGCGCGGCGGCGCGCGCGACGGGGCCCCGGCGTGACGCTGGTCGTGGTGCCGCTCGGGTCGTGGGAGCAGCACGGTCCGCACCTCCCGCCGGACACCGACTCGGTCATCATCTCCGCGGTCGTTGCCGCCGCAGCCGGTGGACGGCACGGGGTCACCGTCGCACCCACCCTCGGCATCACGGCCAGCGACGAGCACGCCGGGTTCGGCGGCACGCTCAGCATCGGCACCGAGGCCATGGCCGCGGCGGTCGTGGCGATCGCACGCTCCGCATACTGGGCCTCCGGTGTCCTCTTCGCGAACGGGCACGGCGGCAACGCGGGCGCGCTCGCCGTCGCCCGCGAGGCAATGGACCGCGAGGGGCTCGTGCACGACGAATGGTCCCTGCCACCGTACGACGGCGCCGACCTGCACGCCGGCCGCACCGAGACGTCGGTGATGCTGCACATCGCACCGGGATCCGTGGACATGTCGCGCGCGGTCGCGGGGGCAACGGGCACCGCGGAGGAACTGCTCGCGCCGATGCGCGCGGGCGGCGTGCGGGCGGTCTCGCCCACCGGAGTCATCGGGGACCCGACCACCGCCACGGCAGATCACGGCAAGGCAGTGTTCGCGATGTGGGCAGCATCGCTCTCGCGGCGGCTGGACAGCCTTGCCGAGCAGTGGGGGGAACAGTGAGCGGGCAGACGAGGATGCTCGCGGCCGACAGGCACTGGTGGAGATCGAAGGACCGGCTCGGTCTGGTGGCGGGCTCCCCCGGCACGTTCTTCCGGGTGACAGAAGCCGGGGCTGCGGTACTCGACGACATCGAGAACGGCAGGCCGGTCGCGCAGTCGGCACTGGTCGACCGGCTCATCGCTGCCGGCGCGGCACACCCGCGGCCGGGAGCGCCGCTCGCCGCCGACCAGGTCACGGTCGTCATTCCCTCGCACTGCCGCACGGAGTCTCACGTCGCGCGCCTCGGTTCCCTCGTCGAGCTGCTCGCCCCACTGCGGGTCATCGTGGTGGACGACGCATCACCCGTGCCGCCGTCACAGGAAGGGGCGACAGTCCACCGCATGGCGGAGAACTCCGGGCCCGGCGCGGCGCGCAACGCAGGGTTCTCGCTGGTGACCACGCCCGTCGTGGCGTTCGTCGATGACGACGTGACAGCGACGGCCGCCGACATCCTTGCGCTCAGCGGGCACCTCTCGGACCCCAACGTGTCGTTCGTGGCGCCGCGCATCGTCACCCACGGGGGTGGTTCCTTCCTCTCCGACTACGAGCACCTGCGCAGCCCGCTCGACATGGGGCCGTCCCCCGGGCGCGTGCGTCCCGGCTCTGCCGTGCCGTACGTGCCGTCCGCGGTGCTCGTGGCGCGCGCTGATGCCGTGCGCGGTGGGTTCGACGCCACCATGCGCGCCGGCGAGGACGTCGAGTTCGTGTGGCGCAGCACCGGTGACACGGCCCAGTGCAGGTACGAACCGTCGGTGGAGTGCCAGCATGCGGCGCGGCGTGGCTGGCCGGGCCTGCTGGCACAGCGGTTCGCGTACGGCCGCAGCGCCGCTGACATCGACCGCCGCATGCCGTGGTCCGTGGCCCCCGTGCGCGGGCACATCCTGCATCTCCTTCCGGCGGTGCTGCTGCTCTCGGGCCAGTTGGTCTGGGCGTTCGATGCCGCCCTCGTGTCAGCCGTCTTCACCGTGGCGACACTGCGGCGCATGCGGCTGGGGCGCCGCGAGCTGCTGTCGATCGCCCGGCTCAACATCACGCTCGCCACGAGGCACGTCGCCACCGCCGTCACCAGGGAGTGGTGGCCGTTGCTCGTGGCCGCGTCCTTCTTCTCGGTCGGTGCCCAGGTCGCTTTCCTCTTCTGCCTGGCCATGTTCGTGATGATCGACATCGTCAGGCTCCGGCCGGACAACATCGGCCTCTACGCACTGATGCGCGTGCTCGACCCGCTCGCATACGGCGCCGGTGTGTGGGCCGGCGCGGCCAGGCGGAGGTCGCTGCGGTGCCTCCTGCCCGTCGTCAGCCTGCGCGTGAGGCGAGGCGGCCGCTGATGTCGTTGCACTCCGCGCACACCGACTCCGGGATCAGGTTCCACCTCATCAACTGACCGAAGATCACGCACCCCAGGCAGAACCCCAGGAACGCCTCGAGCGACGCGGCCACGGTCAGCATGGCGATGACCACGGTGCCCGCGACGGGAAGGTCAAGCACCCATAGCACCGAGGCAGTGATGGTGAACGCGGCACCGATGCCCTGGGCGAAACGCTTCGGCGGCCCGGCGACGAACTTGTGCGCACGGGTGATGCGTGGCGTGATGACCTGGGTGGCCAGCCTCCCGAGCGGGCTGAGCGTCGGCCCCGTGAGGACGCGTGCGACGAAGCCGTACGTGAGCGGCACCAGCACCCACCCGCTCTGCGTGACGAGAAAGAGGACGCTCATCGCCACCGCGCCCGTCGCCACGATGCGCGCACTCGTCTCGTTGACAGGGTTGGGGAAACCGAAGATCTTTGCCACGCCGTCACGCTACGCGGGAAAACCCGACCAAACAACTCGGGATTACTGTTCTGTACCCTGTCGGGGTGACCATCCGTCTTGCCGTCAACGAGACCAGATGGCAGGACCATGTGCAGTCGGTCGCACGTTCCATGCCCGGCATGGTGCCGGTGGTCAAGGGGAACGGGTACGGGTTCCGCCGCTGGAACCTGATGCCCCTCGCCGGGCAGCTGGCCTCCGAGGTGGCAGTCGGCACCGTCTACGAGGTCCGGGACGTGCCGGCGGGGATCGTGCCGATCGTGCTCACCCCCACCCTCACCGCACCCCCGCAGAACATGCCGCGCAACGCGGTGCTCACCGTCGGCAGCCAGGAGCACCTGCAGGCACTCGTCCAGCACGGGTGGCGTGGCGAGGTCATGGTGAAGCTCCAATCGTCGGTGATGAGATTCGGTGCCGCGCCCTCGGGGTTCGTCCCCCTGGTCGAGGAACTGCGCCGCAACCACTTCACCATCCACGGCTACGCCGTGCACCCGCCTCTCGAGGGTGACCCCACCAACCACGTCCGCGACATCGAGAAGTGGATGCGCCTCGTCCCGAACGACGCGCCCGTGTACGTGAGCCATCTGGACGCGGCCACGTACGAGCACGTGCGGTCACGTCACCCGGAACGTGAGTGGAGGATCCGCCTCGGCAGCGCCCTGTGGCACGGCGACAAGTCGATGATGCAGCTCTCCGCGGACGTTCTCGACCACCATCCGGTGGAGACAGGAATGCGTGCCGGCTACAGGCAGATCGCGATTGCCGGGCCCGGGCAGGTCGTGGTCGTGGGGTGCGGGACCGCCCACGGCGTGAGGCTGCTGGACGACGGGCGCAGCCCGTTCCACTACCAACGCCAGAGGCTGAACGTGCTCGAGCCGCCGCACATGCACGTGTCGATGCTGCTGCTCGCCAGGGGGAGGCCAATCCCCCCGGTCGGCGAGTGGATCGACGTTCAGCAACCGCTCACGCGGGTGCAGGTGGACCTGCTGCAGTGGGTCCGCTGACGGGACCGGCCGTCAGGAGCGTGCGCTGCGGTTGAGACCGCGCCAGCCGACGGCTGCAGCGCCGACCAGGGGCCCCTCGTCGGCCAGACGTGCCGGCACGATGCGTGCGCCCTTCGCGAACTCGATGCCGCACAGTTCGTCGAGGGTGCGCTGCGCGGCGTTGAAGAAGGTCGCCCCGAACCCGATCGCGACGCTGCCGCCCACCACGGCCAGACGCAGGTCGAGGAGATTGCACACGGACGCGATGCCGCGCCCGACGAGCCGGCCGGCGCGCTGCATGGTCTCGTAGGTGGGTTCCGTCGGCGAGCGGCCGGTGATGGCCTCGATGGCAGGGCCAGAGGCCTCGGCCTCCAGGCACCCCCGGCCCCCGCACGCACACCGCCGGCCATTCGGCTCGACCACCACGTGGCCGATGTGCCCGGCGTTCCCCGAGGCGCCCTCCAGGAGCTCTCCGTTCAGCACGATCCCGCCGCCCACGCCGGTGGACACCACCATCGCGATGAAGTTGTCCACGCCCCTCGCGGCACCCAGCCATCCCTCGGCGAGTGCGAGCGCCTTCGCGTCACCGTCACCGTAGACGGGTACCTGCGCCAGCTCGCCGACACGGGAGCGCAGCGGGAAGTCGCGCCATGCCTTGATGTTCAGCGGGGAGACGAGCTCGGCGTTCCGGGTGATCGGCCCGGCCGAGCCGATCCCGCACACCTTCACGTCGGCACCGTGGTGCTCCGCCGCCCGTTTCGTCTGCGAGCGCACGAGCCGCGCGAGCTCTTCGAAGAGCTCGTCCGCGTTGTCACGGTGGTCGATGCGGTGGATCTCCCTGTCGAGCAGGTCGCCCGCACGGGTGACGATTCCCACCGCGAGTTTGGTGCCCCCGATGTCGATGGCGAGCGCAACGTCCATAGGGTCGCCAATTGTCGCAAGCAGGAGCGGAGCCGTCACCGTTATGAACAATACGGCACCCCGGGACGGCCCGGGCTAGCGTCCGCGCGTGCATCGTGACTGGGGGACATTCCTCGCGGCCGAACAGGAACAGCCCTACTTCCGTGACCTCCTCGGCTTCGTGGCGGCGGAGCGCAGGGCAGGCACGGTGTTCCCCGCCGAGGACCGTGTGTTCGCGGCGTTCGATCTCACACCGTTTGCCTCGGTGCGCGTCGTCATCCTCGGGCAGGACCCGTACCACGGGCCGGGCCAGGCAAACGGGCTGGCGTTCTCCGTGAACCCCGGCACTGCGGTGCCTCCCTCGCTGCGCAACATCCACCGCGAGCTCCACGATGACACCGGCCTGCCCGCCCCGGGGCACGGCGACCTCACACCGTGGGCACGGCGCGGGGTGCTGCTGCTCAACACCACGCTCACCGTGCGCGAGGGACATGCCGGGTCCCACCACGGCCGCGGCTGGGAGAGGCTGACCGACGCCGTCATCACTCTTCTCGACAGGCGCGACGAGCCCACCGTGTTCGTGCTCTGGGGTGCGCACGCACGGTCGAAGAGAGTGCTCGTCACGAACACGGCGCATTCTGTCGTCGAGAGCGCCCACCCGTCGCCGTTGTCGGCGCGCAGAGGGTTCTTCGGCAGCCGCCCGTTCTCGCGCGCGAACGCTCTCCTCGCCGCGGCAGGACGTGACGGGATCGACTGGTCGCTGCAGCCCCCCGGCACACCGTGACATAGGGTTCCCGCATGGCCTACATCCGGCGCGACATCCACATAGCCCGTGCGCCGGAGGAGGTCTGGGGGTTCCTCGGCGACCCCGCACGGCTGCACGAGTGGTTCCCCATCAGCGGGTGCCGTGTCGAGGGCACCAAGCGCTGGATCGACCTCCCCACCGGGATCACGTTCGAGGAGGACATCCACCTCGTCGACAACCACCAGCGCCGGTTCGTCTACTCCATCGTGAACAACCTGCTGATCAAGGACCACTTCGGCATCATGGACGTGGTCGACGACGGGCACGGCCACAGCATCGTCACGTACTCCACGCAGTGCACGCCAAACGTGCTCGCCCTCGTCACCGCAGGTGCCGCCGGCCAGGGTCTCGCGAAGGCCAAACGAATCCTCGAGGAGGGGAACTGATGGGACGCCGCATCCTCTTCATCACCACGGACCAGCAGCGCTTCGACGCGCTCGGCTGCAACGGGGGCACCGTCGCGCGCACGCCGGTCATCGACTCGCTCGCGCGCGACGGCATCAACTATGTGCGGGCCCACCCGCAGAACGTGGTGTGCATGCCGTCGCGCAGCACCATGGTCACCGGCCAGCACGTCGCCACGCACGGCGTCTGGATGAACGGCGTGCCGCTGCCCGAGGACGCACCCAGCATCGCCCTGACCCTGCGCGGGGCCGGCTACCGCACCGCGCTCATCGGCAAGGCGCACTTCGAGCCCCTGCTCGACCCGTTCCTCAGGTTCGCCGAGAACAGGATGGGCCGCGACGGCACCCACGCGGAGATGTTCACGATGCCCGACGGGTCCGTGGTGCCGCACCGCGGATTCGACCACATGGAGTTCGCCGGCCACGGAGCCGCGGGGAACCTCCACTCCGTGGGCTGGCGCCGCGCGGAGCACCCCGAGGTGATCGCCAAGTTCGTCCCGAACCTGGACGGGGACCTGGAGGTCACCACGGAGCCCGGCGGCGACACCATGGCCCCGCAGGTGCGCATCACGAACGACATCCCGCGCGGGTGGTACCACACCGAATGGGTGGCGGACCGCACGATCGCCTGGCTCGACTCGATGGGCCAGGACGACGACTGGTTCTGCTGGATGTCCTTCCCCGACCCGCACCACCCGTGGGACCCGCCGCAGTCGGAACTGCACCGGGTCGACTGGCGCGACCTCGACCTGCCGGCCGGCTACATCGAGGACCGTGAGGAGCGCGAGCGCGTGCTCGCCTCGAAGCCGGCGCACTGGATGGGCTGGTACGACGGCTCGTTCGTCTCGAACTACGAGGCCCCCCTGAAGTGGGTCCCGGCCACGCTGCAGCCGGACCAGGTGCGCGAGATCAACGCCATGGTCCACGTGAAGAACGAGCTCATCGACGAGGCGGTCGGTCGCGTCCTCGCGGCGCTGCGCGCGCGCGGGTGGGACGACGACGTCGACATCGTGTTCACCACCGACCACGGTGAGATGCAGGGCGACTTCGGCCTTCTCTTCAAGGGCCCCTACCACGTGGACTCCCTGATGCGGCTCCCCCTCATCTGGCGCCCCGCGAGAAGCGCGGGGATCGCGCCTGCGGTCGTCACCGCCCCCGTCGGCCACGTGTCGCTCGCCGCAACGTTCGCCTCGATCGCAGGCCTGCCGCATCCGGGCTATGCAGAGGCACCGGCGCTCCCCGTGAGCGACGACGACGCACGCACACGCGGGTTCGAGAGGGTCCTCACGGAGTGGGACAGCGTGCTGTTCGGAAAGGAGGTCGGCGTGCGCACGATCTTCCGCGACAACTGGACGTGCTCGGCGATGCTGCCCGGCACGCTGCACGACGGCACCGAGGGCGAGCTGTACGACCACGCCAACGACCCGCTCCAGCGCGTGAACCGGTGGGACGACCCCTCCGTGCGCTCACTGCGCGACGACATGCTCGCCGACATGTGGGACCACCTCCCGTCGGTCGTGTCGCCGCGCCGCACCTGCGACGCACCGGTCTGACCGGCACCGGCGCGGCTACCGCGTGCCGGAGGTCCCGTCGAGCGACGTGATGGCGCCGTAGAGGTCGGGCCGCCTGTCGCGGAACAACCCCCACGACAGCCGCATCCGCTCCAGCTCCGCACGGTCGAACGACGCGACGAGGACCGCCTCGCTGTCGCGGCCGGCTTCTGCGACCTTGGCCCCGGTGTTGTCCGCGATGAACGAGCTCCCGTAGAAGGTGATCTCTGTCTGCTCGCCCTTCTCGTGCCCGAAACGGTTCGCCGCCACGACCGGGAGGAGATTCGCGCCGGCGTGGCCCTGCATCACGCGCTGCCAGTGCCCGCTCGAGTCCCATGACGGGTCCGGGGGCTCGCTCCCGATCGCGGTGGGGTACAGGATGCACTCCGCCCCCTGCAGTGCCATCGCGCGGGCGGCCTCCGGGAACCACTGGTCCCAGCAGATGCCGAGGCCGACGCGGCCGTGCGCGGTGTCCCACACGCGGAAGCCGGTGTCGCCCGGGGAGAAGTAGAACTTCTCGCTGTAGCCGATGCCGTCGGGTATGTGGCTCTTGCGGTACGTGCCGAGCGCGGTGCCGTCTGCGTCGACCATCACGACGGTGTTGAAGAGCGCATTGCCGGCCCGCTCGAAAATGCTGAGCGGCAGCACGACCCCGAGCTCCAACGCGAGCGAGGCGAAACGGGCGACAGTGGGGTGCCTGGCCACGGGTCTCGCGCGGAGCAGGTGAGCGGAATCCACGTCCTTGCAGAAGTAGACGTCCTCGAACAACTCGGGAATGAGGATTATTCGCGCGCCGCGCGCCGCGGCCTCGCGGACGAGACGTTCGGCGGTGTCGAGGTTGGTGGCGACATCCTCCGTCATCGACATCTGGACCGCGGCGAGTGACAGCGTCATGCCATCACTTTACGGACAACAGGCACGGCCCGGATGCGGTCACCGCGCGGTGCTGTGGGACAATCGGGGAATGGCAGCAACCGCACGGCAGACCGAGCGGTCACGCCAGACAGACCTCCGGGTCGCCGCCAGCGCGGCCAACGCCGTCAGGCGCGACGGCATCGACCAGCTCGCGCTCACGCGCGTGGCCGCTGACGCCGGCTACAGCAGCGGTGTCATCTACGCACGGTGCGACGATCGCTCCGAACTGATGGTGCTCGCGTGGCAGAAGAGCTTCTGGCCGTCATTGCGCGAGGTCCTGGACGCGGCATTCCGGGCGGCCACCGACCGCAATGCCGCCGCCGTGGACACGGCCGTGGACCTGTGGGCAGAACGCTGCGACGGTGCATCAGTTCCCGACATCGGGAGTGCGGCCGAGGTCATCGCGGCTGCCCGCCGGGACGAGGTGCTCGCGGAGGTCGTGCACCACGACATCAACGAGTTGCTCTCGTGCTTCGGTGCCGGGCCGGGCACCACGGGCGCCGTCCGCGAGCTGCTCCTCCTCACCGCCGCGACGCTCGTCGGCTCCGCCCTGCTCAACTCGTCGGTGGGACCGGTCAGCGAGGCGATCATCGACCCGCGGCACCTGCTACGCGCCTTCATTGCCGGTGAGGAGCAGTCCACCCCGGCGAGGAGCGCGCAGGCACAGCCGGCGGCGGCAGAGAGGATCCGAACGGGCGACGACGTGCGTGACGCCCTCATCGATGCCACTGAGTACGTGATCGCGCGCTCCGGTGTCCACCGCGCGACCGTCTCGCGCATCGCCCGGCGCGCCGGCGTCAGCGTGGGTGCCATCTACGGCCTGTACGAGAACAAGGAATCCCTCGTCACCGACTGTGTGTCGATCATCCACCCACCCCAGGCCCGCCGCGACACGGAGGCATGGGCAGGACTGGGCTCGGCGACGGACTTCCGCGCGGGCATGTCCGCGAACCTCCGTGCGTACCTCTCGCCCGGGCTCAGGCAGTGGCGCCTGTTCCGCATCGAGCTGCTCGTGGCGGCCCGTCATGCACCCGGGCTGTCGCGTCTCCTGGACGAGTACGGCCACGACGAGATGGACGAACTGGCCACCCGGTTCCGGGCACCTCTGCTGCAGTCCGTCCCGGCGCGCGGGACCATCGTCGGCCTCGCGCTCCTCGAGACTGTCGACCCCACGGTGTCTGCCCTCGAGTGGCGGTGGTTCCCCGTCGGCTGACGCACTGCCCGTGCCCGCCCGCGTGCGGCATCGCGACGCGCGGGCCCCCGTCAGTAGTGTCGGGACATGCTGAGAGAACTTGCCTCCGCCGTCACCGAGGGCCGCATCGACCCCGTCGACCTCGTGAACGAGGCAATCGCCCGCATCGACGCCGCAGCCGGACTGAACGCGGTCGTGGCACTGTATGCAGAGGAGGCACTCGCCACCGCTCGGACGCACCACCGCACCGGTCCGCTCGCGGGGCTCCCCTTCCTCGTGAAGGACATGGCGCGCGTGAAGGGCCACGTCACCACATCGGGCAGCACCCTGTACGCCGAGGGCCCCGCCGACAAGGTGTCCGACATTGTCGTGGAACGACTGGAGGCCGCCGGCGCGATCATCCTCGGGCGCACGAACTCGCCCGAGTTCGGTGCCACGGCCACCACCGTCAACAAGGTCTTCGGTGCCACGCGCAACCCGTGGAACACCGAGAGATCGTGCGGCGGGTCGAGCGGCGGCAGTGCAGCGGCACTCGCCGCCGGACTCGTGCCCCTCGCCACCACCTCGGATGGTGGCGGGAGCGTGCGCGGGCCCGCGGCCGCGTGCGGGCTCGTCGGCTACAAGCCGTCCATGGGCGCGATCGGACGGAACGTGCTGCCGCGGTGGATCCATTTCTCCACCCAGGGCACATCCGGCACCTCCGTCGCGGACGTCATCTCGGAGGCCTCGGTGACGCACGGTCCGGCACGGGGCGACTTCCTCTCTCTTCCGAAGGGCAGCATCGACCTCGCCCCGCGCATGCCCCGCAGGGTGGTCGCGTGTCGCACCTACCGCGCGGACGTGGACGCCGAGATCGAGGAGGCGTACGAGCGCACGCTCGAGGCACTCGCCGCAGACGGTGTCACGGTGGTGCGGGCCGACTCACCGAGCAGCAACGCGGCGGTGTGGGCATGGTTCGTCATCTCGACCGCCGAGCTCACGCAGAGTCTCCTCCATGTGCGGGACAGGTGGCCCGAGATGAGCGACTACGTGCAGGCCCAGCTTGCCTTCGGCGAGAAGGTGTCGGCCGAGCAGTACGTGGAGGCCCAGCGGGCGCGGCACGAGTTCGGCGCGCGGTTCGACGACCTCCTCGGCGACGACGGTGTGGTCGTGGTCCCCACGGCGAACGCACGGTCGTGGCCGGCGGAGGGGCCGATGGCAAGCAGTGCGGGGGCAGTCGAGCACGACACGATGATCGCCCTCAACACCACGGACGCGAACCTCACCGGACACCCCGCCGTGAGCGTGCCGATGGGTTTCGACAACCACGGCGTTCCCGTGGGGTTCCAGGTCACCGCCCCGCGGTTCGGTGACTGTCTCGCACTCGGCATCGCCGAGAGACTCGAGCGGATCCAGCCATGGCAGAGGGTCGCCCACGGCCACTCCGAGTTCGGGCTCTCCTGACCCGATGCCCCGCCGCACGGTCTTCGACAGCGAGTACTACGGGCGCTTCTACGGCGACGACCCCGTGCACACCCGGGCCAAGGTCGGCCATCTCGCCGCGGCAGTCCACTCGCTGGCGCAGTGGTGGGACATCCCCGTGCGGAGCGTCCTCGACATCGGCGCGGGCCCCGGGTACTGGCGGGACTGGTACGCCACGAACCATCCCGGCGTCACGTACGTGTCGACCGACGTGAGCGAGCACGCCTGTGAGAAATACGGGCACGAGCAGCGCGACATCACGAGATGGCGCCCGCCGCGGAGGTTCGACCTGGTCGTGTGCCACGGAGTCCTCCACTACCTGGACGCGAAGGGGGCGGAGGCCGCCATCGAGAACATCGCGGCCGCCTCGCACGGAATGCTGTACGTGGAGGCACCGACATCGTCGGACCTCGACACCATCGTGGACACGGACGCGACCGACATGTCGGTCACGCGCCGCGCCGCATCGTGGTACCGCACGCGGCTGGGACGGCACTTCGAGCAGATCGGCGCCGGCCTGTGGGTGTCCCGGTCTGTCGGGCTGCCCCTCTACGAGCTCGAACGCTCGCGCTGACCGCCGTCGCTCAGCCGAAATCGGGGATGAGCGCGACCTTGCCCGCGACCTTGCGGTTCTGCAGGTCGCGCATCGCCTCCACGGCACGTGACATCGGGTAGGCGACCGGCTCGACGGGACGCAGGGAACCGTCGACGATGCGGCCCATCACCTCGACGAGCATCTTCTGGTTCTCCGCCTGGTTCCGCCCGACCCACGCCCCCCAGTCAACGCCGACCACGGTGCGGTTGAGGAGGAGCACGAAGTTCGCCGGCAGGCGCGGGATGCCCGCCACGAAACCGACGACCATGTACTCGCCGCCGGCGTTCAGTGCGCGCAGGCACGGCTCCGCGAGATCACCGCCGACCGGGTCGTACACGATGTCGACGCCGCCGCCCGCGAGCTCGCGCACGCGTGCCTTGACGTCGTCGTTCAGCACGTCGACCGCGGCGAACGCACCGCGGTCGAGCGCGAGCTGCCGCTTCTCCTCGCTGGAGGCACCCGCGATCACACGGAGGCCGAGCGCGACACCGGCATCAACTGCCGCGAGCCCGATGCCGCCGCCCGCGCCGAGCACCAGCATCGTCCTGCCTGCCTGCACCTGCGTGCGCCTCGTGAACGCGAACCACGCAGTGAGGTAGCTCTGCATGAACGTCGCCCCCTGCCCGTCCGACAGTGCGTCCGGGATGGGGAGGACGCGGTTCGCCGCCGTCACCACCTCGTCCGCGAACCCGCCGTTCGGGACCGGTGCGAACACGCGGCGCCCCGTCATCGAAGCGTCGACACCCGGGCCCGTCTCCACGATCCGGCCGGTGATCTCGCTGCCCGGGACGAAGGGCACCGCAGGCTTCACCTGGTAGCGGCCCTCGACGAGGAGGGAGTCGACGAAGTTCAGCCCGCACGCCGCGACCTTGATGCGCAGCTGCCCGTCCGTCAGTGGGGGCGAGTCCGTCTCCTGCACGTGCAGGTCATCGAGCGACCCGAGCTGGTTGACCACGAGCGATTTCATGGTTCATCACGGTAACCCGAGACATCCGTACCGCCCGCACCGGGCAATCAAGGCCATGACGGGGAACTATCCTCGCCACGTGCGCTGGCGCGGGATTCTCACCGGACTGCCCGCCGTGGCCGCGGCGTACGCACTGCTGCGGACACTCGCCGTCGCAGGACTCGCGCCCGCGCTCTTCCCCGATTCGGCCGGCTATCTCACGCTCGACCTCTCCACCCCGATCGCACGGCCGCTCCCGGTCCCCCTGCTGTTCGCACTCGCCGGGTCCGACGCCGTCAGGGTGGCCCTCCACGTCGTCGTGGGGGTCGTCGCGTGGGTGTGGCTCGCGCACGAGCTCTCGTCCGCCAGCCGGCGGCCCGGGGCCGTCAGGTGGATGACGGTCATCACCGGGCTCACCCCGCAGGTCATCCGCTTCGACCAGGCGATCCTCGCCGAGTCGCTGACGATCTCCGCCGGGGTCGTGCTCGTGGCCGCGACCCTGCGCACCGTCTCGTCAGGGCGGTCGTTCACCGCTTCTGCCGGGTGGGTTGGGGCGTTCGTGCTCTTCGTGACCGTGCGGCCGCACCACCTCGTCTTCCTCTTCGTGGCTGCGGCGGCGGTGGCCGTTCGCGCGGTCACTCTCCGTCACATGCCGAGGGTCCTCGGTGCGGTGCTGATCCTCGTGTCCGTGATCGGGGTGCAGCAGCTCCGCTCGAACAAGCCGACGAGCGTGCTCAACATGTACACCGTCCTCGTCGAGCAGGTGGTGAGGGACCCCGTCGCCACGGAGTGGTTCGTGCGCAACGGCATGCCGCGGGTCGCCGTCAGCGAGGACATCGCCGCGTACGACACGCCCGAGATGCTCGCGCCGGAGCTGCTCGCGTACCTCGACCTCCCACAGGGCCAGTTGCCGCCGCGGCTCATGAGGGCCGGCGGGATGGACCTCGCCCGGTGGGTCCACGATGATGGGTGGTCCACCTACGCACGATGGCTGCTCACGCACCCGTCGACGACTTGGTCACGGCTCGTCGACCTGGCCGGCCCCACGCTGGACGTCGCCGACGACGGGTTCCTGCCGCTCGGATCGCGCACCGTCGTGCCGCGCGTGTTCTTCGTGCCGACCGTGGTCTGCATCCTTGTCACGCTCATCGGGGCGCTGCTCGCCGCCCTGGGGGGCAGGCGGCGCACCGCAGCCGCTCTCGCCGCGGTGCTGGGCGGTGCCCTGACGCTCTACGCCGTGGCGATGCTGACCTCAGGCATCGAGCACCCACGCCATGCCGTTGTTGCCGCCGTGCTCGTGCGGGTGGCCGCGCTCGCAGGTGCGGCCCAGCTGCTCGCGGGCCGCGTCAGGACAGACGCTCCATCACCCGCGTCACCCGTCTCCTGAACCTCTCGCGGCTGCGGTCACCGGCCCGGTCCAGCCCGTACATCGCCACCCAGCTCGTGCGGCAGCGCAGTCCGCACATCAGCCGCACGGAACGGGTGACGGTCCGCTTGCCGGCCTCGCCCTCCAGTGCGTTCACGAACTTCGACGACCCGTGCGTGGTGACGGCGACGATGCGGCGGATGTGGGTGAGCCCCGGCACGAGCGTGTCCGCACCCTCGGGCAGGTCCCACGCGACGCCTTTCATGAGGACCCTGTCGATCCAGCCCTTCAGCATCGCGGGCTGGCCGGACCACCACGTGGGGTACACGAGCACGAGTGCCTCGCACCACTGCAGGGCCTCCACTGAGGCGCGCAGGACGGGGAACTCCTCCAGCTTCCCCCCGGGCGGCGCAGTGTGGTTGACGCGCTCCGACAGCGTGAACACGGGATCGAACCCGTCCGCGTGCAGGTCGATGAAACGGACTTCGTTCCCCGCGCGCTCGAGAGAGGAGTGCGCGGCGTGCGCGAGCGACGACACGAACGAGTCAGGGTTCGGGTGGCAGTGGACGAGGAGCACCCTCACAGCGACCCCATCACGCCCGACACCCGCGCGAGGTGACGCTCACGGTCCGCCGAAGTCGCGGTGTCCATGGAGTAGAGACCGACGAACGACGTCCGTGCGCGCCACCCTGTCGACATCCGGAGCGCACGGAAGAGCATCCGCCTGCCGTTGTCGTTCACGAAGCGCACATAACGCCGGGGCGACCCGTACGTGGACACTGCCACGATGCGTCTCACGTGGGTCAGGCCCGGCCTGACCTTCGCACGCCCGTCGAGCGTGAACGCGACGCCGGGGACCATCACCTTGTCCAGCCATCCCTTGAGGACGGCGGGAAGACCGGACCACCACGTGGGGTACACAAACACGAGAACATCGGCACTGCGCACCGCCTCGACGTGCACGGCGGTGCCGTCGGCGACGGTGCTGTCGTTCTGCTGGTACCGGAGCAGGTCGTCAGCAGACATCACCGGGTCGAAACCCTCGGCATAGAGGTCGAGGAGGGTGACCCTGTGCCCGGCGTCCGTCGCGGCCGAGGCTGCGGCCCGTGCGGCCGCGTGCGCGAAGCCATCGGGGTTCGGGTGGCAGAGCACGATGACGACGCTCGAGGATGTCGGTTCCCGTGCTGGCACAGGCAGGTACCGTAGTTGCATGCCCGAGCTGACAGGTCCGTTCGAGACGGGGAAGCTCCCGAAGATCGCCCGGGGCGCGGTCACCGTGGCGATCGCACGGACGATCGACCCGGCGCACCGGGCGGAGTTCGAGGAATGGGCGGCCGCGATACTCGAGGCGGTGAACGCGGCGCCGGGCAGCCTCGGCGGCACGGTGCTCGCCCCTGCGGAACCGGGCGACCCGTACCACATGGTCTTCCGGTTCAAGGACGCCCTGCACCTGAGGCAGTGGGAACGCTCGGAGACCCGTCAGCGGTTCCGCGACACGGGCGACAGGTTCATCGTGAGCGAGAAGGTCACGGTCACTGCCGGCACGGAGGAGTTCTTCGACGCCCTCGGGGACGTGCCGAAGAAGCGCTCGCCACTCGGTCGGTTCTTCTTCGACCTCGCCTGGGTCTACCCCGTGGCAGTGCTCTTCACGCTCGTGCTCGCCCCGTACATCGGCCGGCTGGACGTGATGTCGCGGGTGCTCATCTCCACGTGCTTCATCGGTGCCACGAGCAAATGGGCCACGGAGCCCGTGCGACGGTGGTTCCGCAGGCGGCGGATGCTGCCGCAGGACAAGGTGATCCGCTGACGAGTCGTCAGCGCGAGAGAATCTCCAGCACCTGCTGGGCGCGGCCCGCGTGGATGGTCTCCTCGCGGCCGTTCAGGCGCAGCAGCCGCTGCACCTCCTCGTCCTCCTCGGCATCGGCCCACTTCTGGTAGCCGGCATCACCGTTGAGCTCGCCCTTCACGATCCCCGCGAAGAGCGTCGCATCGACCGACGGGGGCATCGGGACCTCGAGGAGCACCTGCTGCTCCGCTGTGGGCTCCCAGTCGCGGCCGAGCTTGATGCTGAGCGCGCGCGCGATGCGCCGAGCGTGGCCACGCTCCTCCACCGCGTTGCGCCGCAGCAGTTCCTTCGCCTCGTCGTCGTCGATCCGCTCCGCGAGGAGGTTGTAGAAGAGCTCTCCCGCCATCTCGACGCGCCAGATCGTCTGCATCTCCTCGATGCCGAGCCTCTCTGCGCCCGCGAGCGAGGCGTTCGCCGTGTAGAAGTTCATCGATGACATGCGTCCTCCTCAGTTGACGTTCAGCAAGTCGACGACGAACACCAGGGTCTCGCCGCCCTTGATGACCCCGCCGGCGCCGCGGTCCCCGTAGCCCATGTGCGGCGGGATGGTCAGACGGCGGCGGCCGCCGACCTTCATGCCGGCGACTCCGTCGTCCCAGCCCTGGATGACCTGGCCTGCACCCAGGCGGAAGTCGAAGGTCTCTCCGCGGTCCCAGGACGCATCAAACTGACGGTTGGTGCTCCACGCCACGCCCACGTAGTGCACCTCCACGATGCTGCCTGCCTGGGCGGTCTTGCCGTCGCCGACGGTCAGGTCCTCCATGAGGAGTTCTGCGGGAGGGTTCCCCTCCGGGATGGAGACGTCAGGTTTTGCCATCAGGTCAACCTATCGCGGTGCGAACGGGCAAATGACCAGCCGCATACTCGCCCGGTTCGGTGCTGGGTCCGTCGTCAGCACGCCGCGTCACCAGGTGGACCTCGTCATCACGGAGTGGGGCGTGGCCGAGCTCCACGGGCGCACGATCCGGGAGCGCTCGGTGGCACTCGCCGAGATCGGCCACCCCGACTTCAGGGACGAACTGCGCGAGCAGGCCCAGCTGTGGCCGTCCGACTGAGCCCCGTCGTCTGACTGAGCCCCGTCGCCTGCACCGCCGCGACCGTGGCGACGAGGGCGATGCCGCCCATCAGGAAACCCGCGACGAGGTCCGTCGGCCAGTGCGTGCGCAGCAGCCACGAGGACACACCGACGATGGCCGTGGCGGCCGCGACAGAGGCCCAGAGCACCGGAGCCAGGCGGGGGCGGCGAAGCGACACGTACCACGCCATGTACCCCCAGAGGGACACGACGTTCCCCGCATGACCGCTGGGGAACGCGAGGAAGCCGGCCTCGAGGACCATGTCACCCTGGTACGGGAACGAGCGACCGACGGCGACCTTCATGGCCCCGAGCATCCCCGTCTCCAGGAGGAGAACGGTCGCGAAACCGACGGCAGGCCATCTCAGGCGGTCCTTCCAGCACCGCCACGCGAGATAGGGCAGGCAGACGGTGAGGATGATGCCGCGCAGGCCGAACATGACGGTGATCTCGAACAGGTCGCGGTCCGGCCGCAGGCGGCGCGCCTCCCGTGCCGCCGACACGTCGAGCCGCGAGAGCGGGCCCCAGCGCGCCACCTGCCAGACGATCACCGCGACGGCGACAGTGCACGCGCCGACGACGGTGCGGAGGCGTGCCGGGGTGATCACGCTCCCCATTTTGCCGTTCCCGCCCTGCGCACCCGCATCACCCGGTCGGCAATACTTCACGAATGAACGAGATCCAGCCAGGCACGCCCGCATGGTTCGCCCAGGTCGACGAGGACGTCGTGGACCCCGGCCGCATCATCATCGACCCTCACCACCATCTCTGGCGGCCCGGCGCGGGACTTGACTACGGGCTCGACCAACTGAAGGCCGACGTCGCGGATGGTCACCGCATCGAGTGCACGGTGTTCATGGAGTGCGGCTCCGCGTACGACACCTCGGCACCGTTGCATCTTGCACCTGTCGGGGAGACGGCGTTCATCGCCGGCGAGTCGTTGCGCGACCCGGACCGCACCATCCGCGCGATCGTCAGCCACGCAGACCTCACGCTCGGCAATCTCGACGAGGTCCTCGACGCCCACGTCGCGGCGGGACTGGGGATGTTCCGCGGCATCAGGGACGCGCTGTCGCGCGCGGAGGACCCGGCATCGCTGACCATCCCCGGACGCGCGGCCAAGGACAAGCACCGTGACCCTGCATTCGTGCGCGGGGTTCGGCGGCTAGGCGAGCGCGGGCTGACGTACGACTCGTGGCACGACCACCACCAGAACAGGGAGTTCCTGGAACTCGCCCGCGCCGCCGAGGGGACACAGATGGTCCTCGACCACTTCGGCACCCCGCTCGGTGTCGGCGAGTGGGCCGGCCGCCACGACGAGATCTTCGCGGGCTGGCGCGACGACATCACCGCGATTGCGGCGTGCCCGAACGTGGTCGCCAAGATCGGCGGGCTCGCCATGCCCGACAACGGGTTCGGGTGGCACGCAGCATCACGCCCGCCCACCTCCGACGAGTTCGTGGCCGCGCAGTCACGGTGGTACCTGCACGTGATCGAGGCATTCGGGCCGGACCGGTGCATGTTCGAGTCGAACTTCCCCGTGGACAGGCTCTCGCTCTCCTACCGCACCTTCTGGAACGCCGCGAAGAAGATCGCCGCCCCGTTCAGCGAGGAAGAGAAGGACGCGTTGTTCCGCGGCACTGCCGCACGCGTCTACTCGCTCTGACTGCGGGGCGCGGCGGCACAACCCCAGCGGCTGCTCACTCGAAGACGAGGCAGCCGTCCTCCAGGTCCGCCCTGGGGATGAGGTCCTTCTCTGCCCAGTAGTCCTGGTCGTGCTTCCACTCCGGCTTGTCGCCGGACTTCGGCATCTGGTCGATACTGCGTATCAGGTAGTTCGGGTTGAAGTTGTCGGGCCTGATCCAGTCGCCGATCTCCATGCCGGCATCCTCGGGACGCAGCCGCGGCGTCACCTTCCTCGCGCCCTTGCGGTCCATCAGCGCGAACAGCCGCCCGATGAAGTCGCCCATTAGGTCCACACGCAGCGTCCAGCTGGCGCGGAAGTACCCGAAGATCCACGCAAGGTTCGGCACCCCGGTGAACATCATCCCGCGGTACGTCACCGTGCCGGGCCAGCTCACGGGACTGCCGTCCACCTCGAACGGGATGTCGCCGAGGACGCTCAGGTTGAACCCGGTCGCCGGCACGACGATGTCTGCATCGATCCTGGTGCCGTCCTTCGTGACCACGCCAGTCTCGGTGAACGTGTCGATCTCGTCGGTCACCATGGTCGTCTTGCCCTCGCGGATCCCCTCGAAGAGGTCGCCGTCGGGCACGAAGGCAATGCGCTGCTGCCATGGCCTGTACTTCGGCGTGAAGTGCCTCATGTCGTACCCCTCGGGCAGCAGGGCCTTCACTCCCTCCAGCAGGAAGGTGCGCAGTTCCTCGGGCTGCTGGAACGACATCTCGGTCACGGCCTTGCCGTCGAAGAGCCGCTTGCGGCGGACGATCTCGTGGATCCACTTCTCGTCGATCTCGAGCTGGCGGAGCGTGTCCGCAAGGTCATCCGCGTTTCGCCCGGGGATGAAGTAGGTGGGCGACCGCTGGAGCACGGTGACGCGACGGGCATTCCTGGCGAGTGCCGGCACCACGGTCGCGGCGGTGGCGCCCGAGCCGATCACGAGGATGTCCTTGCCTTCGTAGTCGACGTCATCGGTCCACTCCATCGGGTGGATGACACGGCCGCGGTAGGAGTCCAGGCCCGGCCAGTCCGGCATGTAGCCCTTGTCCTGGTTGTAGTAGCCCTGGCACATGTACAGGAAGCCGCAGGTGAGTGTCACCTCGTCGCCCTTGTCCAGGCGCGACACGCGCACCGTCCAACGGTTCGTCTGCGACGACCAACTGGCGGCGGTGATCCTGTGGCGGTAACGGATGTGGGGAGCCAGGTCATGCTCCTCGATCACCTCGCCCATGTACTTCTTGATCTCCGCTGCGGTCGCAATAGGCGGGCCGACCCACGGCTTGAAGCGGTAGCCGAACGTGTAGAGGTCGCTGTCAGAGCGCACCCCGGGGTACCTGTGCATGTGCCACGTCCCGCCGAACGACTCGAACTTCTCCAGGATGACGAAGGACTTCCCCGGGCACTGCTCCTGCAGGTGCACCGCGGAGCCGACGCCAGAGATACCCGCACCGACGACCATCACGTCGAAGTGCTCCGTGGCCTTCCCCGAATCCGTCTCGAGTGTCGCCGACTGAGTCATGCCGAACCTCCTGGGGTCATCCCTCAGAGAATCGTAACGAGGTGCCCGGTAGGCGCCCCCACCGGAACGCACCGGCGACGCCTGGTGCGCGGTTCAGTTCTTCTTCGTGCCGTCGTTCCCGGCATCCGCCGCGGCCATCACGTCGAGACCGCTGAAGTTCCCGCGGGAGTCGGGGCGTTCCTGCACCGGGTCGTCCACGTCGTCGAACTCGAGGCGCAGGGCGCGGCTCATCGTGGCATGCATCGCGTACGTCGCCGTGACGTACGTGAACTCGAGAATCTCCTCGTCGGAGAGGTGCTCACGGAGCGCGTCGAACACCCCGTCCGCCACCCGGCCGTGCTGGAGCACGAGCGCATCCGTGTACGCGAGGACGGCGCGCTCGGCCGGCGTCCAGCATTCCGCCACTGACCACGAAGGGACGGCTGCGACCTGCTCGTCGGTGAAGCCCGCGTCGCGCATCGCCTTGCAGTGCTGGCTGAAGACGAACTGGCTGCCCACCGTCCATCCGGCGCGGGTCTGGCCGAGCTCGCGCAGACGCGGGCGCAGCTTGCGTGCGGGCGACCTGTAGAACTGGAAGCCGGCGGACGTGTGGTCGAAGGCATCCGGCACCAGGGCGAACACCGTCCACCAGTTGCCCGGTGTTCCCGCATCGGTGCCCGGCTGCTCCACCGGATCGCGGTCGCCGAACAGCAGCGAGTACACGGCGGCGGCGTACGGATGCGCCTTGTCCCTGCCGACCTGCCCGAGCCTCGGCATGTCAGGCGTTCTTCGCGTTCGCGAACGGGTCCGCGGTGAGCAGCCGCTTTGCCCCCTCGGGGTCGGGCACGAACCCCGGTGTGTCACGGCACAGTTCCACCATGATGCCGTTCGGGTCCACGTAGTAGAGCGAACTGCACCACCCGTGGTCGACATCCATGAGCGGCGCGATGCCGGCGGCGTCCATGCGGGCGCGCACCTCGTCCTGCTTCTCCTTGGTCGCACGGAACGCGCAGTGGTTCACCCACACCGGCAGTCCCACGCCCTCCGACACGTCAGTGACGTAGTCGGGGCGCTCCCCCACCTGGTGCACCTGGAAGAACGCGATGCACTCCATCTCGCCGGCCGTGCCCGAGCCGATGTCGAAGAAGATGTGCCGCAGCCACGTCTCGCCGCCGGCCGTGATCTCTGTGTGGACCAGCGGGAAACCCATGAGGTCCTCGTAGAAGCGGGTCGTGGCCTCGACGTCCTTCGTGGCATAGGCGACATGGTGGAGCGGCATGGGCACACCGTAGTTCCCGCGCGGAGAGGCCCCTTCACTAGGGTCGCGGCATGACGTTTGCCGACCGTTTCCCGCCGCTTCCGCCCGAGGCCGCAGAGCGCTGGGCCAGTTTTCCGCTGTGGGAGCAGCCAACGAATTTCGCGGCCCATCTCGGCTTCGTGGTCGAGGAGATGCGCCAGGACTACGCCCGGCTCCGCCTGCCCGCCCGTCAGGAGATGAACCAGCCGGCCGGCATCATGCACGGAGGCGCGATCGCGAGCCTCATCGACACCACAGTGGTTCCGGCCGTCGGGTGGTGCGTGACCGGAGGCAACAACTTCGTGACCATCAGCATGGACGTGCAGTACATGTCCGCCGTGGCCGGCGAGGATGCCGTGTGCGAGGGATGGATCGAGAAGCGCGGGAAGTCGATCGCATTCTGCCGTGCCGAGGTGCGCGGGGCCGACAGCGGGAAGCTGTGCGCCACCGCGTCGCTCGTCTACAAGGTCTGATCAGCCCGGGGCGGGCCGGAACCGGTAGATCGCGTTGCCCTCGCCGGTGTCGTGCCACTCGATCTCCACGGCCATGCCCACGGTGACGTCCGCCGGGTCGCACCCCGTGATGTTCGTGAGAACGCGCGGGCCCTCCTCCAGCTCGACGTATGCCACCACGAACGGGGCTGCCTCCCTGTACGCGCCACTGCCCTTGCGCACCACGGTGAAGCTGTAGACGCTGCCCCGGCCGCATGCGACGCACGACTGGATGTCCTCCGTCCGGCACTTCGGGCACGTGCGCCGCGGGAACCAGATGACAAGTTCGCACGCGGTGCACCTCTGCAGGGTGAATTGACCCCCGGCCGTTGCCGCCCAGAAGCCGGCGTTCGTGGTGGTCACCTTCGGTGCGGGCACCGGCAACTGGTTCTGGCCACCGCTCATGCGTCCTCCTGGCCGAGGATCAACGTGACCGAACCGTGTCGGGTGCCGAGGCTGCCCCCTGTGCCGTGCGCGAGCGCGACCTGGCAGTCGGGAACCTGCACAGCAGGATGCGCCTCACCGCGCAGCTGGCGCACCGCCTCGATCACCTTGGTGATGCCGCCGCGGTTGGACGGGTGGTTGTTGCACAGCCCCCCGCCGTCGGTGTTGAAGGGCAGCTTCCCGAACGGTGCGACGAGCGCCCCGTCGGACACGAACCTGCCACCCTCCCCCTTCGGACAGAAACCGAGGTCCTCGATCGTCTGCAGCACCGTGATCGTGAAGCTGTCGTAGATCGAGGCATAACGGATGTCCCTGTGGGTGACACGGGCCTCCTCGAACGCACGGGGCCCGGACCACACCGCCCCGGTGTAGGTGAGGTCGATCCGGCCGTTGTCGGTGGACTTGATCGCCTCCCCGTGGCCCAGGACCTTTGCGTTCGTGCGCCCGAGCGAGCGAGCGACCTCCGGCGAGACGACCACGAGCGCACCGCCGCCGTCCGTCACCACGCAGCAATCCAGCCTGTGCAACGGGTCGGCCACCATCGGCGAGTTGACGACGTCCTCCACCGTGACGGCGTACGGCAGGAATGCATGCGGGTTGTGCTGGGCGTGGATGCTGGCGGCGACCTTGATCTCGGCGAGCTGCTCTGCCGTGGTGCCGAACTCGTGCATGTGGCGCCGCGCGGCGAGGGCATACGTGTGCGGGGCCCCGGCGATGCCCCACAGCGACTCGAACGATGACTCGGGTCCCGCGGCGAACGAGACGCCGGACCCGCCTGACCGGGGCTTTCCCGCCAGGGTGACCAGGGCGACGCTGCACTTGCCGGCGGCAATCGCGGCCGCGGCATGGCCCACGTGCGCCAGGTAGGAGGACCCGCCCGTCTCTGTGTTGTCCACGTAGCGCGGCCTGATCCCGAGGTGGTCGCAGAGCGTCATGGTCCCGAACCCCGACGTGCCGTCGCAGAAGACGCCGTCGACGTCCGTCATCGTGAGCCCCGCATCGGCGAGCGCCCCGAGCGCCACCTCCTCGTGGATCTCCCAGATGGTCCGGTCCGGGATCTCCCTGCGCGGGTGCTCGTAGATGCCGGCGACGAACGCTGCGCCCCTGATGCTCATGCCGGTGCGTGCCCCGCCGTGATACCCATCAGGTCCATTGCAACACCCGGCAGACGGCATGGACGAGTCGGAGATGCACAGCGGGACCCTCCTGCACTCCGAGGCGTGCGCGCAACCTATGGTTGTCCCGTCATGGATGCCCACGGTCTCCCACCCCTGCCGCAGGCCTGGACCGCGGTCTGGATCGAACCGCGCGAGTCACCTGGTTCTCCCGCGCAGCACCGTCCCGCGTACCACGTTGCAGGTGAGTTCGACCTGCCAGGATCAGTGGCGTCCGCGCGACTGTGGGCCACGGCTCACGGCGTGTACGAGGCGTTCATCAACGGTGTGCGCGTCGGTGACATCGAGCTGACCCCCGGTTTCACCGCGTACCGGAAACACCTCCAGGTCCATTGCTTCGACGTGACCCACATGTTGCGTCGCGGCAGGAATGCGCTCGGGGCCATCCTCAGCGACGGCTGGTGGCGCGGCCAGCACGGAGTCATCCGGGAAATCGACGCGTACGGCCCGGACATCGCTTTCCTGGCCGAACTGCAGGTCACGCTCGGGGACGGTCGGCAGGTGACCATCGGGACCGACGGGTCATGGAGCTCCACCGTCAGCCACATCCTCGCCGCCGATCTCATCGCTGGGGAGGTTCACGACATGCGCAGGAGGATCCCGGCATGGTCGGACCCGGGGACTGACCGCTCTCGATGGGACAGTGTCAACGAGGTTGCCCACCCCACGGACGTGCTGTGTGCCGTTGTCGGGCCGCCGGTGAGGAGAGTCGGCGAGCTGGCGCCTGTGTCTGTCACCGAAATCGCACCACGGCGCCATGTCATCGACTTCGGCCAGAACAGCAATGGCTGGGCGCGGCTCACGAACACAGGTCCTGCGGGCAATGAGGTCACGCTCACGTACGGCGAGTGGATCACGCCCGACGGGGACGTGACCCAGGAGAACGTGGCGAACGGCGCCTTCGCGAGCCCGCGGGGCCTTCCGTTCCAGACCGACCGCGTTGTGTCGGCAGGTGACGGCTCGGTGTTCGAGCCGCGCCACAGCACGAAGGGGTTCCGATTCGTGAGGGTGGAAGGGCTCGCCGGCCCGCTCGACCCTGACTCGATCACGAGCATCGTGGTCCACACAGATCTCAGGCAAACCGGTGACTTCCAGTGTTCCGACGCGCGTGTGAACCGTCTTCACCTTGCCGCCGACTGGAGCTTCCGCGGGAACGCATGCGAGATACCGACTGACTGCCCCACGAGAGAACGGTCGGGCTGGACGGGCGACTGGCAGATCTACGTCGGGGCGGCGGCATACATGTACGACGTCACCGACTGGTCGGCGAAATGGCTGCGTGACCTCGCGGCGGACCAGTTCCCCGACGGCAAGGTCACGAGCGTCGTGCCTGACCCCTCGCCGGGTGCGCCAGTATGGTCCGGAAGCCACGGGTCCGCGGGCTGGGGTGACGCTGCGGTCCACGTGCCGTGGGAACTGCATCTCGCGACCGGTCGTGTCGACATCCTCGAGTCACAGTTCGAGTCGATGTGCAGGTGGGTCGATTTCGCGGCACGCAGGGCAGCAGGGAGGCGTCACCCGTCGCGTGTGGAGAGGTGGCCGGAACCGCTTCCTCACGAGAAGTGGCTGTGGGACAGCGGCTGGCACTACGGCGAGTGGCTGGAGCCCGGCGCCGACATCGAGACCGACGTTGCAAGCCTCATCCACCAGGACCATGGCGCCGTCGCCACCGCATACCTCTATCGCTCGGCAGATCAACTCGCGCGCATCAGTGCACTGCTCGGACGGGAAGAGGAGTCGGACAAGTACGCCGCTCTGGCCCTGAACGTCCTTGACGCGTGGCGCACGGAATTCATTGATATCGAAGGCCACGTGACACCACGCACGCAGGCAACCTTGTGCCGCGCCATCGCATTCGGACTGATCCCGGAGTCACTGCGCCGGCAGACAGCAGATGACCTCGTCCGCTTGATAGAGGAAGCCGGCATGCATCTCGGCACTGGGTTCCTTGCCACCCCGCTTCTCCTCCCTGTGCTCGCAGAGAACGGGCACCTCGACACCGCGTATTCACTACTGTTCCAGGACACAGCGCCGTCCTGGATGCACATGAGTGACCAGTACACGACAATCTGGGAGGACTGGGACGGCATCTCGGCCGGAAAGGCAACTCACAGTCTGAACCATTACAGCAAGGGGGCCGTGATCTCCTTCCTGCACGGGTACGTTGCCGGCCTCGTCAACACGGGTTCCGCATACCGCCGAGTGCGCATCGCGCCGCGCCCCGGAGGCGGAATCAACTGGGCACGCACCCACCATGACGCTCCGCACGGCCGCGTCAGTGTCGAATGGCGCATCGAGAGCGGGACAGGGACCCTCACGTGCACACTCCCCGAAGGCACCGAAGGCGAACTGCATCTTCCTGATGGAACAATGGAGGTCCTCCACAGCGGCGCGCACACCCGCCTGTGGGCTGACGACGGGGCATGAAGACCCGTGCGACTAGGTTCTGCGCATGACCACCGACCCGCGTTTCGCCGTGCTCGTGGAGGCAGGCCTCGACGTGAGCATTGTCCCCATTGCCTCTGCGAACCCCGTCAACTTCCGGGATGCCATTGCGGGGACCGCACCGGGGATCGACATTGACGGCGCACTCACGGTGCCTGACGGCGCGGGACCGCACCCTGCTGTCGTCATCGTGCCCGGGAGCGCAGGCGTGTCGCCCAACCATCTCCGTCATGCGGTCACCCTCGCTGCCGCAGGATTCGCCGTGCTCCTCGTTGACCCGTTCACCGCGCGGGCAGTCACGTCCACAGTCGCGAACCAGACGCAGTACTCCTTCGCGGCGAGTGCGCACGACGTGCTCGCCGCCCTGCGACTGCTGGCCGGTGACCCCCGCATCGACACCCGGCGCATATCCGCCCAGGGACACAGCCGCGGAGGAACAGCGGTAATCCAGGCCACCATGAGGGTGTTCGCCGACCCGATCGTCGGGGAACTCGCCTTCGCCGGCACGTACGCCGTCTACCCGTGGTGCGGCCAGCAGTTCCTGGACGCGCGGGTCGGCCGCACCGTCGTGCGCACGATCGTGGGCGACCAGGACGAGTGGTGCTCGGTGGCGACCGCACAGTCACAGACGAACACCATCCGGCTCGCCGGCGGGGAGTCGTCGATCCGGATCGTCCCCGGTGCGCACCACAGTTTCGACAGGCACGAGGACGTGGGGCTCGTTGCCGAGGCACGGGTGTCCCCTGACGCCCCGGTGGAGTACGTAGCGGACGACGGTTCGATGATCGACCCGCTGACCGGAACCGCCGACCCCATGCGCTCCGACATCGACCAGTTCCGCTACGCAGCGAACGCGGGGTTCGGACGCAAGGGAGCGCGCATGGGCGGCGGGCCGGGGCTGCCCGAGCTCTTCGACGAGGACATGCTCGCGTTCCACCGCCGGGTGCTGAACGGGCACACTGACCCGTCTCACTGACCAAAAAGGCCCGGCCCCACGATGTGGGACCGGGCCTCTCGATGGTGGCGGGGGCAGGATTTGAACCTGCGACCTTCGGGTTATGAGCCCGACGAGCTACCGAGCTGCTCCACCCCGCGGCGTTGCAGGGAAAGTACGGTACAAGCAACGTGACACAGCCGCAACCCGCCGCCGCCGCGTACCGACCTCATGGCCATCTTCTCCCGAAAGAACAGACAACCGGACCCGGTTCTCGGCGCAATCGACGACCTGATGGCGTTCTCGGCGCAGGCGCTCGAGGTGAGCCGGGAGGAGTCCCGCGTTGCCTCCGAGCGGCTGGCCATCCTCGAGGAACTTGTCGCCCGTTACGGCGCGGCACTCGAGGACGAGAAGGCCGTCACGCGGGCGACCGCAGAGAAGCTCACCGTCATCGAGCAACGGCTGGTCAACATGGGCAACGAGCTGTCGCACCAGCTGCACGAGATGGGCGACGAGATCGACCGCATCGCGGCAAGCACCGGCGAGACCGTCAACACCGAACTCGTCGAGTCACTGAGGGCCAGCCAGGTCAAGCTTGCCCAGGAGCAGGTCCGCTACGAGATCGCGTTCCGCCAGGACCTCGCCGCCCTTGCCGACCAACTGGCCAGACGCAACCGCTGAGCAGCGACCATCCCGGGGCTGACGGCTAGCCGTTGATCGCCTCGAGGGCCCTCTCCACGAGCGCGCGGGCCTGCGCCTGCTTCGACTGGTACGTGGCGAAGTCCGGCGGTGACTGTGCGAGCGCGGCATCGGCCTGGTCGAACAGTTGCTGTGCCTGGGCGAGAAGGTCCGCGGGCGTGATCCCGGCCGGCGCTGTGGGCGGAGCCGTGGTCTGGGTGGAGCCGGGAACGGTGGTCGTCACCGGCGTGCCCGTCTGGCCGACCCTGTCACCGAGGTTCATGCTGAAGCCGGGGAACAACTTCGTGACCGCCTCGGTGAGGCTGTCCCCGATCACGGACTTGCCGTTGTAGGAGGCGAGCACCTTCCGCACGAACACCTGCTTGGAGTCGTTTCCGTCTGGCAGCACGAACATGGGCCGCAGGTACATGAGCCCCTTGCCGACCGAGACGATCTGCAGGTCACCGAACGTCACGCGCGACCCGCGCTGGTCGAGCGGCGTGATCGTCTGGGAGATCGACGGCTCGGACTCGAACTCGGACGCAATCGTGGTAGGGCCCGGCGGGAGGGGCGCCGCCATCTGGTACACGGTCATCTTCCCGTATGACTTGGGGTCACTCGACACGACCATGAAACTGCGCAGCTCCTTGCGGCTGTCGTCAGAGGAGAACGGCACGAACGGGCGCAGCATGGAGAAGACCCCCACGTCGGTGGGCTCCCCCGGCGCGTGGAAGATCGTGTAGTACGGGGTGAATCGCTCCCCCGCGGAGTCATCGACACCGATGGTCTCTGCTCCCGCCGGCGCACCCGGCGTGACGGTGCCGAGCACGGGTGACGAGTTGCTGTCCTCCGGCTCGGTCCCCGGTGCCTGGGCCACCGTCCAGGCGGCATCACGGTTGAAGAAGAGCGTGGCGTCGTCGAACTGGTAGCGCCCGAACAGGTTGGTCTGCACCCGGAAGAGGTCCTCCGGGTAGCGGAAGTGCGTGGCCAGCTGCGGGTCGACCTCGGAGCCCTTCACGAAGAGGCCGGGGAACGCCGCGCGCCACATGCGCGCGATCGGGTCCTTCGAGTCCATCGTGTAGAACACGGTCTCGCCGGAGTACGCGTCGATCACGACCTTCACGCTGTTGCGCACGTAGTTGAAGGAATGGTCCAGGCCGCTGCCTGCAGTCAGCTGGGTGGTGTTGGCCAGCTCGGCATACGGGTACTTGTCAGTGGTGGTGAAGGCATCGATGACCCACTTCACCTCTCCCTTCACCACGACGGGGTACGGGTCACCGTCGTAATGGAGGAACGGGGCAATCTTGCGGACGCGCTCCCGGATGTCCCGCACCCAGAGGAAGCGTGAGTCCTCGCGGACGAGACGCGAGCCGAACAGGTTGAACTCGCCGAAGTTCACGGCGAGCGCGACCTTGCGAAGAGTGCTGTCGACGCGGATGCCGGCATCGGCAGAGAACGACGTCTCGGCCGCGCCCTCGCAGGCCTGTTCCTTCTGGTCGGTGTTCACCACGGCGTAGCCACCGAGCCCGTCGCCGAAGTAGAGCTGCGGCCGGGTCACGCCGAGGTCGATGTACTTCGGGCGGCCGTCGCTCGTGGCCACGCTCGCCGGCGCGGCGATCACG
Source organism: Actinomycetota bacterium (assembly GCA_046091825.1). Taxonomy (GTDB): domain Bacteria; phylum Actinomycetota; class Acidimicrobiia; order Acidimicrobiales; family Ilumatobacteraceae; genus UBA2093. The sequence continues at coordinate 8,866 of JBJTCK010000090.1, read as the reverse complement.
CCGCAGCCGTGGGTGTAGAGGAGGTGCTGGGAGACCCATGTCTTGTTCGGCAGGCCGGCAGGGTTCAGCTCCCGCGCGGCCACGAGGACCTGCTGGACACGGCCGTCGACGGAGTACCGGTCCACGTCAAGCTCGTTCACGCCGTAGAACGAGTTGAGCCCCTTGTCCAGGGCGAACCTGTCCTTCATCTGGGTCGGGTCGAGCTGGCGCACGTCGCGAAGGGCGGCATCGTCCGACTCCACGTCCTGTGCCGTGATCTCCGAGTACGTCACGTCCACCCGCTCGACACCGGCGATGCCCATGGCGGCCTTCGTGGCCTCGATGTTGCGTGCGATGTACGGCAGTTCACGCGTGCTGACATTGGGCTGCACCACGAAACGCTGGACGAGGGCCGGGTACACGGTGCCTGCCACGACTGCCACCACGACCCACAGGCCCACGGCGAGCACCGGGAGGCGCCACCCGCGCTGGCGGACGTTCCACAGAAGGAGCAGCGTGACGGCGATCGAGACGAGGATCATCAGGTTCGTGGCGGGCAGCTGCGCGTTCACGTCCGTGTAGAGCGCGCCGCGCACCACGCCCCGCGTCGAACCGGTCAGCTCGTAGCGGGAGAGCCAGTAGTCAGCGGCGCGCAGCAGCGTGCCGCCGGCGAGCAGGACGGAGATGTGGACCTTCGCCTGCGGCGAGACCCGCTGGACCCTGTCCTGGGGCCTGATGCTGCCGTTCAGGAAGTGGAACGCCACTGCGATCAAGGTGACGAGGACGAGGGCACCGAACGCCCACGCCACCACGAACTGTGCGAATGGGAGGCGGAAGACATAGAAGCCCACGTTTGCCTTGAAGAGCGGGTCGCCCACGGAGAACGCCTGGCGGTTGCGGAACATCAGCCACTCCTGCCACTGCGCCGACGCAGGGAGCCCGAGCATCAGGCCGATGACGAGCGCAATTGCGATGCGCAGCTTGCCGCGGTGGTTCTTCGTGGCGTTGCGTATCCGCATCACCGCCTGGTCCTCCGGGGTGTTCGGCAGCGTCAAAGGGGCCAGCCGGTCGGCGAGCAGCAGGTTGACCCACAGGAACACCGCACAGCCGAGAGTGAAGATTGCCGCCAGTTCTGCCTTGCTGCGCAGGATGCCCCAGTACACGTCCGAGTAACCGACGCTGTCGAACCACAGGATGTTCACGTAGAACGAGGAGAGACTGCGGGCGCTGAAGAGAAGGAGCAGCACCGCGGCGATGACCACCGACACGGTGATACGGCCCTTGCTTGGCCTCTTGAACTCTGGGAATCGGAACCCGGGCTCACCGGGTTGACGCGGGGGAACGTCCCTGTTGCTGCTCACGCGGTGGAACGCTAGTGCTGCGCGGGGCCGATGAGGCATCGACAGCCCGTGTGGGCCATCGGGTGCATGTCACCCGTGGGGAACTGTTCCCCCTTGGTGACGGCGCCGGCCAGCGCATTGTCCGCGCAGTCGCCGCAGCAGGCGGACTCGGCATCCACCAGCCAGTGGATCGCGGTCGAGGGCTCGAGGGAGAGATACGCGCCGGCGTTGTACGCCGCGCATGCCACGTCGTCCACGTGCTCGTCAATCCCGGTCAGCTTCCACTTCCGGTAGACGTCACGCATCAGCCCGGCGAGCACCTGCCGGTCGCCCTCTGCCTCGCCGACGGCGACACGGGCATCCTCGCGGAACATCGCCACGAGACCGGCAAGGACGGCCGCCGCGACCTCCGAGCCGACCGCCTTCTGGGTGACCCTCTTCGAGGTGCCGCGCGCGTCCTTCATCGACTTCGCGCCCGCCGACGCGGCCGTCATCGCGTCCTCGGACACTGCAGCGGCGTAACGCTTCGCATGCTCGTCGGCAGTGCCGAGCACTGCATCGATCTCGAGCGACGAGCGCTTGTTGCGGAGGTGCTCGAGAACGTTGTTCTGCTCGTCCGCCAGGATGCGCTTGAACTTGCGCGCGATCTGCGACACGACCGGGGCGACTGCCTCGTCCCGCGCGGAGAACCGGGCCGGGTCGACGACCGGCGTGAACTTCGCGGGCTTCTCGGTCTGCTTTCTCTCTGCGGTCTGCTTCTTCTGTGCGGTCTTCCTCGCGGCGGGCTTCTTTCCCGAGGCGTCAACGGAGGTGGTCTTCGGCTCCGGGTCGGTTGCAGGTGCGGGGGCCGACGCCCTGGCGACCTCCTCCGTGCTGCCGGCGCGGAGCCTGGCGAAGATGTCGTCGACCTTGGCGTCCTTCTTCGGGGCCGCGCTGACGGGATGATCGACCGCCGGATGGGGGTTCTCCTCCACCTCAGGCACCCGCACCGGGCGGCGGTCGAACAACGAGACCACGTTCGTGGCCGGCGCATCGTCGGCGTCCACAGCAGCCGTGGATGCCGTATCCGATTCAGGCAGGGACACGAATGCGACAGAGTCGTCAGCCTCGGGCAGCGAGTCCGCGGGCGCGTCCTCTGGGTCCTCGACTATCTCGACTATCTCGACGAGCTCGATGATCTCGTCATCGTCAGCAACGTCAACGATGTCAACTGCAGCCTCATGGTCAGTGACGGGGCCGGCAGTTCCCACGGTCGGCGGGCCGTCAAGCGGGATGTCAAAGGCTGCCGCGTCCGCCACAAGTGACTCGGCATCCTCCACGGCACTGCGCGCCTCGCGCTCGGCCGCCTCGACTGCGGCGTGGTCGTACGCGGTGACAGAGGGGTGCTGCGGGTTCACGATGGGCATGGGGCCGGTTGTGGGGGCCAGGTTCACCAGCGTCTCAGGCTCGTCATGTGCCTCGTGCAGTTCGTTGAGAACGCTCTCCGATGCGATGCGGGCGCGCTCGAACACGTTCAGCAGCCGGTCACGGCCGTGGAGCAGCTGCTCGATCTGTGCGCGGGCCGCGTCGCGGCGGCGGGACAACTCCGAGAGGACCTTCTCGCGGTACTCGCGTGCCTCGTTGACCATGTCGCGGCCCTGTTGTTTGGCCATCTCGATCTCTGCCTCGGCATCCGAGGCGGCATCGTCACGGATCCGCTGGGCCTCCGACATTGCCGACTCGCGGATTCGCGCGGCGTCCTCCGCGGCGTCCTTCACCAGGCGGGTGGCCGAATCCTCGGCACGCTCCCGGATCTGCGTGCTCGCGTCACGGGCGACAGTCAGGACGCGGGCTGCCTCTTCGCCAAGGAGTGTGGTGACTGTCTCTTCGTCCAGACGGCCCGGACCGGACAGCCCACGCGTCTGCATGGAGCGCATCTCTGCCTCCAGGAACCGCTCCCGCTCCTGCAGGCGGGCCAGTTCGGCCGCCACCATGCGCAGGAAGTCGCGCACCTCCCCCTGGTCAAACCCGCGACGGGCGACCGGGAACGCCGCGGCGCCCACTGCGGACGGCGACGAGGGGTCGGGACGGGAGAAGGAGATAGCCATTGGGCATCAAGAGTAGGGCTGTGGATAACCTGAATGGTGGCATTTCGGTGCAGTGGCCCGGCCCGCCGGGGCGTGGAAGCCCGCAGGCAAGACGCTCGGGGGACGCTCAGGGGCGGGGCAAAGGGTCGCCGCCGTTCGCGGCGAGTGCCTCGAGGGCCTCCTGCAGAGTGGCCACCGGGACGATCGTGACACCGCGTCCTGCTGCCGCGCGCGCCGCCGACAGCTCGCCGGCCGACTGCCCCGCCGGCACCAGGAAGAGGGTGACCCCTGCGTCGCGCACGGCAACTGCCTTCTGGCGGAGGGCCCCGATCGCACCGACCTTCTCGTCCGGCGACATCGTGCCGGTGGCCGCCACTCTGCCCCGGCCCATCAGGTTGCCTTCGGTGAGGTCATCGAGGAGTCCGAGCGTGAAGGAGAGGCCGGCGGACGGGCCGCCGATGTCGGCTGTCGAGATTGCCACCTCGAACGGGAGCTGCACGGTGCGGGTGTCGGCGGGGATGATGCCGATGATCGCGCGTGCGGGTTCGTCGGGATTCGCCATCAGCACCACCCGTCGCTCCTCCCGGGTCGAAGCATCATCAGGGTCCTTGCCGTGGGGCACGACCGTCAGGCTGACCTCGTCGCCCACCTTGCGGTCCTTCATCTCGGTCGCGAGCTCGGCGAGTGTGGGCACCTCCTCACCGTCGACCCGCACGATCGGGTCCCCGACAGTGAGCACACGGCACGCTGACATTGCCGCGGGTTCCTCCGCGCAGACGAGCTCGTTCACGATGATCTTCCCGTCGGTGAACCGTGCGTCCAGTCCGATCCGCTTCATGGCCACGTACTCGGCAACTTGTTTCGCCCCGAACATCGACTGGAAGCCCAGCTGGCGGGAGGTCGCGGGGGTCTGCCCACCGAAATGCTCCTCGAATGTGTCCACCTGGACGTGCGGGTCGATCCAGCCGAGCACCGCGTCGAGGGCAGAGAGTTGGCCACCGAAAGCCGTGACGAAGCGGATGCTGTTCCGTGCGGGATGACGCTGCGGCGGGTCGGATTCCTTGCCCTCCTCCACCTCGAACGAGATGCGCGGGCTCACCGCCATCGCCTCACCAGGGGCGACCTCCCACCTCTGCACGCGCACGGTCGCCATCACCAGGACCACCGCGAGCACGAGCCACGAGACGGTGATCATGGAGACGGCGGCGGCGAACCTTGTCTGAGTGCCCCGGACTGGCGCAGGCAGGACCGGCGGCGGCAGGGGTACGCTCCCCTCTGTCATGTTCTCTTCGCTGGATGTCATCTCGTCGCTGTTCGTCTCGTCGCCGGTCGTCGGGTCACACGGTGTCCTCGCCACATCCACAAGCGGCACGACCGTGCGTGCGCTCTGGGTCATCGCGCTCGCGCTGGTCGCACTCGGTGCGGTGTCGCGGATGAAGCCTGCCACGCCGAAGCGCCCCGCGACAGTGCGGGTCGACCAGAAGCCCGCACCGCTCTACCGCGAACCCGGCAAGAGCCAATGGAGGCGTGCGGCCAGCCTGCTTGCAGGATGGTCGGTGGTGCTCGGGGCACTGCTCGCCTGTCTGGCAGGTCTTGCTCTTGCCCTCGCCCTCAACCTCGTCGGCGACCTCCTGCGCTCGTAGGACCGCGTGGTCTCCCGGTTCGACATCATCGCCGCGGGCTTCACTGCGGACGAGGACACTGCCCGCGCCGGCGCGGTCGCGGCCGACGGTCACCTGCGTGCCAGTGCGCTCCGTGCCCTCGCACGGATGGGCCGTCTCGCAGAATCCGATCTCCCGCCCGCACTCGACGACACGGACCCCGAGGTGCGCCGCACGGCCGCGGAACTCGCAGCGGACTTCCCAGGTGTCGATCTCACCGGCCTGCTCAGCGACAGTGATGTGTTCGTGGCGGAGATGGCGGCGTGGGCAATGGGAGAGCGCGGGTCCCCAGTGGACGGTTCGGTGACGGCGTTGGTAAAGGCGACCCTCCACCATGGCGAGGTCCTCGTGCGCGAAGCCGCGGCCGCTGCGCTCGGAGCGATCGGTGACCCGCGCGGTCTCGACGCGATTATCGCGGCGTGCTCCGACAAGCCGACCGTGAGGCGGCGCGCCGTACTTGCGCTGGCACCGTTTGATGACCCGCGCATCGAACCGCTGCTGAGGAAGGCACTGGACGACCGTGACTGGCAGGTCCGCCAGAACGCCGAGGACATGCTCAACCCGCGCGGCTGAGCACCGCCTTCCTCGCAGTCTCGCACTCGCCGATCACGTGGCAGCCGGCGAAGTGGTCGTTCACGAGCCCCATTGACTGCATGAACGAGTAGATGGTCGTGGGGCCCACGAAACGCCACCCCCGCCTCTTCAGGTCCTTCGAGAGCGCTACGGCCGACGGCGACGTCGTGACGGGCCAGTCCGTCCCCTCGCGGCCGAGATCGGCGCGCGGCGCGAACGACCATATGTGACCCGCGAGATCCATGCCCGCCTCGAGCATCCCCGCCGCGCACCGGGCGTTGTTGATGGTGGCCTCGATCTTCCCCCGATGCCGGATGATGCCTGCATCATCGAGCAACTGCGTCACGTCACGATCCCCCATCGCCGCGACCGCCTCGATGCCGAAGCCGCGGAATGCCGCACGGAAGTTGTCACGCTTGCGCAGCACCGTGATCCATGCGAGCCCTGACTGGAATCCCTCCAGGCAGATCTTCTCGAACAGCCTGTCGTTGTCATGCACAGGCCTTCCCCACTCACGGTCGTGGTAGTCGACGTAGAGGGGGTCCGTGCCGCACCAGTGGCACCGCACGACCCCGGCAGGGTCGGCCAGGAGCCCGTCATGTGCGGACACTCCGGAAGGCCTCCTGTCAGCGGTTCAGCAGCGTGCCGAGCACGGACTTGTCGTCGTCGTGTCCCTGGCAACGGTCGGAGACGGGCACGTCACCGAGGACCTGCTCGATGTGGTCGCCGCACCCGACATAGGTCGGCTTCTCGCAGGTTTCGCAGGTGGTCCGTCGGCACATGGACTTGGTCTTATCACCCTGCGGACGTTGTTGGCAACAAGTGGGAGCGGTGGTGCCACGGATGTCGGCGGGTTGACCACATTGCGGGCGTGGGAGCAGTGAGACAAGAGGAGCGTGAGTCGCGGACGGGGCGAGCAGACAGCCGTACGCCGACCTGGATCGTGCGGAGGTACGAAGACCTGGCGTGTGCAGAGATGAACCTGGAGAGTGTCCGCAGGGCCCTCTCCGACCTTGCACAGCTCACGTCGTGGGTCGAGGCGAGACGGATGATGCTGACCCGCCGGCTGAACGAACTTGGCAGTTCATCCCCTGCCGTCGTGCCCGTCGACATCCTCAGCAGTTCCTCCTCCATCACGAGGTCCGACGCACGACGGGACATCTCCCGCGCGAGCACTCTCGACCTGATTCCCCAGCTTGATGCCGCGCTCGAGCAGGGCAGCATCTCTCCTGCCCATGTGGACGCGGTGTCGCGCACGATTGCCGGCCTGGACGACGAAGAGAGAGACGCTCTGGCGCGGCAGGGCGACTGGCTGAGGATGGTCGCGTCCCACGCCACCCCCGACAACATGTCCCGAGCGGTCCGCACCACGGTCTCCCGCATCAGACAGGAGGCAGGGATCAGCCGCCTCGACCAGCAGAGGCAGAATGCCTTTCTCCGTCACTGGATCGACCGCGAGACGGGAATGGTGTGCCTGCGGGGCGAATTAGACCCCGAGAGCGGACTGCGAATAGTCGGGGCCATCCAGCGCAAGGTCGAGCAGTTGATCCAGTCCGGGACAATGGCGGCGCACCGAGACCACACCCAGGCAACTGCGCTGTGTGCGCTCGTCGGCGAGACAGGCCCGGTCGAGGCAGGAAACGGCCTGAACCACAGCAGGTCCGAGGTCTCCGTCATCGTTGACCTTGAGACTCTCAAGAATGGACTCCACGAGAGGTCGATCGTGCACACCGGGACTGACATCGACCTTCCGGTGGAAGTCATCCGGCGAATGGCGTGTGAGGCACGGATCATCCCCGTCGTCCTCAGCGGCCGGGGCGTCACGATCGACGTCGGGCGGTCCACACGGGCCGCCACCAAGCACCAACGACGAGCGCTGGAGGCGATGCACCAGACCTGCGGGATCCCGCACTGTGTCGTCCCGGTCAGCAGATGCGAGCCGCACCATGTCGTCCCGTGGGCCCGCGGCGGGTCGACAGACCTGACGAACCTGCTCCCACTGTGTTCGGTCCATCACCGGGCCGTCCATGAGGGGGGATGGATCGTTCACCTGAACGGGGAGACTCGCGAGACGACCGTCAGAGAGCCCGGCCGACCAACTCGTGCCCGGGGGTTCCCGGAGTCCGTCCAACGGCCCGAGAGCATTGACACCACCTAGGAGATCGGTTGGCCGGGTGCTCGCCCGGCCCCTTCTTTACTTGCCAAGTACAAGGAACCGACCCTCTGAAGGTTACGGTGGACTGCATGGCAACCGAATCAATGGTGCCCGGGTTCTCACGGGCACGACTGGGGCTGGTCCTCGGTGCACTTGCGCTCGCGACGATGCTCGCGTCTCTCGAGACGTCCATCATCGCCACTGCGCTCCCCACGATCACAGGACAATTCAACGCGTTCGAGAGTTTTGCCTGGGTCGGCACCGCATACATCGTGACGTCTGCGATCGGGACGCCGCTGCTCGGCAAGCTGTCCGACATCTACGGCCGACGCACCGTCTTCCAGGCAACGATGTTCACTTTCCTTGTCGGGTCGTTCCTGTGCGGGGCCTCGCAGTCCATCGGGCAGCTGATCGCCGCGCGCGCCTTCCAGGGCCTCGGGGGTGGCGGCATCCAGGCGCTTGCATTCGCCGTGATTGGCGACATCATCCCGCCGCGTGACCGAGGCCGGTACATCGGCTATTTCACGCTCGCATTTGTCGGTTCCGCACTTCTCGGGCCGGTCATTGGCGGGTGGATCATCGACAATTACTCCTGGCCGTGGATCTTCTATTTCAACGTGCCGTGCATCCTTGTCATCGGGACAGTCACGCACTTTGCACTTCGCCTGCCGTTCACCAAGCGGGAGGCAAAACTGGACTATGCCGGTGCCGGTCTCCTCTCGGTCACCATCGGTGCAGCGATGATCGCGCTGGAGGAGGGCCGCACGGGATGGACGGAACCCGTGGTGCTGGTGCTCGCAGCGGTTGCGCTGGTCGGACTGATCGCTTTCGTAATGGTGGAGCAACGCGCATCGGAGCCGATGATCCCGTTGCGACTCTTCTCCAACCCAGTGGTGATGCGGGCGTCGCTCCTCGGCATGTGCGCCGGCACTGTGACGTACGGCGCCGGCACGTTCCTCAACCTGTACTTCCAGGACTCGCAGCTCATCTCGCCCACGGAGTCCGGGCTGCGGACGATCCCCCAGATGCTCGGCGTCACTGCGGCGACGTTCGGTATCGGCCGGCTCATCTCGAAGACCGGCAGGTACAAAC
>JBJTCK010000089.1:0-30506 GCA_046091825.1 Actinomycetota bacterium | reverse complement strand
TTGACCGCCTTGGTCAGGTACTCGTGGTCGACCTCGACCAGCTGGTACTCCGTGGACCACTCGGGCATGGGCGGGTTGGCGTCTGTGCGCGCCATGTCAGGCCTTCCTCGCGAGCGGACGGCCGTACGTGGACGTCTCCAGTTCCTTCGCGTCGGCCTTCTCTCCGCGCTTCTGCCACCACACGAACAGGTAGATCATGAGGCCGATGTAGAACCCGTGGATGACGAGCACCACGATGTCGCGCACCGCCTCGTAAGACAGGGTGAACGGGAAGTTCCCGCCGTAGGCCTTGGCCTGGAGGATGTCGAACGGACCGTTCAGCAGCTTGTCCTTGCGCCACCCGAGTTCCTTGTCGGCGTGGTCGATGAACTGGTGGGGGACCACCCCGAACGCCAGGAACATCACGAAGAACGCGTAGACGGCCCCGACCATCGCCTCACCCCATGTGGTGGGCTGGCCGGCCTTGCGCCGCTTGCCGAAGGGCATCACCGCGAGCGCCATTCCGGTCGTCACCACGAACGAGACGATGAACGCCTGGTTCATGCCCGGCCACCTGAGGATGTCGATCGCGATCATGGACTCTCGTTGTTTCTCCGAGCTGTGGACAGATGCGCCTGGGCCGCCGCCCGAGCACTCAGAACACTAGCCACGCACCCCCGTCAGGAGCCATTTCCACAAGAGCGACACCCGCCACTTCCGCTCTTGTTCACAAGCAGGACCGGCGTTTCGGGCCGCCTCGGGTTGTGCCCTTGTGCCGGCAGAGGGGACATCGGTCCGTCGTCGCGACGGACATCCGTGCGTCAGTCGGGCACCTCGCGCGTGGCACCCACCACACGTTGATTGATTGCTCATTGCGGCGGGTTGTTGTCTATCGTGGGGAGGTCCGCGGGAGGTACGTTTCGCCCCTGTCGCAGGCGCGTTCCGGCCCGACCGGGACGCGGTATTCGTCCGCCAATTGAGGTATTTGCAGTGACCGAGATCCCCGAGCACCTTCGGAACCGCTCCAAGGCCCGTCGAGCCGAGGCCTCAGGCGAGGCGTCCGGCGGCACCCCCGCAGCCAGCTCGGCCCCCGCCAAGACCGAGTCCGCCGTGCCGGCGAAGGCCTCCGCGGCCCCCGCCGTGAAGGTCGAAAAGCCCGATCCGCCCTACGTGAAGGCCGCCAAGGAGCGCCGCAAGATTCCGTTCTGGGCCATGTCCGGCTTGGCTTTGCTGCCCGTCTGGGCCTTCATGTACTTCGTGGCCTTGACCCCGGCAGAGAAGGTCGAGGCGGGTCCATTGTCAATCGGAACTGAGGTCTATGCCGGGTGTGCCGGATGTCACGGCGGGGACGGCGCGGGCGGTGCCGGCCGGGTTCTCTACCAGGGTGAGGTGCTGAAGACCTTCCCCCACATCGAGGACATGCTGAACTTCGTCTACACCGGCAGCCAGAAGTACGTGGCGGCCGGCCTCAAGGTCTACGGGAACCCCGACCGTGAGGGTGGCGCCCACGCGCCGCTCTCCTACAACGGCAACCCCATGCCCATGCAGGGCGAGAAGGCGGGCGGGGCACTGACCGAGGCCGAGATCCTCGCCGTGGTGTGCCACATCCGCTACGACCTGAGCGGCGCGGACAAGGCCGACGAGAAGTGGGCCGCCGAGTACGAGCACTGGTGCTCGCCTGAGTCGGAGATCTTCAAGGGCCTCGAGGCGGGCTCCACCTCGTTCGACACCGTCGACAAGGACTTCGCGACCCTCATGCCGGCACCTGTTGCAGTTGGCACGGAGCCGAGGGAATCAACCGCCAAGTAACGGGCGTATCGTGACCTGACCTTTCCCCCTGAAGGTCGGTCCCCCATGGAAGACAACCCAACCGTCGCCGTTCCCAACGCGCCCGCGCGAGAGACGGACGTGCTCGTCATCGGTGGCGGGCCTGCCGGTGCCGCTGCCGGCTACTGGCTCGCGCGTGCGGGTCACCGCGTCACGATCGTGGAGAAGAAGACGTACCCGCGGGAGAAGACCTGCGGGGACGGTCTCACTCCGCGGGCGGTGAAGCAGATCACCGACATGGGTCTTGCCACTTCCCTCGAGCGCTTCCACCGGTACGAGGGCCTGCGCGCCACCGCGCACGGCAAGGCCCTGGAACTGCAGTGGCCCTCGCACTCGGTGTACCCGCAGCACGGCTACGTCGTGCGCAGGCGCGAGCTCGACCAGATGGTCGCGCTCAACGCAGAAGCCGCGGGCGCGCAGTTGCTGCAGGGCCACGAGGCGAACCAGCCGATCCTCGAGCGCGGTCTCCTCCGCGGCGCCGTCGTGACCGACAAGGAAACCCACTCCACATTCGAGATGCGCGCGCAGTACGTCATCGTCGCAGACGGTGCGAACTCCAGGTTCGGCCGTTCGCTCGGCACGTCGCGGGCAAAGCAGATGCCGTACGGCACCGCGATCCGGACCTACTGGGAGAGTCCCCGCCACGCCGAGCCGTGGATCGAGTCTGCGCTCGACGTGAAGGACCGCAACGGCAACTCGATGCCGGGGTACGGCTGGATCTTCCCCGTCGGTGACGGCACGATCAACATCGGGGTGGGCCTGCTCTCCACGTTCCGTGACTTCAAGAGCGTGAACACGACGCAGCTGCTCGATGCCTATGCGCACATGGTCGCCGACGACTGGGGCATCGACCCGGGCAGCCCCACGCAGCGCGCCACGAGCGGGCGCATCCCCATGGGCGGCTCCGTCGGCCCGAAGGTCGGTCCCACGTACATCGTGGTCGGCGATGCCGCCGGCTCCGTCAACCCCTTCAACGGCGAGGGCATCGACTACGCGTACGAGACCGCACGCATGGCGGCCGAGGTCATCGGCGAGGCGGTCGCCACCGGCAACGCCGCCGCGCTCCTGCGGTACCAGACGCTCATCGACGACGAGTACGGCCAGTACTTCAAGGTCGCACGGCTCTTCGCGCGCATCATCGGCCGGCCGGCCCTCATGCGCGAGCTGTCCCGCGTGGGCATGCAGAGCCGCACGCTCATGGAGTGGGTGCTTCGCATCATGGCGAACCTGCTGCGCGAGGACGAGACGGGCCCAGCCGAGGCCGCGTACAAGGCGGCCGCACAGATCGCGCGCGCCTTCCCGAACGCCTAGAGGTCGATCACCGCGAAGCTGCCCGTGCCGGTGGCAACGACCTTGCCGTCGTCCGTCGTCACCCTGGACTCCAGGTGGAACACACGCCTGCCGGGCTTCACCACGGTGGTCACGCACGTGAGGTCCGCGAGGGTCACGGGCCGCAGGAAGCGCACCTGGCACTCGATGGTGGAGCAGCGCTGGCCCTCGGGGAGCATGGACATCACTGCGGCTCCCATGGATGTGTCGACCAGGGTGAACACCACGCCACCGTGCACGAAACCATGGGGGTTGTGGTGTTCGGGACCGGCTGCGGCGCGCGCCGTGGCGGTGCCTGGCTCAGTGCACTCCACGCTCATGCCGACAAATCGCCCGAGCGGGAAGTCGCTCACCTTCCTCGGTTCCATGACCGGACAGTACCCGCAGAGCCTCTCAGTCGCCCTGCCGGGTGCACTCGACACGCACGATCTCGTCGTGCACCAGGTCCACCGTGCTGCGCGCCGCGGCTCCCGGGAACCTCGTGATGAAGTCCCGGAGGTTGGCCGTCGGCGTGTCGGGGCACTGCCTCTTCGTCGGTGCGGCGAGCTGCAGGACCCACCCGTTCGCGAGGACCCCCTCGTCGCCGTTCGCCTGCATGTCCACGATTCCGGGCAGCTCGAGGGTGGCGGCAGGTGTCGCGGTGTTCGCCGGCACCAGGGCGAACCTCACGACCGCCTCGCCGAGCATGTCCGCCAGCAGCACGCAGGCACGCGGTGTCGAGAGGTCGGTGCAGACGGGAACGTCGCCGTGGGCCGCCACGAGGGTCCCCTCACTGACGGTGAGGGTGCGCGTGTCGTCGAGGGAGAAGCGCGCGGCCTTCACCGTGCGCCCGCCGTCCATGGACCACCCGATGTCGGTGGTGACCGACTCCACGACGGCAACAAGATCGACACGGTGGGATTCCGGGCCGCCGGGTGCGGCCACGGTCCCCCGGCCGCGCAGGAAGAGGAGCATGGCCCCCAGCCCCACCGCGACGACGACGATGACGACAGGGATGCGGCGGGTCACGCGGAAAGGCTACGCAACGCGCCGTCGACGCGCGCGGCGAGCTCGTCGAGCACGGCATCGTCGTGTGCGGCACCCACGAAGAGCGCCTCGTAGGCACCGGGGGCGAGTGCGACACCGTGCGACAGGAGTGCGTGGAAGACCCGCGCGTACAGGGCCTCGTCGGTCGTCTTTGCCTCGGCGAAGTCACGCGGCGCCCGGTCCAGTGCGGAACCGAAGTGCATCCCGACGAGCGTGCCGACGACCGGGAAACGGGCGGGGATGCCGTGGGCCGCGAACGCGTCGCGGAGCAGGGCAGAGAGCCGTCTCGCGCGCGCGAGCAGCTCGATGTACAGGTCATCCGTCAGTTCGTCGAGCGCGGCGAGTCCGGCCGCCGTTGCGAGGGGATTGCCGGCGAGCGTGCCGGCGTGGAAGACCGCGCCGAGCGGCGACAGGTTCTCCATGATGTCGCGCCGACCGCCGACCGCACCGATGGGCAGGCCGCCGCCGATGACCTTGCCGAAGCACGTCAGGTCCGCACGGACGTCGTACCTCGCCTGTGCACCGCCGCGCGCGATGCGGAACCCCGTGATGACCTCGTCGAACACGAGGAGAGCACCGACACGGTCGCACTCTGCGCGCAGGCCCTCGAGGAAGCCCGGGGCAGGCGCCACCACTCCCATGTTCGCGGCAACAGGCTCCACGAACACGGCCGCGACGTCGCCGTCGAGGACGGGGACCTCGTTGTAAGGCAGCACCCACGTGTTGGCCACCGCTTCCTCCGGGACACCGGCGGTCCCGGGGAGCCCCAGGGTCGCGAGTCCGCTTCCGCCGGCGGCGAGCAGCGCATCCGTCGCCCCGTGGAAGTTTCCGTGGAACGTCACGATGCGCTTTCGCCCGGTGACACCGCGGGACAGGCGCACCGCGGTGCTCGTGGCCTCCGTGCCGCTGTTCATGAACCTCACGCGCTCGCACGACGGGACGCGCTCCCGGATGGCCTCCGCGAGCTTCATCTCGCGCGGTGTCGGGGCCCCGTAGGAGGTCCCGTCCGCGACCGCTGCGCGGATCGCCTCTGTGACCTTCGGGTGGGCATGACCCAGGATGATCGCGCCGTAGCTCTGGACGAGGTCGATTAGTTCGTTCCCCTCCACGTCCCACACGCGCGCGCCCTCGGCCCGCGAGACCACGTACGGACGGCCGCCGACGGAGCGGAAGGCCCGGATGGAGGAGTTCACACCGCCGGGGATGGCAAGGGCAGACCGTTCGAAGACCGCGTCGTTGGACGGCATGCCGAGGCCGCGGCAGACGGTCGCGGTGCAGCCTGCGGCGGCGCACGACGACGCGTCACAGAACGGGATGGATCCGCCCACTGTCGTCAGCCGGCCGTCTGCTCGGCGAACCAGCGCGCGAAGTAGGTGAGGATGATGTCGGCACCGGCCCGCTTCACGGCGGTGAGCTGCTCGACCGCGACGGCGTCGTGGTCAATCCACCCGTTGGCTGCCGCCGCCTTGATCATGGAGTATTCGCCACTCACGTGGTACGCGGCAACGGGAAGTTCGGTGGAGGCGCGGACCTGCGAGATCACGTCCAGGTAGGTGACTGCCGGCTTCACCATCACGATGTCGGCACCCTGCTCGATGTCCTCGCGCACCTCGCGCAGGCTCTCCCGCGCGTTGCGCCAGTCCTGCTGGTACCCCTTGCGGTCGCCGCCGCCCGCGATCTGCACGTCCACTGCGTCACGGAACGGCCCGTACAGGCCGGACGCGTACTTCGCTGAGTACGCCATGATCGCGGTGCTGACGTGGCCGGCGTCGTCGAGCGCCGCGCGGATCGCGCCGACCTGGCCGTCCATCATCCCGCTGGGGGCAACCACGTGGGCGCCGGCCCGGGCCTGGGCGACCGCGGCGCGGCAGTAGACGTCCAGCGTGAGGTCGTTGTCCACGTTGCCGGCGGCGTCGAGGACCCCGCAGTGCCCGTGGGACGTGTACTCGTCCACGCAGAGATCGGCCATCAGGACCATGGAGTCGCCGACCTCGGCGCGCAGGCGCGAGAGTGCCACCTGGGCGATGCCCTCCGGGTCGTGCGCACCGCTCCCGGTCTCGTCCTTCGCGGCCGGCACCCCGAACAGGATCACGCCGCGGATGCCGAGCGCCGCCAGTTCCGCCACCTCGCGCGACAGCGAGTCGAGTGAGTGCTGCACGACACCCGGGAGCGACGTGATCGGCTGGGGAGAGGTGATCCCCTCCCGCACGAAGAGCGGAGCGACCAGGTCACTCGTGTGCAGCCGGGTCTCCGCCACGAGGTCCCGCATCGCGGCGAAGGAGCGCAGCCGGCGGGGCCGGGAACGGGGGAAGGTCACGCCCCGATGCTATTGGCGGCGGCCTGGATCAACGCCTCGAGGGTCTGCTCCCCGGCCGTCACCGTGACGGGGATGCCGAGCCTCTCGGCGGTCCTCGTGGTGGACGGACCGATGCTCGCCACGACCGGCGGCACAGAGGTGCCGAAGGCGTCGTGCCAGGCACCCGCCGCGCTGCCCGAGGCGAGCAGGAGTACGTCGGCCGCGAGTGCAGGCAGCATCATCTCCCGAGTCGGCCGGAGGTGGGCGGTGCGGTAGGCGACGACCTTCGTCACGTCCCAGCCCTTCGCCGCGAGGGCCAGAGTCAGCTCGTCGTCAGCCAGGTTGCCCTGCACGAGGAGCACACGCCCTGCACCGGTCGGGAAGTTCTCCGCGAGCACGGACGCACGTGCCGGCTCCGCGACCATCGAGACGGTGGTGCCGAGCGTGTTCGCTGTCGCTGCCCCCACGGCGGCGAGCAGCGGGAACGAATCGGTGTCCCCGGCGGCCATCGCCGCGGCGACGAGCGGTGCCACCCGTTCCGCACCGTTGGTCGACGTGACCACCACCCAGTCGAACTCGTGGATGCGCTGCAGCACCTCGTCCCGTTCGCGGCCCTCGTCCTCCGGCTCCTCGATCGCGATGAGCGGAACCTCCACGACGCGCGCACCGCGCGCCTCTAGCAGGGTCCGCAGCGATGCGTTCTGGGCGGCGGACCTCGTGATCACGACGGACCGTCCGCTGAGGGCGTCAGTCACCCGCCGCTCCCCCGGGCGAGAAGCCGGCGGCACTCCACCGCGGTCGCCGTGCCCACGATCCGGTGGTCGTCCGTGTCACCGACGGACCCGGTCACCTGCACGCTCTCGGCTCCGTCGGACATGAACGCACGGAACACACCGTCCGGCGACATGTGGGCGGCGACAGGGAGCGAGCACCCCGCCCCGAGCTCGGCGAGGAAGGCCCTCTCCGTCTCCACCGCCCGCCTCGTCCCCGCGTGGTCGACGGCCGCGAGCGCAGTGAGAACCTGCTCGTCGCCGGTGCGCGCCTCCGCCGCCACGCAACCCTGGCCGACCATCGGCACTGCGGTGTCGACGTCCAGCACCTCAGCGATGCGGTCGGTCAGCCCGAGGATCTCGAGTGCCGCCCTCGCCATCACGATGGAACCGCCGTCAGGGACCCTGGCGAGCCGGGTCTGGATGTTCCCCCGCAGTTCCTCGAACCGCAGGTCAGGTCTGACGCGCGAGAGTTGTGCCCGCCTGCGCACCGAACCCGTGGCAACCGTTGCACCCTGCGGGAGGGACGCGAGGGGCAGGCCCACGAGAACGTCCTCCGGCGAGCGGCGCTGCGTGAACGCACCTATGACTAGCCCGTCCGCCTGCCCGGACGGCAGGTCCTTGGCGCTGTGAACCGCGACGTCGGCGCGGCCGTCGAGGACCGCGCGCTGCACCTCCTTCACGAAGATGCCCTGTCCGCCCATCTGGTGGAGCGGCGTCGACTGGTTGACGTCACCCTGCGTCTCGACGAGCACATACTCGACGGCGGCGCCGGATGCTGCGGTGATCGCCGAGCCGACGGCCTCGGCCTGGGCGCGCGCCTGGGCGCTCCCGCGGGTCGCGATCCGGATGACGGCCATGGTCCGGCTCAGTGCAGGTCGAACAGGTCGCGCACCGCCGCCGAGAGGCGCTCGCCCTGCGGGGTCCCGGCCGCCTCGCGCAGCCTCACGGACGGGTTGTGGAGCATCTTGGCCACGATCGACCTCGTGATCGTCTCGATGACCTCGCGCTCCTCCTCGCCCAGCTGGGAGAGTCGACCGGAGAACCTCGCGAGCTCTGCCGCCCTGGCCTGCTCGAACGCCTCGCGCAGCTGCGCCACGAGGGGCGCGGCCTGGCGCTGGGCGGAGTCGAGCACGAACCGCTCGACCTCCTCCTCGATGATCGAACGGACCTGGCCGACTTCGGCAGTGCGGGCCGAGAGCCCGCGTGCCGCCCACTCCTTCAGGTGGTCGAGGTCCCGCAGGGTCACGCCCTCGATGCCCGCCACCGACGGCTCGACATCGCGCGGGAGGGCGATGTCGACGATCAGGAGCGGCGTGGTGACGCCCTCGCGCGCGCCGGAGACCGCCGCGTGCGTGAGCACCGCATCGCCTGCACCGGTGCAGGAGACGACGACATCGGCCCCGGCGACCTCGGCGGCAAGATCGGAGAAGGATGCGGTGCGCGCACCAACCCTCTCTGCGAGAGCCCCGCCCCGGGTCTCCGAACGGTTGACGACGACCGACTGTGCGCCCGCACGCGCGAGGGCCGTGGCCACGCCCTCGCCCATCTCGCCGGCACCGACGACGAGAACCCGTGCACCGGTCAGCGACCCGATGATGTCCTCTGCCATCTCGACAGCGGCATGGGAGACCGATGCGGTGGACCTGCTGATGCCCGTCTCGGTCCGGGCCCGCTTGCCAGTCTCTATCGCATGGCGGAAGAGAAGATTCAGCGAGCTGCGCGAGACGCCCTGGGCCATGGCGGACTCCCACGCATCACGCACCTGGCCGATGATCTCGGACTCACCCACGACAGCGGAGTCGAGACCGCTGGCAACCTCGAAGAGGTGGGCAACCGCCGCCTCGTCGTGCTGGCTGAAGAGGTGCGGGGTGACATCCCCACCCGGGAGCCCGCTGACCTCGCAGAAGAAGTCGCGGATGTCGTCGTACGCGCCGTGGAACCTCTCGACCACCGCGTAGACCTCCGTGCGGTTGCACGTGGAGAGCACCACGACCTCCCGGATGTCGTCGCGGACACCGAGATTGTGGAGGGCCTTCGGGAGCGCGGAATGCGCGATCGTCATCTTCTCCAGCAGGGTCACCGGGGCGGTGCGGTGGTTGATCCCGATGACGACGATGGACACGTGGAAACCCTACGCACTCACGGGGGTGCTCTGCCCGCCCCGGGAGTCCCCGCGCGCCTCGGACCTGCACTGCTCGTAGTAACTGAGGATCTGCAGCTCGAGGGCCAGGTCGACCTTGCGGACGTTCACGCCCTTCGGCACCGCCAGGACGGCGGGGGCGAAGTTCAGGATGGAGCCGATGCCGGCCCTGACCAGGGCGTCGGCGGCCTCCTGGGCATGGGGTGCCGGTGTGGCGACGATGCCGATGGTGACGCCCTTCGACTGTGCGATCTGCTGCAGTTCGTCCGCATGGCGGACCCTCACGCCGCCGACGACGGTGCCGATCTTCGACTCGTCCTTGTCCACGATCCCGACGATGTGGAATCCCCGCTCGGTGATGCCTGCGTAGTTCGCGAGGGCCTGGCCGAGATTGCCGGCACCAACGATGACGACCGGCCATGCCTGGTTCAGGCCCAGTTCACGCTGGATCTGGTAGAGCAGGTACTGCACCTCGTACCCGACGCCACGCGTGCCGTACGTGCCGAGGTACGACAGGTCCTTGCGCACCTTCGCCGCGTTGACGCCCGCGAGCTCGGCCAGTTGGTCGCTGGAGATCTGCGTGGTCTCCTCGCCGACGAGGTCGGAGAGGATGCGCAGGTAGATGGGCAGCCGGCCGAGGGCGGCTTCGGGGATTCGGCGGCGGGGGGAGTCCGTCATATGTACGGGCAACGCTATTGGGTCGGGCACCGAACGGTGAACTCCGTGGGGGCACGCCTAGCCTTCAGCCCCGTGACATTGAACACCGCCCTCGCAGCGGTCTCCGGGCTGGTGTCCCTGGCGTTCGGGCTGGCCACCCTGGACAGGTGGACGCGCCGTCGCCGGCCCCACGAACTCGCCTGGACGGTGGCGATGGCCCTCTTCTTCGTCGCCGCGATGAGCTTGTGGTGGGCCGAGGCACGGGGATGGAGCGCGCCCTCGTTCCGCATGTTCTTCGCGTTCGGCGCGGTCATCAACGTCCCGTGGCTCGCGCTCGGGACGGTGTACCTTCTCGCGGGGAAGAAGGCCGGGGACATGACGATGCGCGTCCTCCTCGTCTTCTCGGGGTTCGCGCTCGGTGCCGTGGTCATGGCTCCGGTCAGCGGCGTGATCGAGCCCGGCGTGCTGCCGACCGGCAAGGAGCACTTCGGCGTGCTCCCGCGGGTCCTCGCCGCAGTCGGGTCGGCCGTGCCGGCGGTCGTCATCTTCGCGGGTGCCGCCTGGTCCGCCTGGCGGGTCCTCAGGGGCTCGAACCCCGCGCTCACGTCCGCCGCGGTGCGCAACGTGACGTCAGCCAGGCGCCTGGCGGCCGGCAACGTTCTCATTGCCGCCGGGGCGGCGGTCCTGTCGGCGAGCGGCACGTTCGCCGGCCGGCTCGGTGCGGACACCTCCTTTGCTGTCACGCTCTCCACGGGGATCAGCGTGCTGTTTGCCGGCTTCCTCGTGGCGAGCAACGCCACGACCCCTCGGGGGGCAGCTCAGCGCAGCGAGTAGCGCTGCAGTTTCCCCGTCATGTTCCGGGGCACCTGCGGGACGAACAGCACCTTCGACGGGCACTTGTAACGCGCCAGGTGGCGGCGGCAGTGGTCGACCACTGCGTCCTCGTCGAGATGGGTGCCGGGCCGGAGCACCACGTACGCACGGACGGCCTCGCCCGTGTGCGGGTGCGCGGTGCCGATGACAGCGGCATCGGTGATGTCCGGGTGCGCCGTGAGCACCTCCTCCACCTCCGCCGGGTACACGTTGAACCCCGAGACGATGATCAGGTCCTTCGCCCGGTCCACCATGAAGATGTGGCCGTGCTCGTCGGCCACCGCGATGTCACCGGTGCGCAGCCAGCCGTCCGGTGACAGAACGCGGGCCGTCGCCTCGGGGTCGTTCAGGTAGCCGGCGAACACGTTCGGTCCGCGCACCCAGATCTCCCCGCTGTCGCCCACGTACGCGTCGTCACCGTTCTCGTCGACGATGCGCACCTCGACGCCCGCGATCGGCCTGCCGATCGAGCCGGGCGTGAACGGCATGTCAATCGACGTGGTGACGACCGGCGATGCCTCCGTGAGGCCGTAGCCCTCCAGCACCTGCAGGCCGAAACGCGAGCTCAGCGAGTGGATGACCTGCTCCGGGAGCTTCGCGGCGCCGGACAGGGCGAGCCTGACTGACGCGAACGCGTCGGCAGGCACGTCGATCAACTGGTTGAGCGCCATCCAGATGCTCGGTGCACCGAGCATCACAGTGATGCCGCGCTCCTTGACCGTCTCGACGGTACTCACGGGGTCGAACCGCTGCACCAGCACGATGGTGGCCCCCGCGGCGAGCGTGTTGCACAGCATCACGTTCAGCCCGAAGATGTGGTACGCCGGCAGCACGCCGAACGTGACGTCGTCCGGTGTCATGTGCTCGACGGCGGTGGCCTGCTCGATGTTCGAGAGCAGGTTCCCGTGGGTGAGCACGGCGGCCTTCGGGGAGCCGGCGGTTCCGCTGGTGAACATGTACGCCGCGGGGGACGACGGTTCCACTTCGACCACCGCGGCCGACTGGTCGCTCGCGAACACCTCGTCGAGGGTGTGCGCGTCCTCGATGCCGTGGCCCTCCGTGGCCATGACGGCCCGGACCCCGCGGCGCGTGTCTCCCGTGACCTGCGACCAGGTCGCGAGCGCGGACGGCTCGATGACAACCACGGCGGGCTGGACCACCAGCAGTTCCTTCTCGATCTCCGGTGCGGGACTGGTGGGGTTCAGCGGGGCCACTGCGGCGCCGACGCCGACCGCGGCGAGATACGAGACCACGAAATACGGGGTGTTGCCGCACAGCAGGGCCACGCACTCGCCCGGCTGCAGCCCGAGCGAGACGAACTCGGCACGGAGGGCCGCGACCTGGCGGCGGAGATCGCCATAAGTGGTGTGACGCCCGTGGCTGATGAGCGCGGTCTTGTCCGCGGGGTGTCCGTCGATGATGCGCGCGAGGTTCACGGCCGGTCCTTGCTGGTCAGAGGAGAAGGAGATTGACGATCCCCGCCGCGAGGATCGCACCCAGGAGCAGGGCGATGGTCAATGTGGTCGCGGGGCGCATGCGGTCAGCCTAATGAACCGCCGGACCGCAGCGTGACGGACATTGGTGCGGGTCCGTCGCCCCTGTAGAGGTACACCGCGTCACCTGCCTGCAGACGCAGTGCCTCGGCGGCGGAGCCCCTGTCCACGGCGAGTGCGAGCATCCCGTAGGAATCGATCACGGCCCCGATGGCACCTTCGTCGAGCGCGGCGAAGTGCGTCTCCATGCGGACGCTTCGCACGTCGTCACCCACGACCGCCCGCATTACGGGCCCGATGCCCGCCACGTCCGCCGGGCCGACGTTGAGCTGGCAGTTGCCGTAGTGGTCCACCCACGTGACCTCGCAGCGCAGTCCCTCGCCGAACGAAGGGTGGGTCTCCGGCGACGACAGCGGCACGAGCCCCGGCATCAGGAGCGCGGTGTCGATCTCCTCGCCGGTCTCCTCTATGGCACCGCCGTTGCAGAGGTGCGCAGCCACTGGGGCGAACACGTCACGGCCGGCGAACGTGGCACCCGGCGCCTCGAGGTGCAGTTCGGTGTTGGTGAGCACGAACGCCCGCTCCGCCCCGCCCGCCATCGCCGCGGCCGGCGGGAGCAGCCCGTTGTCGGGACCGACCAGCACGCCGTTGCCGCCAGCCACCTCGATTGCGACCGGCCGGCGCGACGACCCGACGCCCGGGTCGACGACCGCCACGATCACACCTGCGGGCACGTACTGGATCGCGCGGGCGAGCGCGAGCGAGCCCCACCGCACGTCGAAGGGGGGCACGCCGTGCGTGATGTCGGTGATGCGCACGTGCGGCGCGAGGTCGGTGATCACGCTCTTCAACACGCCGACGAACTCGTCGTCCAGCCCGTAATCGGTGAGGAGAGCGACGTGGGTGTGCATGCGGTTCACGATATGGCTGCGGGGAACACAACGGGAGAAAACGAAAGGGCCGGTGCCAACCCCCCGACGGCACCGGCCCTTTCGGCGCTGCCCATTGCTGAGCGCGACTCCCGGCGACGGTTTCCCGACCCCGGTGACCTGGGTCACAGAATACATACGCGGGCCCGCAACACAAAACTTTGCGGCGGTTTTTTTCGGGTGCCCTAACGGCCCATCTCGGCACTGCGGGCGGCCGCCGCACGGACTGCTTTGTGAACCATCGCACGAAGTCCGTCGTTCTCGAACACCGACAGGCCGGCGAAGGTCGTGCCGTTCGGTGACGTCACCTTCTCGCGCAGGGCCGCGGGCGAATCGGGCGACGAGGCGAGCAGGGCACCGGCCCCCTTGAAGAGCTGGCGCACGAGCGCATCCGCGACATCGGCAGGGAGGCCCTCCTCGAGGGCGGCGGCAAGGAGGCACTCGGCCACGAGGAACAGGTACCCGGGGCCAGAGCCGGCGACCGCCGTGACGGCGTCCATCTGGGACTCGGGGACGCGCACCACCAGGCCGACTGCGGAGAGCACCCGTTCGGCCCATGCGAGGTCTGCCTCCGTGCACACTGCGCTCCCCGTGATCGCTGTCGCACCCTCACGCACGAGGGCGGGCGTGTTCGGCATCGCGCGGACGACTGCACACGTGGCACCTGCCGCATCCTGCAGCGTCGCCGCGCTGATCCCGGCGGCGATCGAGAGTGCGCGTGGCGTGCCGAGCGCCGCAACCCGGGCACACACGGCCGCGGTGTCACCCGGCTTCACCGCGAGGACGGCGCCGTTGCCGGCCACGATGTCCCCGCTGGTGCGCACCCCGAACTCCCGCTCCAGGCCGGCCCGCTTCGCCGGGTCCAGTTCGACGACGACGATGCCGGACGGATCCCACCCGGCGGCCACGAGGCCCCCGAGGAGGGCCGAGCCCATGTTCCCGCCGCCGACGAGGACGAGTTCGTTGCCTGCTCCTGCCATGCGACGAGACTAACGGCGTGCCCGCCGCGCGGGCGGGGGCATTGCGCTGTGTCCGAGAGGGGCTCAGTCGGCGAAACGGCTGGCGAACCCGATGCGGATGATCGACGGGAACACCTGCTCCACCGTGGAGTAGAGCGTGCCGATGATGCGGTCGACCTCTTCCTCCGTGACCGCCGGGATCGGCAGCTCGCCGCGGAGGAACACGGCGTCCTCGATGCCGATCGAGAAGTGGGCGCCGACGAGGCGCTCGTTGCGCCGCAGCAGGTTGTCCCAGAGCACGTCCGCGTTCTCCTCCGGGTGGGGCATCACGTAGGTCTCGTAGCGGAGCGTGCGCTGGCCGAGCGTCATCCACACGGTCGTGTACTCCTTCTCCACACCGCGCATGCGCACGTACCAGCGGTGCTCGTTCGCCTCGCCACGGTCGATCGCGAGGATGATGCCGTCGCGCGATGCGAAGCCGGCCAGCCACTCGCTGATCCGGCGGTCGAGTAGCTCGATCTCGGGGTTGCCGAACAGCTCGCTCACGGGACCACTACTTGCAGACGACGCGGTCGCGTGCGGCGAGGTCCGCGTAGACGCGCCGCAGCCTGGCCGCGGCAAATGCCCACGTGTACCCGCGGGCGCGCTCGGCGGCCGCGCGGGCCATCGCGGAGGCGAAGCCGGCGTCGGCGACGATGCGCCCGATGTGCGAGGCGAACACGTCCGGGCGCCGGTCCGGCACGAGGAAACCGGTGCGGCCGTCCTCCACGATCGTGAGCAGTCCGCCGACGGCGTTCGCCACGACCGGGGTGCCGCAGGCAGCAGCCTCGAGTGCCACCAGGCCGAAACTCTCGCTGCGGCTCGGCACCAGCACGACGTCAGCCGCGCGGTAGTAGGTGGAGAGGATGTGGTGGGGCTGGGGCTCGACGAAACGCACCTGGCCGCCCACGCCGAGCTGGTCGATGAGCGCATGGACGCGGGCGAGCTCGCTCTCCCCCTCCTCGCCCGACGCTCCGCCCACGATGAGGAGGATCGCGTCGCGGCGACCGAGCTCGGCGAGCGACTGGACCGCCACGTCGACGCCCTTCAATGGCTGGATGCGGCCGACGAACAGCAGCACCGGCCCGTCGCCCAGGCCGAGAGCGTGGCGCGCCCCGCCCTTGTCGCCGGGGGCGAAGAACGCGTGCTCCACGCCCGGCGAGACGATCTCGATGTTCCCCGGCGGGTTGCCGTACAGCTCCGTGAACTGGCGCTCCTCCTCCGTGCAGGACACGCAGATCGCGTCGCTGCAGCCGATGATCTCGGTCTCGGCCTTCTCCCTCTGGGCGCTCTCCGGGTCGCCACCGAGAGCCTTCACGCGGGCGAACGTGTGGAAGGTGTTCACGAGGGGGACGTCCAGCTCGTGCTTGATGGCATGACCGCTGACGCCGGACAGCCAGTAGTTGGCGTGCACCACGTCGGTGCCGCCGGCGCGCTGGATGTGGTCGACGACGCGGTCCGTGAACTCGGGGATGATCCCTGGCAGGTCGGACTTCGGCATGTCGACGTCGCCAGCCCGGACGTGCACGATGCGGTGGTTCGGCTCGACCAGCACCTCGTCCGGCAGGTCATCGCGCCATGCCCGCGTGTAGGTGGTGCAGTCGACGCCGGCATGGGCCATGGCGGACACGAGCTCGCGCACGTAGACGTTCATGCCGCCGCCGTCGCCCACGCCCGGCTGGGCGAGGGGCGAGGTGTGGAGGGAGAGAACCGCTACTCGTTGCACGCGGTGGTCAACCTATCCAGCGGGCGCAGGATTCCCTTCTGCCGGGCCGCCGCCCTGTTGCTCGTTGGCGGAGACGAACGTCCTGTAGACGGACAGGAGGCTCTGGCGCTGCTCGGCAGTCAGCTTCTCGTCGTTCATGATCGCCTCGGGCACGGAACTCGCGGCGGGTGGCGTGCCGTCCAGGATGCCGGCGCGCACGTACAGGCTCTCGGCGGATATCTCGAGCGCACGCGCGATCTGCTGGAGGATCTCCGCGGACGGCCTGCGGATGCCGCGCTCGATCTGGCTGAGGTAGGGGTTCGACACACCGGCCGCGCGCGCGAGGTCGCGGATGCTCTGCTGTGCGTTCTCGCGCTGCTGGCGGATGAATTCGCCCACGTCGTGGAGGCGGTCAGCAGGGTTGCGCGGCATCAGGACTTCTCGCCGGCGGGACCGTCACCCACGACGGCCCCCGCGCCGCCCGCCTCGCGGACGCGGCGCACGACCTCGGCGGTGAGCGCATCGATGCGCTCGAACATCTCGTGGCGCTGGCGGCTGCACTCCCGCTCGAACATCCCGAGCGCGTCGGAGAGGTCGCCGAGCGAACGGTCGTCGAGCGTGTCCATGTTCTCGAAGCCGTGCGAGTCGCACAGCTCGTCGAGCTGCTGGAGGAGAGGATGGTCGGTGGGCACCTCTGTCTCTCTCGGGGGCCGGGCACTTCCCCCTCCGTGCTGCTGGCCGAACACCTCGGCGAGGCGGTCGGCAAGCGGAATCACCGGTGCGTCTGTGCCGCCCGCACGGCGGCGCTGCTCGTCGGACACGAGGTCGAGGCGTCCCTGTGCCAGTCGGCGCACGAAGGAGACGATGTCCTCCTCGCGCTGCAGTGCCGTGCGTTCCGCGCGGATGCCCGCGAGCGTCTGGTTGTCCTCGGCCATCACGTCCCTCCGCTGACGGGCGGCAGCACCGCCACCTCATCTTTGTCGGACACGGGCTGGTCCCGGGGGACTTCCTCCCCGTTCACCCACACCTTGCTGGTGGCGAGCACACCGGCGAATCCGTCCCCGAACCGGCTGACGGCAGCGACAAGGACGTCGTTGACCGTCGCACCGGGGATCTCCGCTGATGACGTCCCGGCCGCCTCGCGGGCGGAAGCAAAGAGTCGGAGCACGGCCACGGGCGAAGCGTACCCGTGGGTCACTCGACGGTGATCCCCGCAGGTCCCTCGTCGAACCGGCCGACGACCGTGAACCCGGCGTCCACGAGTGCCGGCACGGCTGTGCGGTCGACAGCTGCGAGCAGCCCGCCCGATGTCTGGGGATCCATGCAGAGGGCGACTGACGCATCGTCGGCGTGGAACGTGACATGACCCTCCACGTACGAACGGTTGCGCAGGTCTCCGCCGGTGCGCGTGCCGGCCGCCGCGAGACGTCGCGCACCGTCGTAGAGAGGCAGCAGGTTCGTGTCCAGGGTGAGATGCACCGACGACCTGTCCGCGACCTCCCACCCGTGCCCGGCGAGCCCGTAGCCCGTCACGTCGGTGACCGCGTGCACCGCATCGCCGGCCAGGCGCAGCGCGGCAGCGGCCGCCCTGTTCGTGCGTCTCATCCCGGCGATCACCGACTTCTTCTCCTGCTCTGTCCCTGCCGCCGTGACCAGACCGGTGCCGACCGGCTTGGAGAGGAGCGCAACGTCCCCGGGGCGGGCACCCGCCTTGCGGAAGACCCGGCGCGGGTCGACGATGCCCTGCACCGCCAGCCCGAACACGGGCTCGGGGTTGCGGATGGTGTGGCCTCCCGCGACCGTTCCGCCGGCCTCGGTGACCACCTCCGCGGCCGCGGCGAGAATCCGGGCGATGACGTCGCCCGGCAGGTCCTCGGGGAACGCGGCGATGTTCAGCGCGAGCACGACCTCGCCGCCCATCGCGTACACGTCGCTGCATGCATTCGCCGCCGCGATCGCCCCGAAGTCTGCGGGATCGTCGACGAGCGGCGGGAAGAAGTCTGTGGTGCTGACGAGCGCGATGTCGTCGGTCAGGCGGTACACCGCGGCATCGTCGAAGGGTGCAAGGCCGACGAGCAGCGACGGGTCGATGCCCGGTGGCAGGTTGCCGACGAGACCGGCCAGGAGCGACGCTCCCCACTTGGCCGCGCAGCCCCCGCACGACGTCCACTCGGTGAGCCTCACGACTCCCGTCGCGTCCCGGTGCGTTCCCTCGCCGCTCATGCGCGCACGGTACTAGGTTCGGCTTCCGTGACGGCACAGCGGGATAATGTGGCGAGGCCACCGTCGGTGGACGCCCTCGCGCGGCAGCTGGCCGCACGGCACGCGCTGCCGCATGCGGTGCTCGTCGACTGCGCACGGCGGGCGGTAGCGGGCAGTTCGCCCGCACCCGCGGAGGAGGCGGACCGCCTCGCCGCCTCGTTCGCCCGGTCGCTCGTCGGCGACGTCATCAACGCGACCGGCGTGCTGCTGCACACGAATCTCGGCCGGGCACCACTGCCGCTGCGCACCAGCGGACGCGCGACGAACCTGGAGTTCGACACGGAATCGGGTGTGCGCGGCTCGCGTCACTCCGCGGTGTCGTCTCTCGTGTCCGTGCTGACCGGCGCGGAGGCGGCCGTGGTGGTCAACAACAACGCGGCCGCGGTCATGCTCGTTCTGGCCGCGCTCGCGTCCGGGCGCGGAGTCGCCGTGTCACGCGGCGAGAGCGTGGAGATCGGCGGCGGGTTCCGCATCCCTGACGTGATGGAGCAGTCGGGCGCCCGGCTCGTTGACGTCGGCACGACCAACCGCACGCGCCTGGCTGACTACGAGAAGGCCGTCGCGTCGGCCCGCCACGACGTCGCCCTCGTCATGAAGATCCACCCGTCGAACTTCTCGGTCGAGGGTTTCGTCTCCTCCGTGACGGTTGCGGAACTCGCCGGCGTCGGCGTGCCCGTGGTCGCAGACATCGGGTCCGGCCTGCTCGACAGCGCGTGCCCGTGGCTCCACGGCAGGATGCCCGCGGTCCCACGGTTCCTCTCCACGGAACCGGCCGCCCGCCAGGCACTCGCCGACGGCGCGGGTCTCGTCACCTTCAGCGGCGACAAGCTGCTCGGCGGGCCGCAGTGCGGGATCATCGCCGGCCGTGCCGACCTCGTTGCGGCGTGTGCCGCACACCCGTTGATGCGCGCACTGCGGCCCGGTGGCCACACCCTGCAGCTGCTGCAGGCAGCCCTCATGTCGTTCGCGGCCCGCACCGCATGCGACGACATCCCTTTCTGGCAGATGCTCTCCGCTCCCGTTGACGGGCTGCGTGCCCGCGGGGAGGCGATCGTCGTCGCTGCGGGAAGAGGAACCGTCACCGACACCACGGCACTCATCGGTGCGGGTTCCGCGCCGGGCACGTCGGTCCCCTCCGTCGCCATCGCGATCGACGGTGACGTGACTGCGCGCCTCCGCGCGCTGCCCCTTCCGTTGGTCGCCCGCGTCGACAGGAACGTGACCCTCATCGACCTGCGCACGGTGGACCCCGCCGATGACCACGCCGTGGTCGGGGCCGTGCGGGCCCTCTGAACCCATGCCGGTGATCGCCACCGCCGGTCACGTCGACCACGGGAAGTCCTCGCTCGTCCGCGCCGTCACGGGCACCGACCCGGACCGTCACGAGGAGGAGCAACGGCGCGGCATGACGATCGACCTCGGCTTCGCCCACGTGGCCGCGCCGGACGGCACGGTGCTGAGCTTCGTCGACGTGCCGGGCCACGTCGACTTCGTGCGCACGATGATCTCGGGTGTCAGTGCCGTGTCGTGCGTGCTGTTCGTGGTCGACGCTGCGGAGGGCTGGATGCCCCAGTCCGCCGAGCACATGGGCATCGTGAACGCACTCGGCGTCCGGCGGGGCGTCCTCGCCCTGACGAAGTGCGACAAGGTGGATGCCGCGACCGTGGAGGCCTGCATCGCGGACGTCACGGCACGCACACCGCAGATGCACTGGGACGCCGTCGTCGCCACCTCCGTTCCGGAGAGACGCGGCATCGACGAACTCGTCGCCGCGCTCGTTGCGACGTCGCGCGGTGCCGAGGTGCGCGCCGACCCACTCGGCCGAGTGCGCCTGTTCGTGGACCGCTCCTTCTCGCTGCGCGGGGCAGGAACGGTCGTGACCGGCACCCTCGAGGGTGCGCCGCTCTCCGCGGGCGCCTCACTCACCGTGGCGCGGACGGGTGCGCGTGTGCGCGTGAGGCAGGTGCAGACGCACGGGAGCTCGGTGGACCAGGCATCGCCGGGGACACGGTGCGCCCTGAACCTGCCCGACACCGAGACATCATCGATCGATCGCGGTGATGTGCTCGTTGAAGAAGGCCGATGGCACCTCACCGACGTGGTCGATGCCCGTGTCGAGGTGCTCGGCACAGCCGGCGCAGGCATGAGGGTCACCACACGCGGCGGGTACGTGCTGCACGTCGGCTCGTCGCACCAGGAGGTGCACCTCCGTCTCGCGGCTCCCGGTGTGCTGCGCACGGGCGAGAGTACGCACGCCCGGCTCAGGTTCCGCGTGCCGCTGCCGCTGACGCCCGGCGACAGGTTCGTGCTCCGTGACACGGCATCGGGAACGACGGTCGCCGGGGGCACGGTCGTGGACGTCGCACCGCGGGGAAGCGTGGCGTCGGCTGCCGACGGATCGTCCGCCACGGAGCGCCTCGCAAGGCGCGGCTGGGTGCGCATCGACGAGGCGCGCCGCGTCACCGGGACACCGGTAGAGGAGACGGTCCCGGGTTGGTGGGCGTCACCTGCGCACCACGCCGCGGAATCGGAACGGCTCCGCGGGCTCCTCGCGGCCGGTGCCGTCGACACGGCATCGCTCACGGAGGTGGAGCGCGCCGTGGTCTCCTCGCTCGACGGCGTCACGGTCGAGCGCGGCGCCGCACGGATAGCCGCGCGCGACCCGTTGCTCGACCACCCGTACGTGGCGAGGTTCCGCGACGCACCACTCGACGGCGGCTCGACCGCGGGTCTCGACCGTGACATCATCCGCAGGCTCGTGAACGCCGGCATCATCCTGGAGCACGACTCGATCGCATTCCACACCGACGTGCTCGACTCGCTGCGTCCGGCGCTCGCGGCACTGTGGGCGGACCACCCGGACGGGTTCCTCATCCGCGACCTCGCGGCCGCGCTCGGCATCTCGCGCAAGTGGGCGGTGCCGCTTGCCGAGTGCCTGGACAAGTCGGGGCTGACACGGCGCACGGGTGACGTGCGGCTGCCCGGGCGGCTCGCGCGCGACAGGGGCTGAACGGGCGCAGGCCGGATCGTCGGCGCCCGCTCCCTGGCATGGCGGGCCGGCGGTCATGGCGGAGGCGGACGGGAATCGAACCCGCCGGACGGGGATCGCCCGTCCCGTCTGTTTTGAAGACAGCGAAGCCCACCAGGTGCTCGTACGCCTCCGCCGGTCACGCTACTTGCGGGTCAACCGCCTCGGGCTACGGTGCTGCCATGGGCACCCAGGCTCCCGTTCTCCCTGACGGCCTCGTCATCGTGGTGAAGAAGGAATGCGCCACGTGCCAGCTGGTCGAGCCACTGCTCGAACGCATCGGGTCAGAGGCCGGGCCTCTCACCGTGTGGACCCAGGATGACCCCTCGTTCGCGTCGTCAGTGGGTGCGATCCATGACTCGGACCTGGCTGTGTCCTGGCACAACAACATCGAGACCGTGCCGACCCTCATCACGGTGCGCGACGGTCAGGAGACCGACCGCACGTTCGGCTGGTCCCGCGACGACTGGCGCCGGCTCACCGGCATCGCCGACCTCGGCGAGGACCTGCCGGCGATGCGTCCGGGGTGCGGATCCATGAGCGTCGACCCGGACATCATCGACAGCCTGCGTGCCAGGTTCACCGGCGACACCATCACCGCCCGGCACGTGGAGTTCTCTGCCGCCGAGGACGAGTTCGAGGCGATGTTCGCCCGTGGCTGGACCGACGGTCTGCCCGTCGTGCCGCCCACGCGCGAGCGCGTGCTGCGGATGCTCACCGGCACCACACGCGCGCCGTCCGACATCGTGGCGCTCTGCCCGCCGGACCTCGTGGAGCTGACGGTGGAGAAGATCGCGATCAACGCAGTCATGGCGGGTTGCTTGCCCGAGTACATGCCGTGGGTCATCGCCGCGCTCGAGGCCGTCTGCAACGACACGTTCAACATGCACGGCGTCCTCGCCACCACGATGCCGGTCGGGCCCGTCATCGTGTGCAACGGCCCCGGCACGCGCGCCATCGGCATGAACAGCGGGATCAACGTGCTCGGCCAGGGTAACCGCGCGAACTCCACCATCGGGCGCGCGGTGCAGCTGACCGTGCGCAACGTGGGCGGCGGCCGTCCCGGCGGGGTCGACCGCGCCACCCACGGCAACCCGGGCAAGGTCGGGTTCTGTTTCGCCGAGGACGAGCTGTCCTCGCCCTTCACGCCGCTGTCCGAGTGGCGCGGGGTCGCACCGGGCCGCGACGCGGTCACGGTGTTCGCCGGCGAGGGACCGCGCGGCATGGTGGACCAGCTCGCGCGCACACCGGACGAGCTGTGCAAGTCCCTCGCGGAGTCGCTCATCCCGCTCCAGCACCCGAAGCTCGTCATCGGCTTCGACGCAATCCTCATCATCAGCCCGGACCACGGCCGCATCTTCCGGGATGCAGGCTGGGACCGCGGGCGCGTGCTCGACGAGATCACCCGCCTCACCACCAGGCCCGGCGCGGAGCTGCTGCGCGGTGCGAATGGGATGGCCGAGGGCATCCCGCCCCACCTGCGCGACGCCGACCTGCCGAAGTTCAGGCCCGGCGGCCTGCTGATCACCTACGCCGGCGGGGGCGCCGGGCTCTTCTCCAGCATGGTCGCCGGCTGGGCGAACGGCAGTGTCGGCAGCGAACCCGTCACCGTGACCGTCGGGTCGTGACACAATGGGCGACATGACGGCAACCACGGTGGTCCTCGACCCCACCAACGAGACGCGCCCCGCGGAGCGCCAGGTGCTCGACCGTCCTGCCGACGTGAAGGGCCTCACCGTGGGCCTCCTCGACATCTCGAAGCCCCGCGGCAACTTGTTCCTGGACAGGATCGAGGAGAAGCTCGTCGCCCGCGGCGCAACGGTGATCCGCTACTCGAAGCCCACCTTCACCAAGCCCGCCCCTGTCGACCTGCGCCACGAGATCGCCACGCACTGCAACGTGGTCATCGAGGCGCTAGCCGATTGAGGCAGCTGCACGTCGTGCAGTGTGCACGACATCGCTGATCTCGAGATGCGCGGCGTGCCCGGAGTGTTCGTGGCGACCACCGAGTTCGTCACCGCGGCGGTCGCACAGGCGGGCGCGCTCGGCATCCCCGGCATCAAGCGGGTGTACACCAGTCACCCGATCCAGGACCGCACTGACCACGAGATGGTCGCCCTCGCCGACGCGTATTTCGACGAGATCCTCGCCGCAATCACCGCCTGACGCCCCCGAAGGCCACCCGCCCACGGGCATGCCGCCGCGGGCGGCGGGTACCCTTGAGTCCCATGTCAGCGGCCACCCGGATACTCGTCCTGCGCCACGGGCAGAGCGAGTGGAACGCGCGGGGCAAGTGGCAGGGCCAGGCTGACATCGACCTCACCGACCTCGGTTGCGAGCAGGCGCGCCGCGCCGCGGACAGGCTGGGCACGTTCGACGCCGTCGCCAGCAGCGACCTCAACCGCGCCAGGGTCACCGCCACGATCATCGCCGATGCGCTCGGGTTGGGCCTGCTGGAGGCGGACCCCCGCCTGCGCGAGACGCACGTGGGCGAGTGGGAAGGCCTCACCCACGACGACATCGAGAAGGCGTGGCCCGGCTACCTGAGGGACCACCGTCGTCCGCCCGGGTTCGAGGCCGACGAGTCGATCGTGGCCCGGGTCGGTGCCTCGCTCGGTGACCTCGCAGCGATGTTCCCCGGCGGCAGCCTCCTCTGCATCGCGCATGCCGGCGTGCTGCGCGTCATGCGCCGCCACCTGGGTGTGCAGGACACACGGATCGCGAACCTGGGCGGTTGCGAGTTCACCGTGCGCACCGGACCGGGCGGCGCACTCGACATCGCCGCCGGTGACATCGTCGACCTCTTCGAGCACGGAGAGATCGGCGAGGAACTCTGACGTCGATGTTCTCCCGCTTCGTCGACCCCGACAACTCCCCCGTCGTCCTCCGCAATCTCGACAGGCTCGCGTGGGGCAGGCTCGTCTCGAACGCCTGCTACCGGTTCGCGCCGCCCTTCGTGGCGGTCATCGCGCGGGGCTTCGACGTGAGTGTCGGGCAGATGGGAATCGCATTGATGATCGGCGAGTTCGCCGGTCTCCTCTCCCCGTGGATCGGCAGGCGGGTCGACGGCGCGAACAGGGTCACCGCGATGGCTTTCGGGATGTCCGCACTGTTCGCCGGCGTCGTGGCGGCCGCCGCCGCACCGAACGTCGCCGTGTTCACCGTCGCCGTGTTCGTCATCAGCGCCGCGAAGGTCGTGTTCGACACCGCGCTCATCGTGTGGGTCAACGACCACGTCCCGTACGAGCGGCGCGGCCAGGTGGTCGGCATCATCGAGACGTCGTGGGCGCTGGGGCTCTTCGTGGGGGTCGCCGCGATGGGCCTGGTTACCGCACTCGTCAACTGGCGGGCCGGTCTCGCCCTCGGGGCAGCCGCAATGGCGGTCACCGGCCTACTCATCGTGCGGTCGCTCCCCCGTCACGAGGCGCATGCACCGGCTGTTGACGGCCCGCGGGCGCGTCTTCCCCGCAACGGCTGGCTCGTGGTTGCCGCGTTCTTCATGCTGCTCGGCGCGGCGCAGACGGTGGGCATCGTGTTCGGGCCATGGTTCGAGGACAGCTTCGGGTTCACTAGCGGTGCCATCGTCGCGGTCGTGGTCTCGATGGGTGTGGTGGAACTCGTCGGCAGCATCGGCAGCAGCCGTGTGGTCGACTCCTGGGGCAAGGAGGCGAGCGTGCGCCGCGGCACGGTGCTCATGCTCGCCGCATGTGCGCTCATGCTCGCCGGCCAGGGTTCCGCATGGGTCGCGGTGCCCATGGTCGTGGTCTTCTTCCTGGGGTTCGAGTTCGGCATCGTGTGCCTGCTGCCGGTTGCGGCGAACATCGTGCCGGCAGCGAGCGGAGTCGGGCTGGGGACGGCAGTCGGTGCCGGCACGTTCGGCCGCGCAGTGATGAGCAGCATCGCCACGAATCTCTACGACGCCGTGGGACCGGCCGGTCCGGCGGTGCTCGCCGCGGCGATGTCAGTCGCGGCGGGTGCGCTGGTCATCGCCTACGAACGGTCGGTTAGCGGTACCCGTTCGTGATCGGCATGCGCCGGTCCTTACCGAACGCCTTCTCCGACACGCGCACGCCGGGTGCACACTGGCGCCTCTTGTACTCATTCACGTCAACAAGACGGCAGATGCGCCACACCACGTCCTCGGGATGGCCCATCGCCACGATCTCCGGAACGGTCCTGTCGCCGTCCACGTAGAGACGCAGGATCGGGTCGAGTTCCTCGTAGGGGGGCAGGCTCTGGTCGTCACGCTGGTCAGGGCGCAGCTCCGCTGACGGCGGCTTGTCGATGACGGTCTGCGGGATGATCTCGCGGCCCGCGCGTTCGTTCACCCTGCGCGACAGCGCGAACACCTGCAACTTCAGCACGTCCTTGATCACTGCGTAGCCGCCGGCAGAGTCGCCGTAGATGGTGAAGTACCCCACCGCCATCTCGCTCTTGTTGCCCGTGGTCAGCACCATCCAGCCGAACTTGTTCGACAGCGCCATCAACGTGGTGCCGCGGCACCTGCTCTGCAGGTTCTCCTCCGTCAGGTCCGGGTCGCGGCCCGCGAACGACGGCTCCATCATGGAGAGGTACGAGGAGAACGCAGGCTCGATGCTGATGACCCGGTGGTCGATCCCCAGGTTCGCCGCCAGCGCGGCGGCGTCGTCGAGCGACCCCTGGCTGCTGTAGCGGGACGGCATCGCGACCCCGTGCACATGGCCCGCACCGAGCGCATCGACGGCGATGGCCGCCACTATCGAGGAGTCGATCCCGCCAGACAGCCCGATCACCACGTCGGTGAAGCCGTTCTTCGTGACGTAGTCGCGGGTGCCCGTCACGAGCGCGCGGTGCATGCGGTCGATGTCCGCCTCGAACGGTTCGACACGCGCGGGTGCGACAGTGCCGCCGGCGAAGTCGATGTCGACGACCTCGAAGTCCGGCTCGAAGGACCGCAGCCTGCACGCCACGTTCCCCGCGGCGTCGAGGACCACGCTGGAACCCTCGAACACGAGCTCGTCCTGGCCGCCCACCTGGTTCACGTACACGACAGGCGTACGCGAGGCCCGTGCCCGCTCGGCGAGCATCTCCTCGCGCGCGGTGTGCTTGCCGTCGTGGTACGGGGAGCCGTTCACGTTCAGGATGACCTGGGCACCCGCCCGCGACTGCGCCCGCACCGGGCCGTCGGCCGACCAGATGTCCTCGCACACGGAGATGCCGACGCGCGCGGACGCGACTGTGACGATTCCCGCGACAGCCCCGTTCGTCTCGGACGGGCCGGGGGCGAAGTACCTCTGCTCGTCGAACACCGCGTAGTTCGGCAGCAGTTGCTTGCGGTACACGGCCATGACCTCGCCCTTGCCGCACAGAGCGAGCGCGTTGTGGAGCCGGCCGTCCCTCGCCTCCACGAACCCGACGAGTGCCCAGCACGAGGAACCTGCCGTCGAGAGGGCGAACTCGGCGAGAGCCCGCATGTTGTCCTTCACGAACTGGGGCTTCAGCACCAGGTCCTCGGGCGGGTACCCCGTGACGGCCAGCTCGGGAAACACCACGATGTCGGCCCCGGCGGACTCCGCCCGGGCATGGTCGGCACGCATCCGTGCCGTGTTGCCGGCGAGGTCGCCGACGGTCTGGTTCAGCTGCGAGAGCGCGACCCGGAGGGTCCCGGGCGCCTTAGCCACGGTAAGGGCCATCGTCAGGGGCGCTGCGGTTCACGTTCCCGAGGCTAGCGAGGCGATTATCCACAGGAGGTTGCCTGCTTCCTGCCCGTTCTGGGACCCGGGCAGGCCGCCCTGGGTCGGTTCACACAGCGTTTACAAACCGAACATGGCAAAGAAACTGCCTGCTGACATCCTTGAAACCACTACATCAGAGGGACCCCCGGGACCCACGACAGGTAAAGGAAGCCACCGTGCCCATTCAGGCCGAATACATCTGGATCGACGGAACGTCACCCACGCCGCTGCTGCGCTCCAAGACCAAGGTCATCCCCGACTATGCGGGTGCCCTCACCGACATGCCGATCGACGAGTGGGGCTTCGACGGCTCCTCCACCGAGCAGGCCACCGGCGAGTCCTCCGACTGCATCCTGAAGCCGGTCTTCCACTGCGCCGACCCGATCCGCGGCGGCAAGAACATTCTCGTGCTCTGCGAGGTGCTCCTCGCATCCACCGGCGAGCCGCACCCCACGAACACCCGTGCAGCCGCAGCCGCAGCGCAGACAAGGTTCAAGGACCAGGAGATGTGGTACGGCATCGAGCAGGAGTACACGATGCTCCGTCTCGACGGCACCCCCTACGGTTTCCCCGTGGGCGGCTACCCGAAGCCCCAGGGCCCGTACTACTGCGGCGTCGGCGCGGGCCGCGTCGTCGGCCGCGACATCATCGAGCTGCACACCCAGGCCTGCATCGACGCCGGCCTGCGCATCTCGGGCACCACCGCCGAGGTCATGCCCGGCCAGTGGGAGTTCCAGATCGGGCCCGGCGACGCACTGACCGTCTCTGACCACATGTACGTGGCCCGCTGGCTGCTCCACCGCATCGCCGAGGACTTCGACGTCGTCATCTCGTTCGACGCCAAGCCCGAGAAGGGTGACTGGAACGGCGCAGGTGCGCACACCAACTTCTCCACCCGCGCGATGCGCGAGAACTACGACGCGATCATCGCGGCGTGCGAGAAGCTGGGCACGCGCGTGATGGAGCACGTGGAGAACTACGGCCACGACATCCAGAGCCGCCTCACCGGCAAGCACGAGACCGCCCCGTGGAACAAGTACTCCTACGGCGTGTCGAACCGCGGTGCCTCGGTGCGCATCCCCTGGCAGGTGGCCCGCGACAAGCGGGGCTACGCCGAGGACCGCCGTCCGAACGCGAACTGCGACCCCTACCTGGTGACCCGTCTCATCCTCGAGACCGTCTGCGGCTGACCGCCACGGAGCGACCAAAGAACATGGTGCGGGGGGCCGGAAGGCCCCCCGTTGCCGTTTCCCCCTGAAAACACAACGCTTCCGGGATACCCGGTAGCCCCCGCCGGGTTGCATCGGCAGACTGAGGAGATGAGCGAGATGCTGAACCAGCAGCGCGAGTACGTGTTGAGGACTGTCGAGGAGCGCGGCGTGCGGCTCGTGCGCCTGTGGTTCACCGACGTGCTCGGCAACCTGAAGTCCTTCGCGATCAGCCCGGCCGAGCTGGAGAACGCGCTCGAGGACGGCATGACGTTCGACGGTTCCTCGATCGATGGCTTCAGCCGCGTGCAGGAAGCCGACGTCCTCGCCATCCCGGACCCGAACACCTTCGAAATCCTCCCGTGGGTGGACGGCAAGAGTGCCGAGGCGCGTGTGTTCTGCGACATCCACGACCTCGACGGCGCAGCATTCGACGGCGACCCCCGCCAGGTTCTGCGCCGCAACCTGACTGCGGCGCAGAAGCAGGGGTTCGAGTTCCTCGTGGCCCCCGACATGGAGTACTTCTACTTCGCCCCGCCTAAGCCCGGCGAGGTCCCCGTGCCGCTCGACGAGGGCAGCTTCTTCGACCTCACCACCACAGACGTCGCATCGTCGCTGCGCAAGGAGACGATCCGCACGCACGAGGCCAGGGGCATCTCGGTGGAGTACTCGTTCCACGAGGATGCGCCGAGCCAGCAGGAGATCGACCTGCGCCACACGGACGCCCTCACCATGGCCGACAGCATCATGACGTTCCGCATGATCGTGAAGGAGATCGCCGCGATGCACAACGTGCATGCGACGTTCATGCCCAAGCCCCTCGAGGGCATCCAGGGCTCCGGCATGCACCTCCACCTCTCGCTCTTCAAGGGCGAGGACAACGCCTTCTTCGACCCCGCCGATCCGTACAACCTGTCGTCCACGGCGAAGTCGTTCATGGCGGGTCTGTTGTTCCACGCGGCCGAGATCACCGCCGTCACCAACCAGACGGTGAACAGCTACAAGCGCCTCGTTCCCGGGTTTGAGGCGCCGGTTCACATGACGTGGGCGCGCAACAACCGCAGCGGCCTCATCCGCGTGCCGGTGCCGAAGCGCGGGAGCGCATCCGCCACGCGCATCGAGTACCGCTCCCCCGACCCGGCGTGCAACCCGTACCTCGCCTTCTCTGTGATCCTCGCCGCCGGCCTGAAGGGCGTGCGCGAAGGCTACGAGCTGGCCCCGGAGGCCGATGCGAACCTGTTCGAGATGGACGACACCTCGCTCGCCAAGCTCGGCGTGCAGCAGCTGCCGCAGTCGCTGGATGACGCTCTGCGCCTCATGGAGGAGTCCGCGCTCGTGCACGAGGCTCTCGGCGAGCACATCTTCGACTGGTTCCTTCGCAACAAGCACCGCGAGTGGCGCCAGTACAAGACCCAGGTCACCCCTTTCGAGCTGAAGACCTACCTGCGGTCGATCTGAGAAGGTGGCCGGACGCGCGATGAATCCCCTCGACATGCTCGTGGTCTTCCCGGCGGCACCGTCGCCGGACCTCGCGCGCACGCTCGACCTCGCGGGGTTCAGGTGGAAGGCCGCCGCATCTGCCGAGGAGGCAGCCAAGACCGAGCCCCAGGCGGGCTGGGCGGGGGCCGTCATCTCGGCCGAGGAGGACCCGGAGGGCGCGTGGGCATTCGCCAGGTCATTGCGCAAGCGCGACAATCCGGTGAACTCGGTGATGCTGCTCGTCTCCGGCGCGCAGCTCGGCGACCTCGAGCTGCGCGACGACCTGTTCGACGACTTCTGCCTCTCGCCGTTCCACCCCCGGGAGCTGGAGGCGCGCCTGCGCCACATGTTCTCCCGATCGAACGGCACCGCCATGCGCGCCGACCTGGTGGAGCACAGCGGACTCGTGCTGAACCTCGAGACCTACCAGGCATCATTCAACGGGAACCCTCTCGACCTCACGTTCATGGAGTACGAGCTGCTGAAGTTCCTCGCCCAGAACCCGGGCAAGGTGTTCACGCGCGAGATGTTGCTGTCACGTGTGTGGGGCTACGAGTACTACGGCGGCGCGCGTACGGTGGACGTGCACATCAGGCGCCTGCGGGCAAAGCTCGGCGAGGAGCACGCGAACCTGATCCAGACCGTCAGGTCCGTGGGTTACCGGTTCGGCCAGACCCGCTGGGGCGCCTGAGCGTCTTCAACCACCTCATCGACATCCCCGGAATGTGCGGGGGTGCTCGTTGCAATTCTGGTCTTACCCGCCTTTGACCACCACAATGCTCTTGCGTAA